>CADCVG010000101.1 GCA_902806075.1 uncultured Rubrobacteraceae bacterium
CCACGTTCAGCGTGGCGGCGACGGCCGTCGCGGAGGAGAACGGGTCGAGGTCCGGCTGGATGGCGACGAGGAAGGTGGCAAGAACGAAGATCGCGATCCAGGCCGCGAACAAACCGAGGACGGCCACCCTCACGCCTTCAGGGAGCACCCGGTCGCCTATCCTGAGGGGAGTGACCGCCCGCGGATGGACCATTCGGAAGATGTCCTCGAAGATGGTGCGGAAGATGATGATCACCCGGATCACCTTTATTCCTCCGGCGGTGGAGCCGGCGCAGCCTCCGACGAACATGAGGAAGATCAGCGCGATCTTGGCCCCCGCCTCCCACGTGTCGAAGTCCGCCGTGACGAAACCAGTGGTGGTGACGATGCTCGTCACCGTGAATGCCGAGTCCCGGAGCGCCCGCAGCGTCGAGTCTCCGTAGCTCCCCTCGAAGACCAGCACGCCCCAAACGAAGAAGACGGCGAACGCTATGATCGCCAGGTACGTCAGAACCTCCCGATCAAGCACCGCGTCCAGGCGCCGCCTGGTGTAGAGCAGGTAATAGAGCGAGAAAGAGACCCCGGAGAGCACCATGAAGACCACGATGACCACCTCAATGGCGACGGAGTCGTAGAAGGCTATGGAGGCGGTCTTGGGGCTGAAGCCTCCGGTCGCGACGGTGGTGAAGGTGTGGACCACCGCATCGTAGAGGTTCATCCCGGCCAGGAGCAGAGCAAGGGTTCCCGCCAGGGTGAGCGCCAGGTAGATGACCAGGAGTGCCTTGGCGGTGTCTGCTATGCGCGGCGTCAAGCGTGTCTGGGTGAGACCCGAGACCTCGGCCCCCAGAAGGCGTGCCGCGCCGAACCCTATAGCGGGGGCGACCGCTACGAAGAGGACCACGATCCCGATCCCACCGAGCCACTGGGTAAGGCTCCGCCAGAAGAGTATCGAAGGCGTCTCGGCCTCGATGTCCGAGAGCAGCGTGGCTCCGGTCGTGGTGAAGCCGCTCATCGCTTCGAAGGTAGAGTCCAGGGGACTGGCGAAGGTCCCCTCAACCAGGAACGGTGTCCCGCCCAGCACCGCGGCGAGCACCCACGCCAGTGTGACTGAGAGGTAGACGTCCCTGTTTGACACGTACCCCAAAGCCCGACCCGAGGATGCCTGGGTAGCCCTCATCCCCGCGGCGCCTGCCAGGATCATCGCAGCGCCCGGGAAGAGGAAGCTTGCCCAGGAGCCGTCGCCGTAGAGCCAGGAGAGCGCGAGAGGGATGGCGAGCGCCACCCCCAGGGTCAGGATCACGACCGCGTTTACCCGGACGACTACCCTGGCGTTCATGGTCGTATCCTGGCCAGGCAACCCTTGCTCTGGGGACAGCATCGGTGGGAGATGAGGTGTGACGTGGGGTTCAGTGCAGCTCTCAGTGTCGCCAGAAGGCGGGGGTAAGGAGGACCAGAACCGTGAAGAGCTCCAGACGCCCGAGGAGCATCAAAAAGGCGAGAATGCCCTTGGCCGAGGCGGGCAGAGACGCGTAGAAGTCCGGGCTGCCTACCGGATCCAGGGCCGCTCCCGTGATGTTGAGGCATGCGAAGGCGGAACCGAACGCTGCCCCCAGCGGGACCCCGTGCAGGGCAACGAGCAGGGTACCCCCGATCATGGTCGCCACGTACACGAAGAAAAACCCCAGGAAGGCCGCCCGGAACCGCTCGGGCACGACCCGGTCGCCGAGCTTGAGAGGGGTAACGGCTTGTGGATGGACCATGCGGAACACCTCCTGTCCGGCGTGCCGCGCCAGCAGGACGGCTCGGATCACCTTCAGACCCCCGCTCGTAGATCCGGCCATTCCTCCGATCGCCATAAATAGCATCAGCAAGCCCTGGGAGAGCGGGTCCCACGAGCTCCAGCTGGCAGTGCTGAAAGCCGTGCCGGTCAGAAAGCTCACGGTCTGAAAGAGCGCCTCGCGGAAAGCCAGGGTTAGCGAATCCTGGTAGTCGAAGGCATAGAGAGAAGCGGTCATCAGGACCGTTCCGATGGCGATGATTCCAAGGTACGCCAGAAGCTCCCGGTTACCGATGACTCGCCCTGGCTGCCCTCGCACGAGATGAAAGTAGAGGGCGAAGTTTGCCCCGGAGAGCACCATTCCCACGATTATAGCTAGCTCGACGACCCAGGAGTCGAAGGCGGCTATGGAGTCCGAGCGAGTCGAGAATCCGCCGGTGGATACTGTAGTCAATGCGTGGTTGAGCGCGTCGAAAGGTCCTATCCCGGCCAGCAGCAGTGCGATGAAGCCTCCGAGCGTGAGCGCGCCGTAGACGTAGGCCAGTATCTTCGCCGTGTTCCGGATGCGCGGGGTGAGCCTCTCCGGCAGCGGGGTGGCGAGCTCGGCCGAGTAGAGCTGCGCCGCTCCGAAGCCGACCAGAGGGGCTACGGCCACGAAGAGGACCACGATCCCTATCCCCCCGGCCCACTGGGTAAGGCTCCGCCAGAGCAGCAGGGACGGTGCGACCTCCTCTAGCGTCCGGATCGTCGAGGCTCCGGTGGTCGTAAAGCCGGCCATTGCCTCGAAGAACGCGTCCATCGGGCCCATGAGCCCGGAGAGGATAAACGGCAGCGAGCCCAGGCTCGCCACCCCGATCCAACCCAGTACGACGATGAGGAATACGTCCCGCCCCGAAACGTAGGCGCCGGGAGCCCGGGTAAGGAAGAAGAGGAGGGTTCCCAGGACCAGGGCCCCGAACGCCGGAAGCCCGAAGGCTGCGACGTTTCCATCGGCCGACAGAGACGAGTAAGCCGCCGGGAGGAGCATCGCGGCCCCACCGGCGGCGAGCAAGGCCCCCAGCGCGTTGCTTATTACCTTAGGGTGCAAAGAGACGCCCCACCTTGCTCACGGCCTCCTGGAGGGTGAACACGACGGCGTCGTCTCCCGGTCTCAACGTCTCCCTACCGGAAGGGATGATGACCTTATCATCCCGCAGGATCGCACCAACCAGGGCGCCTTCGGGGAAACCAACCTCGGAGAGCGGCCGTCCGGAGATTCGGCAACCGCGGGGGACCCTGAGCTCCATCATCTCGGCCCCGCTCTCAAGCAGGGTCACGGCGACCACGTCTCCCCGACGCACGAACCGCAGGATCGCTCCGGCGGCGAGCAGCCGGGGTGAGACGGTTATGTCCACCCCAAGGGCGTCGGAGAGTGGGGCGAACTCGCCCCGGCTTATCCCGGCGATGGTCTGTCGGGCGCCGAGCCTGCGAGCGTACATCGCGGCCAGGAGGTTCGCCCGGTCATCGCCGGTGGCGGCGACGAAGGCGTCCGTCCGGTCGATCCCCTCCTGGAGCAGCAGGTCCTGGGAGGTGCCGTCCTCGTGGAGTACCAGCCCCTTTCTAAGTTGCGAGGCCACGTACCGGGCGCGCACTTCGTCCCGCTCGATCACCTTCACCGAGATGCCGACCCGCTCGAGGGCGAGGGCCAGTGTAAGGCCGATTCGTCCGCCCCCGAAGATCATGACCTCCCTGACCGGGGCCGTGTCGTTGGTAACAGCGCCCACGACCCTGCCGACGTGCCGCCGCTCGCCGATGAGGAAGACGTGGTCACGAGCTTCGAGCACGGTATCGCCGCGAGGGACGAGCGCCTCTCCGCGCCTCACTATCCCGATTATCAGGCTCTGCTCGGGCAGCTTGATCTCCCGGACCGGGAGGCCCACGACCGGGGAATCCTCGACCAGGATCACCTCGGCGACCTCTATCCTGTCCTCGGCGAAGGTCTCGACGTTGATCGCCCCCGGTACCAGGAGGGCTTCCCGAATCTCCTCGGCCGCCATCTGCTCGGTGTGGATGACGAAGTCGATCTTGAACATGTCTCGTGCGAGCGGTTCGCGCGGATCGTAGTAGTCCGGGTTGTGGAGGCGCGCCACGGTGCGCGGCACCTCCTGAGCCTTCGCCGCCAGGCACGCGATGATGTTCACCTCGTCCGAGTTCGTCGTGGCTATCAGGAGGTCGGATCTCTTGACCCCGGCCTCGGCCAGAAGTTTGGGGCTTGCCCCGTTGCCCTGGATCGTGAGGACGTCGAGCTGCTCCATGGCCCGCTCGACGAGCGACTCGTCCTGCTCGATCAGGACGACGTCATGCTCCTCCCTGGAGAGCATCAGGGCGGTGTTGAAGCCCACTTCCCCGGCCCCTACGATAACGACTCGCACCGTGCGTAACGCTCCTGTTTCTTACGTAGGAACTACCGGCAGGAAGTATAGCTCTTTCGGGACTACAACCTGCCCGAAGAACCGTGCGGAGCCAAACGTCCGGTTCTGGCTCCGCAAGAATTGCTCCAGCAGCCTACCGGGATTCGCGCGTGAGCGACGTTCCCCTACGCTCTGAAGTACGCGAACACCGCGAGGAACAGGAGCACGAGGAGGACGAACGCTCCCACGATGAGGAGGAAGGTCTTATCGAGACCCTGCGCCGTCTCCCGCCGGGAGTTCTTTTGCCGTCGCCTGTCCCTTCTGCTGCTGGGTCTCCTGTTCTGGAAGCTCATGGGACCTCTTTAGTTCAGGAGGACTCGTTCAGGGCTTCGGCGACGAGCTCGGCGACCTCGGAGGGGTTCGTCGCGGCCCGGATGCCGGCGCGCCGCAGGGCCTCGCTCTTCGCCTCGGCGGTGCTCTCGCCGCCGGAGACGATGGCGCCCGCGTGGCCCATCGTCTTGCCCTCGGGGGCGGTGAAGCCGGCGATGTATGCTACGACCGGCTTCGTCATCTCGCTCTGCACGTACTCGGCCGCGTTCTGCTCGGCGTTGCCCCCGATCTCACCCAGCATCACCGCGCACTCCGTCTCGGGGTCTTCCTCGAACTGCTTGAGTATCTCGATGAAGTCGGTCCCGATTATCGGGTCGCCCCCTATGCCGACGGCCGTCGTCTGTCCGAGACCCCTCTGCGTGAGCTCGTTGACGATCTGGTACGTCAGCGTCCCGCTCCTGCTGACGACCCCGACGTTGCCGGGCGTGAAGATGCTGTCGGGCATGATCGAGACGTTCGCCTTGCCGGGCGAGAGGACGCCGGGGCAGTTCGGCCCGATGAGGGTTGCGTCCTTTATGCGCATATGGTTGGTTACCTTCATCATGTCGTGGACCGGCACGCCCTCGGTGATGCAGCAGACCGTACTTATATCGAAGTCCAAAGCCTCGAAGATCGCGTCCGCACACAGCGCGGCCGGGACAAAGATCACGCTCGCGTTCGCCCCGGTCTCCTTTACGGCCTCCTCCATCGTATTGAAGATGGGTATGCCCTCGTACTCCTGCCCGCCCTTGCCGGGCGTGACGCCCGCGACCACGTTCGTGCCGCTCTCCAGCATCCGGCCGGTGTGGAACTTGCCCTCGCGGCCGGTTATTCCCTGCACCACGAGGCGCGTCTCGTTATCTACAAGTATCGCCATTCTTCGCTAACCTCTCCCGTTGTGCGCGAGCTCCACGGCCCTCTCGGCCGCCTCAAGCATCGTCTCCTCGGTGTACACGTTCTCCGGCGTGTTCTCGGAGAGTATCTGCCGCCCCTCCTCCGCGTTCGTCCCGTCGAGCCGCACGACGATGGGCAAAGTTATCTCCGACCGCTCAAGCGCGCTGAGCAGTCCACGGGCGACCTCGTCGCCTCTCGTGATGCCGCCGAAGATGTTGAACAATACGCTCTTGACCTGTTTGTTCGAGGTCACGATATCCAACGCCTCGGAGATCTTCTCGGCGTCCGCCCCGCCGCCTACGTCGCAGAAGTTGGCCGGCTCCCCGCCCGCATTAGCCACGACGTCGAGCGTGCTCATCACGAGCCCCGCGCCGTTGCCGAGTATCCCAACGTCCCCGTCGAGCTTGACGTACTGCAGGCCCGCCTCGAGGGCGCGCTGCTCCTCGGGGTCGGCGGCTTCCACGTCGTGCAACTCGGCGATGTTCTGATGCCGGAAGAGGCTCGAGTTGTCCACCGTTACCTTCGCGTCCAGCGCCAGGACGCGCCCGTCCTCAGTGGCGACGAGCGGGTTGATCTCCACGAGGCTCGCGTCGGACTCCGTGAAGGCCGTGTACAGGTTCTGCAACGTCTTGCCGACACCCTTCGCGACGTCTCCCTCCAGCCCGGCTCCGAAGGTAAGCTCGCGCACCTCGTAGGGTAGCAGGCCGAGAAGGGGGTCCACGTAGATCTTTACGAGGGCCTCCGGCTTGTTCTCGGCGACCTCCTCGATGTCCACGCCGCCCTCTGTGGAGAACAGGATCAGGGGCTTCTTCTCCGCCCTATCCACCGTGATCGAGAGGTACATCTCGCTCGCTATCGCCGCACCCGCCTCGACGAGCACCTGTCTGACCTCGTGACCCTTGATGTCCATCCCGAGTATCTGGCGGGCCGCCTCCTCGGCATCCGCCGGCTCCTGGACGACCTTAATTCCGCCGGCCTTGCCGCGCCCTCCCGTGAGGACCTGAGCCTTTACCGCCACGGTGCCCCCGAACTGCTCGGCTGCCTTCTTCGCCTCCTCGGGCGACTCCGCAACGGTGCCCTCTAACGTCTCTATGCCAAACTGCCGCAGCAGCTCCTTCCCCTGATACTCGTAGAGATCCAAAAGCTCCTCAACTCCCCGCGACGCCTCTAACGACGCCCGGAATTATACAGGGACGCAGTAGGTGTTTTCTGCTTGTTTTGGGTGTTGGACGCACGGAGCATGGTCAGTACGCCCTCCTGACCGTAACATTTAGCATAATCAGCCGGATGGGCGACTGCACGACAGGATCGAGGGTAGCATGCGGTTCTTGCGTTACACGGCCGGTGGTATGGTAGCTCTCTTCGCTGGTTTTGCCGCCACGCGCTATCAGAGAGTCCGGTGTTCGGCGCAGGCGTGGCTCTGTTCGTTGCGCTGCTTGTCCTCTCTCTGTGCTGAGAGTCGCGCTTTTATGGCCGGGAGGCAGACGAGCCGCGCGGACGGGGGAGTGCTGATGCGGCTACTTTGCGCGGCAGAGCGTATGCCGGCTCCGGCGGGAGATGTGGAGGAGCGGGCGGCTGTTGATCCACGGGGTGTTTCCACGAACTGCCGCTGCGGGGTGTTCGCGTGTTGGAGTTGATGAAGGGCGCCAACCTGGCCCTGCGGTTCCTCTTGGAACTGTGCGCCCTGGGCGCCTTGGGTTATTGAGGCTTCAAGACCGGCAGCGGAGCGGTCGCGAAGATTGGCCCTGGCATCGGCGCTCCGCTTGTGGCCGCGGTTGTGTGGGGCACGTTCTTGTCCCCTCAGGCGCCGGTGCAACTGCCCGGGCTGTTGGTCTTGGTCCTCCAGACGCTTGTCTTCGGGCTAGCCGTCGCAGGCTTGGCCGCTACCGGCAATCCAACTCTGGCCCTAGTGTTTGGGGTGATCGTCTTGGTCAACGCGATCCTGATGCATATATGGGGGCAATGATGCGTACTGGCATCATACGACCGCCCTATTCACCGAAGCTGGTGGGAGGCGCGTTCTCAGAAATGGAACCAGCGCACAAACGATCTTCCTGCCACTTGCGCTCCCAGCACTAGCGGGGTGGGCAGAAGAGCGCCCAGACCTATAGACCGTAGCAAGTCGCGTTCGGTGACGAGTCTCTCCTTGCGAAGCCGGTGGAAAATATAGAGTCGCTCATCTACAAGCACCCACCGGCTCTCCGGGGCTCCATTCTCAAGGTTCGGCTTCGCGCGCCGTCTCGCTCTGATAGACAGGGCGGTGCCTTACCCTGATTCATGCCCCTCCCCGCAACCGTGCTCCGTTTCACGCCCCTTTGTGCCGGGTACACGAGGGCGAGCGGGCAGCGAGAAAGGATGGGATCGCTTGCAGTACGAAGAGTTTATCGACCGGGTTCGGCAACGTGCGGGGCTGGGTTCCTTCGCCGAGGCGGAGACAGTCTCCCGGGCCACTCTTACGGTGCTCGGAGAGTACCTGAGTGGGCGTGAGGGACTCGATCTCGCCTCGCAGCTCCCGCAGGGGTTGGCCGAGGTTCTCCGCCGACAGCCGCCGGATCGCAGTATGATCTTCTCGCTCGGTGATTTTGTTCAACTGGTATGCGAGGAGGAGGCAGTGGAGGAGTTCGAGGACGCCCTGGCTCACGCCCGCGCCGTCATGACCGTTCTGGGAGAGGCGGTTAGCGGGGGTGAGATGGAGGATGTCCGCCGGCAGTTCCCGGGCGAGTTCGATCCCCTCTTCGAGTCGGGGGACGGGGCGTCGTAGGTGCGGGACCCGTCGAGGAAGCGCGCATGATCCGGGAACCCTCCTTCGATACCGAACAGGCCGAGTTTTACGGCGAGACCCTCAAAGCCCTGGACCGGGCTGACATCCGGTTTATGCTCGGCGGCGCGCTGGCCCTGCACGCCTACACGGGCATCTGGCGGGACACCAAGGACCTCGACATCTTCGTACCCGAGAGCGTCGTGAAGGGTGTGCTGGAGAGGCTGAGAGAGGCAGGCTTCGAGACCGAGGTTACCGACCCCTGCTGGCTCGCCAAGGCGTACAGTGGGGACCTGTTCGTGGACATAATCCACGGCAGCCACAACGGTACCGGCCCCGTGGATGAGTCCTGGTTTGAGAATGGCAGGGAGATTACGCTGTTGGAGCGGCGGATAGTCGTGATCCCTGCCGAGGAGATGATCCTCTCGAAGATCTTCGTGGTCGCCAAGGACCGTTGCGACGTGGACGACGTGCTCCATATAATCTTCGCTACCCGCGGAGACCTTGACTGGGACCGCATACTCACGAAGATAGGCGAGCACTGGGAGCTCCTCCTCGCCTACCTCCACTTCTACCGCTACGTCTATCCGAGCCACGTCCGCTACGTGCCCCAAAGGGTGTTCGATCTCCTCCACGAACGTTGCGAGGAAGAGGCCGGGTCCGACGAACCCGAAGCCCCCCGCTTCCGTGGGACGATGCTCGACGAGAACTCCTTCGCCGTGGACGTTGAAGAGTGGGGTCTGCCCGACGAGCGGACGGCCACGAGGGAGGCGCGGGGGTGCCAGGACGAGGAGTGGGGGTGAGGGGGGCATGAGGATCGCCGCCACCGCCGACGTCCACGCCCGCGTGGGCGACCTCGGGCTTCTCCGCGCCATGGCCGAAGAGGCCGCCCGGGACGCGGACGTGCTAGTGATCGGGGGCGACCTAACCGATCTCGGCCAGCCCGAGCAGGCCGGGGTACTCATCGAAGCTCTGGATGGATGCCCCATCCCCGTAGTCGCCACGCTCGGGAACCACGACTACGAGAGCGGTGATGCGGCTGGGATCTCCCACCTCTTCGAGGAGGCCGGTATTTATCTCCTAGACCGGTCGAGCGTCGTCATCGACGGCGTGGGGTTCTCGGGTGTGAAGGGCTTCTGCGGTGGCTTCGACCGGAACCTGGCCAACGCCTTTGGCGAGGACCTCTTCAAGGCCTGGGTGAACGAGGGCCGCCGGGACGCGGAGGCCCTCGAAAGCGAGCTCCGGAGCCTGGAGACAGAGCGGCGTGTCGCCGTGCTCCATTACGCGCCTATCCGGGCCACTGTCGAGGGTGAGCCGCCGGAGATACACGCTTTTCTCGGTACGAGCCACCTCGCTCGCGCCCTCGACGAGGGGGATGCGACGGTCGCCTTCCACGGGCACGCGCATGCCGGAAGCTTCGAGGGGAAGACCCCGGGCGGTGTCCCGGTCTTCAACGTCAGCGTGCCCGTCCTCGAGCAGGCAGGTTTCGACCGTCCCTATCACCTCGTCGAAGTGTAAGGGCGTCCGGCGCTAGAGCGGAGGAAAGGGGGGAACGTTCGGACAGGGAGTACGGCACGGGGCTACTGCCTGGTGAAATTTGCCTCGGCGGATCGAGAGTCTCTAGCGACTTCGAGGTTTGCGGGGGACCATATTCTACGCATGGCCTCTGCCAAACTCGCTCCCCATAAACTCCGCCGGGGCAAAGCATATACGCTGGCTCCTCGAAGCTGTAGTGGCCGGCACAAGTACCTCCCACGGGGGCGAGAACAACGTCCACAAGCTAAATACTGCTCCTGAGCAGGACAGCAGCACGACCTTCGGGATGGAGGAGCTGTTGCGGGGGGCAGGATTCGAGGAGGCCTACGCGGCTGTCGCTCATCAGCTCGGATATCCGCCGACTACGAGGAGAACCCGGGACGGGGGTGCATAGATCCCGCCCGCACGGCCGCCGGTCTTGTGGAGGCGGGCGAGTTCATTCTGTCTATCGCCGGGTCTGGTTCATCTTCGGAACCGGGCATCCTGGCGCCCTGCTTACCTACTACCTGGGGCTCGCCCGGTGGGTAGACGAGTGGGGGAGAGAGGTTCTGGTTACAGAGGTGCGGGGGCGCGACGAGCAGGATCTACCCCTGGACTGGATGGGTCAGGTGAGTGTAATGGGCGACGGGGCGAGCATGTTGCATACCCACGACCCCGCACCTATGTGGCGCATCCTGGAGCAGGTTGGTACGGTGGACCTGATGGTGGCGGACCACGGCTTCGCCGGGGCGGCAGTCGCGGTGGATATCCCGGCCGTCGCCATCATGGATACCAACGATCCTGCCCTCGCCGTCGTCGCCGGACGTGGGGCCGAGGTTACTGGCATCTCCATGGACGACAACCGTCCTCTGAACTCTTACACCGTCGCCCTCGAAGTCCTCAAGACCAGGCGCTAGGCGCGTGGGAATCAACCCAAGTGGCGGGCGCTTATCGGGACCTTCGCGCTGATTTGCCGGCAAGGGTTAGCCAGTTTGGCTACGTCGCGGGCGGGGTACAGAGAGCTGCCACTGCCAGAGGTACTCCTGCCTGTCCTGACCATAGTCGGGGACTATTGCAGGTAGAGTTTTAGTTAACGTATGCTCTACGCCCCAGAGGAGTGGCTGAGAAGAATCCTAAGGAGAACCGATGAGCGAAGCAAGGGAGATAAGGGAGCAGACCGGCAGGCTGGGCGTTCTGATGCCGGGGATGGGGGCGGTGGCGACTACGCTCGTCGCCGGGGTGGAGCTCGTGAAGAAGGGCCTGGCCCAGCCGGTCGGCTCGCTGGCCGAGCTCGGTACCATCCGCCTTGGCAAGCGCACCGAGGACCGCGTCCCTAAGATAAAGGACTTCGTCCCGCTGGCGAAGACGGACGAGTTGGTCTTCGGCGGCTGGGACGCCTTCCCCGACGATGCCTACGACGCTGCCACTGTCGCCGGGGTCCTGGAGAAGGAGCATCTCAATGCCGTTCGGGACGAGCTCAAGGAGGTCAGACCGTTCCCGGCGGTCTTCGATCCCGCCTACGTCGCCAGGATTGACGCAACCCACAAAAAGGAGTACACCTCCCTGCGCGAGGCCGCCGAGCAGGTGCGCGAGGATATCCGCTCCTTCAAGAGCGAGAACGGCCTCGACTCGGCGGTGATGGTCAACTGCGCCTCGACCGAGGCCTACGCCCAACCCCAGAAGGCTCACTTCGACCCGGACGCCTTCGAGGCGGCACTCGACCGTTCGGACCCCTCGATCTCCCCGGCGATGGTCTACGCCTATGCCGCCATCATGGAGGATGTCCCCTATGCCAACGGCGCGCCGTCCCTCGCTGCGGACATCCCCGCCCTCGTGGACCTTGCGAACGATAGGGGCGTGCCGGTTGCCGGCAAGGACTTCAAGACCGGCCAGACCCTGATGAAGACGATGGTCGCCCCGGGCCTAAAGGCAAGGATGCTCGGCCTCGCGGGATGGTACTCGACGAACATCTTGGGTAACCGCGACGGGGAGGTCTTAGACGACGAGCAGAGCCTCAAAAGCAAGGAGGTCTCCAAGCTCTCGGTGCTAGAGCATATCCTGCAACCTGAGAAGAACCCCGAACTCTACGGGGACATCTCGCACGTAGTAAAGATCAACTACTACCCGCCAAGGGGAGACGCCAAGGAGGGTTGGGACAACATAGACATCTTCGGCTGGCTCGGCTACCCGATGCAGATCAAGATAAACTTCCTGGCTCGCGACTCGATCCTGGCCGCACCGATAGTCCTCGACCTCGCCCTGTTCATGGACCTCGCGCAGAGGGCAGGGATGGGCGGCATTCAGGAGTGGCTCTCGTTCTACTTCAAGAGCCCGATGACGGCACCCGGACTCTACCCCGAGCACGACCTCTTCATCCAGCAGATGAAGCTAAAGAACACTTTAAGGGCTATAAAGGGCGAGGATCTCATAACCCACCTCGGCCTCGACTACTACGAGTAGGGGAGAGGCCTGCTGTGAAGTAGTGGGAACTACGCCGGTGGCTGGAGTAAACTGGTTGTCGGACTGAAAGCCTAGCCGGTTGCGGAAGATGGGGCTGGTTTCAGATGGTCTGAGACCCGGATCGGCACGATACAAGTTCTAGAAGAAAGGAAGAACGAATGGCGCAAGATCGGTTACGGCGGAAGCTTGTGGAGTACGTGCAGAACGTCCACGCGTTGGAGCAGAACGTCCTGCTCATGCTCGACTCGATGATACTCACGACGAACGACGAGGAGATCAAGAGAATCCTCCTTCAACACAAGGAGGAGACCCGCCGCCAAGAGCAACGGCTGGCCGAACGGCGCCAGGCCCTGGGGGGACTGGGGCTGACCTCGGCGAGCAAGGACTTGTCGGCGATACTGTCCGCCCAGGTGAAAGGCGCCGTCGACCTCTGGCGGCTCGATAAGGCCGTCCAGAATGCGCGCGACGCGTTCGTGACCGAACACCTGGAGATAGCCGCCTACGAGCTTCTCGAACGCCTCGCCGAGCGGGCCGGTGACCACGAGACCGCCGAGGTGGCGCGTACGAACCGCGCCGAAGAAGAGGCGATGGCGCAGAGGATAGCCGCGAACTGGGACAGGTTCCTCGACCTCACCCTCTCCGAGGCGGGCATAAGGTATTAGAGAGACGGACGCGCCGGTCCGGGCCTAGTAGTTGGAAGATGGGAGGGGACCGAGGATGCAAGGAGGGAGCATGGGCTACGAAGAGTTCATAGATCAGGTCCGGCGGCAGGCCGAGCTTGGCTCGTCTTCCGAGACGGAGACTGCGGTCCGGGCGACCCTAACAACGCTCGGGGAGTACCTTGATGAGGACGGAGAGCCGGATCTCACCTCACGTCTCCCTGAAGAGCTTGCCGAGCACCTGCGCCGGGAGCCGTCAGGACGCATCGTCTCCTACTCGCTTGACGCATTCGTAGAGGAGGTCGGCAAGCGCGAGGGGGTGAACACTGACGAGGCTTCCGCCCACGCCCGTGCTGTAATGGATGTACTCAGAGAAGCCATCGGCCAGGACGGAGTGGAGGACCTGCGCCGGCGGCTCCCGAGCGAGCTGGCTCCCCTGTTCGATTAGAGCAAAGCGTGAGTGTCTGTCCCGGGGACCGCGCGTCCAGCAAACATCGTAGATGTAGAGTGGCTGGCTGCTCCGAGGAGCGGCGTATGGAGTGCGTCGATCTGTCTCTGGGATGTCCGGTGAGCCTTGCGAGATTGCGTGGTCTCTTGTCCGAGCCCGCGTGCGGTTGCTCTTTAAATAACCTGATTGCTCAATACGGGCGCGATGTTGGTCTAGCCGCCAAACGGGCGGTCAAACGCTGCCGGGAGCCCCTCTCTCGGCGTTCCAGACCGTAGCAGCAGGGAGAGGTAGAGGCGCGCCTTCAATCCGTCGAACATGCCCGCGCTGATGAGGCCGCGCGAGAGGAGGTCCGTCTCCGATCCGGTGAAGCCGTAGGTGTTGCGCAATGCCTCCCCGCCTCCGGTGCGTGACGCCAGGACTACCGGCATCTCTCCCGCGAGAGAGCCTAGAGGTTCGGCCATCACCGAAGGTACGTGGCTACCACCCATCGCCTCGATCACGAGCCCCTCGTATCCGGAGCTGCCAACATGCGCGAGGAGCCTGCCGTCGTCCCCGAGACCGACCTTGTAGAGGGCGACGGGGTAGTCTTGTGTCTGTGCCGGGAGATCCAGGTGTTGGCGTCCGGCGGGTCGGGTAACTACCCTGACGTTCCCCTCGGAGACGTAGCCTATCGGTCCGGCGAGCGGCGAGCGAAAGGTCGCGGGGTTCGAGGTGTGGGTCTTCTGCACGAATCGGGCGGCGTGGATCTCCTCGTTCAAGACCACGACCGCGCCGGCGCCGCGGACGACGTCGCTGGCCGCGACCTGCACCGCGGCGAGCAGGTTCGCCGGACCGTCCGCACCTGGTAGGGAGGGGTGGCGCATCGCGCCCGTCACGACCACCGGTGCGTCCCCGCCGACGAGCAGGTCCAGGACGAAGGACGTCTCCTCTATGCTGTCGGTGCCCTGGGTCACGACGACGCCCACCGCGCCCTCCTCGATCCGGTTCTTGATCTCCCCGGACAGCTCGATGATGTCTTCGAGGCTAACCTCTGAGCCGGGCACCTGTCTCAGGGACGTGGCTTCGACCTCAGCGACCCCGGAGATCTCCGGCACGTCCTCGACGAGCGCCTCGCCGGTCAGCGTGGGCGTAACCCCGGAGCCGCCCTCCGTCTGGGTCGAGGAGATAGTCCCGCCCAACGAGAGTACCGCTACTTTTGGAAGGACCACCTTGCCTCCTTGTTCGGGGTTACGGACGGTCACCATGTTACCAGCACGGACCGTCGCCAGGTCTGCCGAAAAGGAGACCGGCGCGGCACGAGAGGCCGTGGCTCGGGTAAAATCTCCACGGCGAGTAAGAGGGAGAAAGGGAGAAGGAGATGTCGCAAAAAGAGATACTCTGTGCCTTTGGTGTGGACGTGGACGCGGTGGCGGGCTGGCTCGGCTCCTACGGAGGCGAGGACTCGCCGGACGACATCTCTCGGGGGTTGTTCGCCGGTGAGATCGGGTCGCCCCGCCTCGTGGACCTCTTCGCGAAGTACGACATGAAGACCACGTGGTTCATCCCCGGCCACTCTATAGAGACCTTCCCGGAGCAGATGAAGATGGTCGTGGACGCCGGACACGAGGTCGGCACCCACGGCTACTCGCACGAGAACCCGGTCGCGATGACGCCCCAGCAGGAGCGGGACGTCCTGGAGAAGTGCATCGGGCTGGTCGAGGACCTCACCGGCAAGAAGCCCGTCGGCAATGTCGCCCCCTGGTGGGAGCCGTCGAGCACCACCAACGAGTTGTTGTTGGAGTACGGCTACAAGTACGATCACTCGTTGCAGCACAACGACTTCACGCCGTACTACGCTCGCACGGGCGACCAGTGGACCAAGGTCGACTACTCGAAGCCAGCCGAGGAGTGGATGAAGCCGCTCGTGCGGGGCGAGGAGATAGACCTCGTCAAGATCGCCGCGAACTGGTACCTCGACGACCTGCCCCCGATGATGTTTATCAAGGGCTCGCCGAACAGCCACGGCTTCGTAAACCCGCGCGACATTGAGGACCTCTGGCGTGACCAGTTCGACTGGGTCTACCGCGAGATGGACTACGCGGTCTACGGTCTCACCATCCACCCGGACGTCTCGGGCAGGCCGCAGAACCTGCTGATGCTGGAGCGCCTGATCGGGCACATCAACGCCCACGAAGGAGTCCGCTGGGTGACGTTCGAGCAGATCGCCGACGACTTCAGGCAGCGCCAACCTCGCGGTGAAAAGGCCGCAGTCGAGGGCCTGGAACGCCCCTAGTCTATGTGCGTGCTCTGTGGCAGGGACTTCGTCGCCCAGGCTCACTGGACGGACCGTCACCTCGAGGACCGGGCGCGCTCCTCCGGCGGGGACCCGCTCGAGTACCAGCGCGACCGGCGTCGCGAGCGCGTCCGTCGGGCGGTGATAGTCGACAAAGTGCTGCGCCACTACGGTCTCAGGGTCCAGGAGTGGAGCGGGAGCAAGTACCTCGTGCGCGACGGCAAAGGTCGCTCTGAGCTGGTGCAGGACCTGGGCTCTCTATGGCCCGCAGCCGAGAGACTCGCAGGCCGCCCGCTCGACCCGCTCGACCCCGCCCTGCACGAGGCGCTCTTGAGGGGAGGCCGAGACGGCTAAGAGACCGGTAACGGTCGTAACTGGCTTCCTCGGGAGTGGCAAGACGACCCTGCTCGCAAGAGTTCTCTCCGGGCCGTCTATGAAGAATACGGCCGTGCTCGTCAACGAGTTCGGCAAGGTCGGCCTCGACCACCACCTGTTGCGGCGCGCCGACGAGAGGACTGTCCTGCTCGGGCACGGTTGCGTGTGCTGCACCACACGGGAGGACCTTGTCGGCGCGCTTCTGGAGCTTCTGGACGAGGAGGATCGGGGAAGTATCCAACCGCTGGACCGGGTGGTTATAGAGACCACCGGGCTCGCGGACCCCGCCCCGATCCTCTTCACCGTCTTCTCCCATCCCGTCCTCCAGCACCACTACTACGTGGATCTGGTGATCTCCACGGTGGACGCGATGAACGGGGAGCAGCACCTGGACCGCAACTCCGAGTCGTCCAAGCAGATCGCCGCCTCCGACGTCGTAGTCCTGACAAAAACCGACGTAGCGGAAGTCGGCGCCGCCGGCAGGCTATACGGCAAGATTCACGGCATCAACCCTTACGCCCGCGTGATAGAAGCCCCCTTCGGCGAGGTAGACTCCGCGAAGCTACTCCGCCCCCCGGCGTCTCCCACACCGGCCCGCGAATCCCCGGTGCCTGTGGACAGCCAGCACGTCTCCCGGACCCATTCGACTTCGTTGACCTTCGACGGGCCCGTAGACTGGGCGGCCTTCGGGACCTGGTTCAGCATGCTGCTTCACGCTCGGGGCGAGGAGGTCCTGCGCGTGAAGGGGCTGCTGGACGCCGGAGGGGAGGGCCCCGTTTTGCTCAACGGTGTGCAGCACGTCATGCACCCGCCGGAGCACCTCGAGGAGTGGCCCAACGAGGATCACAGCACGCGCCTCGTCTTCATCACGAGGGGCATCCGCTCCGAGGATCTACTCGCCTCGCTGGAGGCGTTCCGGAACCTCATAGGGGCGGGCCCGCGCCTCGTCGAGGCTGAGGCGCCCGTGTAGCGCCGGAGAGTGAAAAAGGGCCTTCGAAGGTATGATACGTGTACTAAAGTTCCTGTTGCGGTACGGTCTCTATCTTTCGAGAGGGGTGTACCCGAAGAAAGGGGTACGTCGAACTCATGGACATTGCAACCGCGGCTCAGGTCTTGTCTTCCCTCGCCACCCTCATCGTTGCGACCGGGATTCTCTATCAAGGCAGGCAGGCACGCAAGTCGCGCAACGATCAGGACCGTCCGCAGATCATAGTAGATGCGGACTATACTGGGCGTTTCACCACTAACATCGTGGTGCGCAACATCGGGCACGGTATGGCCAGGAACATCACGTTCGAGTTCTCTGCGCCCATAGAGACCACGGAAGGTAGGGACATCACCGAGCTGCCCTACTTCAAGCACGGTATAAACTTTATGGCTCCGCAGACTGACCTTCCCACCGTCTGGGACTCCTACCAGAACGTGGTGCAGAACCTGAGAGACAAGGGCCTGACGGAAGGCATCACGATCACCTCGAGGTACGAGGACCGCCAGGGGGAGTCCTACGAGACCGAGTGGACGATCAACCCGCTGCTCCTGGAAGGGAGCGGGTACTCTGAGTACAAGGGCTTCGAGGACCAGGTGCAGGCTCTGGAGGACCAGGCAAGAGCTTTGGAGAGGATCGCCGAGGATATCCGCGAAGCGGCGGCCCAACACCAGGACGGAAGAGGGTTCGAGGAGGCGGCGCAAGGACGAGACGCCACCAGCGGATAGCGGGGCCGCGCAAAGAGACAACCGCCCTCTTTGCGCGTTCACCGCGTATAATGCCGGACTCATGGAGAGCCTTTGGAGAACGGGGAGCGTGCCGGGGAAGGTCCGGCTGGCGTTCGGGCGCGTGGGGGAGGGGGCCGAGCCGGTCCTGGCCCTGCACGGCATAACGGCCCAGCACCGGTCGTTCAACAGCGCGGCGCGGTACCTCGAGCCTTCGGGTGGGATGGTCGCCCTGGACCTCCGGGGCAGGGGCGACTCCGAAAAGCCCCCTGCCGGAAGCTACGGCCTCGCGCAACATGTGGAGGACGTGATACGGACCCTCGACTCTTTGGGGATAGAGCGTGGCATCCTCGCCGGGCACTCGATGGGGGCCTTCGTGGTTTTACAGGCCGCGCTCTCGTATCCCGAAAGGGTAGCGGCGCTCGTCCTCCTCGACGGTGGCTGGCCCCGGCCGGAGGGGGAGGTCGACGAGGAGGAGGCGGCGGCCCTGGAGGAGGGCCTCGCCCGGGCCTTCAGGCGGCTCGACATGGTCTTCGAGACGCCGGAGGACTACCTCGAGTTCTGGTTCCCGGGGCAGGGGCTCACCTTCGAGGACCTGCCGCCCGACCTCGCCGACTACTACCGCTACGACCTCGGGGAGGTGGACGGTGGCTACCAGCCCAAAGCCTCCCGCGAGGCGGCCGAGGAAGACACGGAATCTTTCTCCTCCGCGAGTCCAACCGCCACGGACATGAGAGGAGTCGAGTGTCCCGTAGCGCTCGTCCGGGCGGCGGAGGGTTTCTTCCCCGACAGTAGGCCCTTGATCTCCGACGAGACCAGGGATGCTATGGCGGAGGTCCTGGACCTGCGCTCTGAGACCTTACTGTCGGGGGCCAATCATTACAGTATGCTCTTCGAGCCGTTTGCGAGCCGGTGGGCCGGGCTCCTCTACAACGGCTGGTGGAGAGGCTAACAACCCGCTACACCACTCGCTGCTCAAGAAATTCAACCCATTCGTACACACTTTGGACCATTTTCGGCGCGGGCCGAGTTATTCGCGTGGGTGGGGAAGATATAGCCCATGACACGATGTGTCGGACAGTTTGTAGGTTCGGTAGAGAGAAGGTGAGTGTTACGCGAGTGCTGGTTGCGGTCGAGCCGCGCATGTATCGGGAGGTGCTCGTGCTGGCCCTCCGGAAGCATCGCCCGGACGCGGAGGCGGTTCTCGGCAAACCTGACGACATGGAATGAGTCGCGGAGAGCTTCGAGCCGGACCTGGTGGTGGGCAGCCGAATCCCCACGCCGGTGCGGGAGACCGCGCGGGCGTGGGTCGAGTTGGTAGCGCGGGACGGGCTATGCGCGGAGGTCAGCGTCGGCGGGCAGCGTTCGGAGATCATGGACGTGGGCATAGAGGACCTGATCAGGATACTCGACGAGGCAGAGGCGCTGGCCCACCGGGGTTAGGGACGGCCGACGGTTATCTACTAGTCTCAAGCCTCCTTCATGGCCTCTACGTGGGAGCCCTCTACCTTTATCGAGACCATGATCGGACGACCCACAGTCCTGAGAGCCGGGCTGGCACGCGTGCCCGGGCTGGGTGGAGACACTCTTGATGGGCATTCGGGATAGAATCTTCTATATGAAGGCGAGAAGCTGGACCAGGCTGAACCCGGAGACGATACTGGCTGTGTTAGTAATGGCCGTTATCGCCCCCGTCCCGATAGCCTGGACGGTCAACTCGAACCACATGCTCGACACCGCGAGCGTGAGCGTGATACACGCCTCCTCGCCAGGCCCCCCTTACGCCGACAATACCTACTCCGACATTGAGGTCTCCGTGGACAACCAGGGCAGCGCCATAGCGGAGGGATGCCTCGTAAGGGTACGGGGCTTACCTCCCTCCTCCGACGACCCCGCTGACGCCGTGACGCTGGCGGAGTCCGAGCGGTTCGACCTCGCTCCGCAAGATGGCCGCGTCCTCACCATGAGCATCTACCTACCCGACGCGGACGGGAAGAAGGTCGGCTTCGGTACGGCGTGCGAGAAAACCAGGCCATCGGGAACCACCTGAGCCGGGTCTTCCTGGGGAGTAGACCAGCGGGAAGCCTCGCGACGTGGTATACAGTCTCCTACGGGGACCTCTCCGGGCGGGGAGAGGTCCCCGACTTGTTTTCGAGACACAAACGGGGCGGAGGCGCGTATCCTGCGCCTCCGCCCCGTTCTTGCGAGCCCGGTCGGACGTCGCCCGTCCTTATTGCTCGTCCTGTGGCCGGGTTACCTCCTGGCAGGCCACGTAGTGGACTCTATCAGCGGGGATAAGGAACACCCTGTGCGATCGCGCGTCTATCCGGAGTGGTACATTCTGCTGAAGGTTGTTGGAGATCTCCTTGAGCGCGCCCTCGGCCTCGGTCTCGCTCTCGTAGACGCCGTAGACCATCCGGGGAATGGCAGGTCCCGTGTTCACACCCGACGCCGCACCCGGTGCCCGGCCTTGCTCTTCCCTAAGGATCTGCTCCTCCTCTTCCTGCGGATGCTTGCCGGGATCCACCAACCACACCATCACGCTGTAGGCCATTCTCGTCCTCCTCTTGAGATCGTTGTCCACAAGACATACTTGCCAGGAAAGAGGTTCCGTACCCGGAGTACTCTCGTCCCGGGTCGTCTCTCACACCCGGTATCCGCTGCCTGACTCGGATCTGTATTACCCGCTGCGAGCCTGAATAAACTGCCCTACTCGTCGCGTATGCCGAGAGGTGCGTGGGCTGAAGCTCTTGCACCGCTCGTTCTGGTTGCGGGGAGACTAGCCGCCACGCTTCCCGTTGGCTAACTCTATCTCTAACAGGACGTCCATCCAGACAGCTGTGAAGAGATCCTCTATCTGCTCTAGTCTCCAGACGCGGGCATTTTTTCAGGCGTGGTCCGGCCAGACCAGCAACTCTATGTTGTCGTTATTTGGCCTCATCTCTCTCAAGAGGTCTCCTCTGGGCTCCTCCGTCTTGCTCCTGACCGCCTCCGTGCCCTATCCCGGCGGCAGCGGATCAACCTGCTCAACTCTAGGCCGTTCTGGGGAGCGGCGAGATACGAGGGCTACATGCTCCGTGACCCTTTGGGCAAGAAGATCGGAGAGGACGCGAGACTCTTCGTTGACGGCGAGCCGGGCTATGTAAGAAGGATAGGGTAGTCGCTCTCGGAGCCGCCGTACTCCGGACGCGCGAATCACCATAGACGAGAAGCCGGGCCGCGCGCCTCGTTACGCGCGCCGGTGGTTGTTACACTGGCGGACGACGTGGATGCGGAGAGGCGGTTCGAGGAGGAGAAGGCTCGCATAGAGGCCCGGTATCGCGAGGTGCTGAAGAGCTCGGTAGAGTTCGAGAAGAGGATCCGGGACCGCTGGCGCCACAAGAACCGCGAGAAGAACGGGCGCATAGCCGGCCTCGAAGCGCGCATCGCGGAGCTCGAAAGCGAGCTGATAACGCTAAAGACCGACCCCGAGGAGGATGCAGTGGCGGATCGCGGTACGAAAGAGAGGAAGCTCGTGACCCTCATGGTCAACGACATGGGGATGGTTGACACCAAGGAGACGGAGATGGTCAAGATGGAGGAGGAGGTGCATGGGCTATCCGACGAGGAGTTGGACCGGATGCTCGCCTCCCGGCTGGATCTGCCCTATCCGGTGGACGCGGAGGTAATGGACCGGAGCCTCGCGCGGGTCGAGGAGCCCGAGCGGCTCTCGCAGAGCGAAGGTTACACCGGCGCGCCGGACATGAGCCACGAGCCGCGCCCGGACGAGCGGACCCCCGGCGAGAGCTAGGAGGCCCCGTACCCTGGGGCGCCGACGCCGGGAGCCCCGATCTCGTCTCGTAGGGCATCGGCTTCGGCGGTTATCTCCGAAAGGGCCGAGCGGGCCTCGGTCATGCGGGCGTGCTCCGTGCGGACGAAGCGGGTGTAGGGGGCTATAGCCTCGCGCATCCGCTCGACGGAGCGCTCGATCTCCGTGTCGAACTGGCGGCTGACCACCTCGACCAGGCGCTCGCGCAGGGCCTCGGTCTTCTCGCGGAACTCCTCCCGGGCTTTGCGCCGCCTGCGCGGCAGGACGAAGAGACCCACACCGGCGATCAGGAGCGCCGCCGTTATCCCGGTTACGTCCGCCGCGGCCGTCGTGGCGACCGCCACCGCCGCCGCGCCGAACCCCACGGCTCCGACCTCGAACGCCGCCGTAGCAGCGACGGCCCCTTGTAAGGAGAGGGCGAGCTGCTGCGATTCGTACTCCTGATCGTAGCGCTGGACCACGTTCGTGGCGTTCCTGCCCACGGACTGCAAGAGCTGCGAGCGGTTGTACTCGAAGTTATCCCCGACCTCACCAATGATGTGTTCATCGTATCGTGCCTGTCGACGGCGGTTGACGTACTCCACGATGGCGCGCCACTGCTTGAGGTTCCTGTCGACCATCCAGTCTATGAGCTCTTGCACCCGCCCGTCGATGAGCTCCTCGGTGTCCGCGACGACCTCTTCCTGGAAACGGTCCTGGACCTTGTTGCGCTGCACCAGCTCCCGGACGTTGGAGAGGCGGATGTTCTCCTCGAACCAGGCGTCGCCCCGCTCATTCATGGTGAGAATGATGTTCTCTATCTCCGCGAGACGCGCCTCAAAGTCGCGCTTCATGTCCTCCTTGTACGCTCCGAGCTGCGCCTCGACGTTCTCGGACATCTTGAAGTCGTCCTCCAGGAGACCCATCCGTTCGTTCACGGCCAGCCCATAGCGGCGTGAGATCTCCT
>CADCVG010000102.1 GCA_902806075.1 uncultured Rubrobacteraceae bacterium
AGTTCACCATCCGCCTCGCTTCATCGTTCGGCACCGAGCTCGACCCCGGGTCGATAGTGACCCTGGGTCGTGACTCTTCCCGCTCCGCCCAGGTCGCCAAGAGAGCGATGACCAGCGCCCTGCTCGGGACCGGCGTGAACGTCCGGGACTTGAGGGCGGCGCACGCGGGTGTCGTGCGCCACGACGTCCTTGCGGGCAAGTCGGTAGCCGGGGCGCACATCCGTGCCGGGGACGATCCGGACGATTTGGAGGTCCTCTTCTTCTCCTCCGGCGCCACCCCCATGAGCGAGTCCGGCCAGCGCGCCATAGAGAAGGTCTTCGTACGGGAGGAGTATCGCCGGGCCCACGGGACCGATATAGGGGAGCTGATCTACCCGGGCCGGGCGGTCGAGCAGTACGTCGAACGTCTCGAACGAGCCACCGACCGGGAGAAGACGAGCGGCGCGACCCTGGTCGTCGACTTCTCAGGAGGAGTCGCCGGGCTGGTCGCCAGCCGGGTCTTCTCCAGGCTCGGCGTGAACGCAGTGGTCATGGAAGGCTTCACCAACGCGAACGTCGCCGGCACCGGCCACGTCTCCGACTCAGGGGAGCGCTTCACCGAGGCCCTGGACAGGGTGGGGCGAATAGTGCCCACCGTCGGGGCCGCCTTCGGCGCGGTCGTCGGACCTACGGGCGAGGACGTGCAGTTCGTCGACGACCGGGGAGAGTTCGTTCCGCCGGACGTGATGCTCGCGTGCGTCCTCTCGCGGATGCGCCCGAGAAAGGCCGTCCTTCCAATAAACCTCAGCCGCCGCTACGAGGAGCTGGTAGAGGAGGCCGGCGGCACTCTAGAGGGAAGCCGCACGGGCCTCAACAACCTCGCCATAAGAGCTGACGAGACGCGGGCCGACGTCGCGGGGCTCGCCGACGGACGCTATGTATTCCCTTCTTTCCTGCCCGCCCCCGACTCTTTCATGACGCTCGCGAGAGCCCTGGAGCTCTTCCGTGAGGAGCCGCTCTCACGTGTGAGAGCCCGCTTCGGTGAGATCTTCGGGAACGTGCGTAGAAAGCGCCTCGACTGTCCATGGGCGGCAAAAGGGCGTGTAATGCGGGGCCTTGCCGAGAAGTTCGGCGGCGACCCGGACGCTATCCTTACCGACGGTGTAAAGCTAAACCTCGATTCCGGATGGGTGCTCATGCTCCCGGATCCGGACAACCCGCTCTTCTACGTCTATGCCGAAACAGAGAGCGGCGCGGCGGCCAACGGCAGTAATAGCTCCGAAGGTCTCGCCACCGAGTATGCGGAGGTCGTCGAGGCCCTTATAAGCAGCGAGTAAAGAGAATAGGATACTGAGGCCGTCTAAGACTGTACTTGAGGTTCAGGGGAGGTTATACTTCAAGCCATGACGAGGGACGAAGATCAGCGTAAGGTCTCGGACGAGCCCGGAGAGGATCTCGCTTCTATCTCCGAAGAGGAGCGGGCAATAAGCTCCCCGCGAGAAGAGTTCGCGCGTATACTCATGAGCGGCGAGGGCCAGAGTGGGGAGGAACTTTGAATCGCTGTGCCAACTGCGGCCACGAGGTATCTCCGGATCAGAAGTTCTGCCCGGAGTGTGGGACGCGGCTCGTCTACTCGCAGTCCACCGTCTCGTACGCCCCCAGCTTCGGCGAGGAGGCGGAAGCTTCCGCCCAGGCCCAGGACGATGATCCTGAAGGGGCGGCACTCATCGAGCTCGACCAGGTCGAGGGCACGGCGGGCAGGAGGATGCACGATGTCGGCGACGAGCGTGTCACCGTCGGCCGGAGTCCGGAGAGCGCCATCTTCCTCGACGATGTAACCGTAAGCCGCGAACACGCGGAGGTATTCAGGCGCGATCAGCCGGGCGAGAAGGGGTTCAGGATACGCGACGCTGGTAGTCTCAACGGCACATACGTCAACCGCGTGCGCGTCGACTCCGTAGATCTAAGGAACGGCGACGAGATACAGATAGGCAAGTATCGCTTTAAATTCGTGTACACGTAGCCACTCGTACACGGGATGTTGAGCGAGGATGGGAGTAAAGGCTTGGATATAACCGATAGCGGTGGGCAGAAAGACCATTACACCATAGGGGAGGTAGTGGAGCGGCTGCGCAAGGAGTTCCCTACGTTAAGTGTCAGCAAGGTCCGCTACCTTGAGCGCCGGCGTCTGATCAACTTGACCCGCACGCGTGGTGGGTACCGTCTCTTCTCTCCCCAAGACGTCGAGATGCTCCGCTACATCCTGACGCTTCAGGACAAGGAGTACCTCCCCCTGAAGGTCATAAAGAAGCGCATCGAGGGTGGTATGCCCATCGCCTCCGGGGACTCCGGCGGCGATCTCTCGCGCGTCCTAGAGGACCGCACCTACACCAAAGAGGAGCTCGCCGACGCTATAGAGGTCGAGATACGCTTCGTGGACGAGTTGGTCACCGTAGGTGTCATTGGCCGGGGCGGCGAGCTCTCCCAACGCGACTTCGAGATCGCGCGCATGGCCCTTGAGATGGCGAAGTTCTCGATCCAACCGCGCCACCTGCGCGGTATCCTCGCCGCCGTCGAGCGCGAGGCCGCGATGTTCAAGCAAATCCTCAACCCGGAACTCAGGAGCAGCGACGAACAACGCGTCCAGGACGCCCTGAACAAGGCTCGCCACCTCGCCTCTGTCGACTCCCGCCTCAAGGAGTTGATGATGGCGAATGCCATAGACAGCTTTGTCTGATGCCAGAGAGCGTCCACGCCTCCCTCGAAGAGATAGAACGCTACATCCGGGAGGTACCCGACTTTCCGATGAAGGGTATCTCTTTCAAGGACATAACCCCCCTGATCGAAGACGGACCCGCCCTGTGCGCCGCCGTGGACAGGATGGCCCAGGCCACCGAGGAGATAGACTACTCTCGCATCCTCTCCGCGGAAGCTCGCGGCTTCGTCTTCGGTACCGCGCTGGCCTACAGGTCCCGCAAGGGCCTTATCCTCGCCCGCAAACCTGGCAAGCTCCCCCGAGAGACAATCTCCGCCTCTTACGACCTGGAGTATGGCTCTAACACCCTGGAGGTCCACGCCGACGCCATTACCGAAGGTACCCGCGTCCTGGTCGTCGATGACCTCCTCGCCACCGGCGGCACCGCCCGCGCCTTGTGCCAGCTCGTCGAGAACGCCGGCGGCATTGTAGCGGGAGTCGCCTTCCTCATAGAGCTCTCCTTCCTACACGGCCGTGACCTCCTGACCCCCTACCATATAACCTCCCTCATCACCTACAACGGCGACGAATAGAACCAATGAGCGAAGCCCTCCCCGAACCCCGAGAACACACCCCGTCCGCAATCCTAACCCCTCCCGATACCGAACGTCTCCTCTCCGTCTACCTCCGCACCCTGAATAGCCCCACGACCGTAAAAACCTATAATACAGAGATACGCATGTTCTTGAAGTTCCTGAATACTAACCTGGGTATCAAACGTGGGCTGGGGGGGATGACGATAGAGGATCTGTCGTTGTACAGGGAGCACCTTTTGGGGGTGTATGCGCCGGCCACGGCGGCCAAGAAGTTAGCGGTGTTGAGGAGGTTTCTGACCTTCACGTACATGGGTGGGGTCACCGGGATCAACCCGGACGCGTTGCGTTTCTTTGCGAAGAGCCCGAAGGTCGGCCAGGATCCGTCCTACAACGTTCTCACGGAGGAGGAGCTAGGCCGGATGCTCTCAGCCGCCCGCGCCGGTAGCCACCGTGATTACGTCCTCCTCGCGGTATTGGCCGGTGCCGGATTGCGTGAAGCGGAGGTCGTCGGCCTCAAGATAGGCGACATAAGGGAGGTAGGTGAGGAGCAGGTAATAGTGCGCGTCATGGGAAAGGGTTCGAAGATACGCGCCGTCCCCATCTCTCCCGACCTCTGGCGTCTCGTCCAGCGCCACGTCCTGCTTACCGGCCGGAGCCTGACCTCGCACGCCGACGCACGTAAGCCGCTCTTCGTCTCCCGAGAGGGAGGTGGGGAGAAACCCCTTACGACCCGAGCGGTACGCTACCTCGTCAAGAAGTATGCCAACTCTGCCGGCATAACAAAGGCTATCTCCCCGCACTCCATCCGCCACACCGTTGGCACCAACATGGCCGTAAACGAAGCCCCGCTCCTCGTCATCCAACAGTTCCTCGGCCATGCGGATCCAAAGACAACCCTCCGCTACATCCGCCGTGCCGAAGAATTAGCCAGTAAAGCTTATACTTATAATACATTACCACTATAGAGTAAAGTAAAGTTGTTCCTATACCACTATACGACCACTATACGGATAAATTCATCCTGAGTAGCACGCTCCGGATACTTCTAACGGGTACTCACTGGGGCATCCTCCATCGGGCATCAGCGGAAGGGGACCGACGTCAGGGCCACCGGCCTGGAGGAGGCTATCCCCAGAACTCTGATTACTAAAGAAGTCTCCTTCATCGCAGGCAATACCGTTAACGTCCGAGTCTAACTCGTCGCCAAAGAGGATCTGGTCTAGCTCGAAGACCTCCTGGGCCTCTTGCTGGCTCTCGAAGTCGGTGCATTTCACATCACCGTACTGCTCCTGGAGCTGCTGGACCTTCTGGTCGGCCTCATCTCTGTTAGCGTTTCCGTTGTTGTTGTCCTGGTTCTGGGAGCCTGGACTCTGAGAAGAGCCGCCGGGACGGGCACCATCGCTCTGGCTTTCAGAGGACTGGGCCACACGTTGAGCAGAGATCTCCTCCGCCTTATCAGCGATCGAACTACTCTCCCAGGCCAGGCGCCCTACTATGATCCCCGCCATCACCAGGACCACGATCCCGCACAGGACTAGCACTCCTGAAGCTCTCCCCCCGAACACTAAACCCCTCCCTGTTACGGAACTCTAGTTACCTAGCGGCCGTGTAGCAACCGTCTGCCTGCTCCACCGGAAACTCTTCCGGGCATCCGCCGCCCGGCATCTTCGGCAACGGACCTTCAGCCGGTCCACCAGCCTCCAGCAACGAATCGTCCTGAATCGGCGACCCAGTTCCAGGAGATCCTCCAGAAGAAGGATTGTTATCGCTAGAGGGTTGGCTTCCACCTGACGGTTGGCTCCCGTCAGACGGGCGGCTCGGATCGGGGGGCTGGTTCTGATCATCCTGGGAAGCCGAGCGAGAGACCTCTATCTGTTCCGGCTTGCTCCCGAGATCCGTGACCACCCATGCCACCCAAAGAGCCAGGACGCAAGCCAGAATAAACCCCACAAGCGCCACCTTCATAGGAAAACTTGCGCCTCGCAACATTGACCCCCCTAAACTTCTTCTTCATCTTTAAGTCATTGTAGGTTAGTTGTCAGGGTTTGGCAAAGCAAACCTGCTTGTCAAACACACGAACCCCCTAACGTACAAAGAGATCACTGAGCCGTGCGGCCCGCCTGGCATTGATTCGTTTCTTCATAGGCTGGCTGGAACCGTAGCGAGGTAATCTGATTAGTTTCCGATAAGTGGAATTCTCGGAAACTGACTAAGGTTCCAAAGGTTACGGAGCCGACATACTACACATCTCATCGATCGTGCGCTCGAGACGCTGCGTCCGTCTTCGCCCATCCGTCTTTGCTGTTCTGAGTTGAGTACGGAGTGTCGGCTTTCAGAGAGCATACCTGAGGAAGAGTTCGTCGCCAAAGAGGTGGACGGAGATCAACTCCGGCTTCGGGCTTTGTTGGTGAGAGAGGGACGGACCTTCGAGTATGGTGAGGGCCTTAGGCCGTTCGCCCCCGAGGAGCTTCGGGGCAAGCGTCAAAAAGAGCTCGTCGACGAGGCCATTGCGAACGAGGGCGTGATTTAAGGCTGGGCCGCCTTCTACGAGGAGCACGTCCACACCGTAACGCCCTTTCAGGGCCTCCAGCGCGCTGTTCAGGTCGAGCACAACTTCGACGGAGGCATACGAGGAAAGGGCGGTGAGGCGCGCTTGGGGGGTTTCGGGCGAGGCGAGAATGAGGAGGTTGTCTGGCAATAAGCCGAGCAGGTTCGTTTGTAGCGGGACATCACCGGTCTCGGTCACTAAGATGGCGAGTGGTTGCGGATCGAGCCCGTGAGCCTCGCGTGTCTGAGCGAGGTTCTCCGGGACGGCTAAAGAAAGCTTCTCGGCACGCAGGGTCCCCGCACCGATCATCACAGCGTCCGTGAGGGCCCGCAGGTTTCTCATAACGGCACGGTCCGCTGGGCCTCCTATCGAACCAGCCTTGCCTTCTACGGCCGCTTTACCGTCTAGCGAGGAGACCATGTTTATAAGGACGTAGGGCCTCTCTCTTTGTTTCGGGAAGGAAACGTCTCTGTAGACGTCCTTTACCGCCAGCCTTGCGGCCGGCTCCGGGAAGAGCCTCAATACCTCGCCATCAGGCAGTTCGGTAATTCTCGTACCTTTTGGCCTGGGGTTCTGAGAGGGTAACGTCTAACTCTGTACCTTGTGTGGTGTCCTCGCGGGCGTGTATCTCCGCACGACCGTACAGACCGCTCACGAGCCCGTGCTGGGCGTGTGGGATGAGGAGTTGCATGCGTACCCGGCTTCTAGCCAGCGCCTCGTTTATCGCACCGAGCAGCGGGCTCGCGTCCCGTCTGGCGCTCATAAGCACGGATTCGGGGTAGTGGATCCTGAGCTCGCGTCGCCTATCCTCGGATACGATGTCGGACTTGTTGAGACAAAGCACGGCCTCCTCCTGGCACTGGCTACCTTCTCCATCGACCTCGGAGAGGGTATCTGCCAGCGTCTCCCTGACGGTCTGTATCTCTTCTTCTAGCTTCTCACTGCCAGCGTCGGCACACAAAACGATGATATCGGCGTCTGCGGCAGCCTCCAGCGTGCTCGCGAAGGAATGGACGAGTTGGGTGGGTAGCTTTTTTATGAAGCCGACGGTATCGGTCAAGACGAAGTCGGGTCGTGCCGAAGCCTCCCCAGCCTTGCCGTTTTCGTGGTCGCCATAGCCGCCAGGCACGAGGCGTGTGGTGGTCTCGAGGGTCTCGAAGAGTCTATCTGCTGTCGAGCGGCGTTCGCCGCTCAGGGCGTTTAGGATGGTGGTCTTACCAGCGTTAGTGTAACCGACGAGGGCGACGCTCGGCGGACCTCCTCTCTTCAGGCGCGCGCCGCGGACTTTGCGGGCAGACCTCTCTTCTTCCAGCCTCTTGCGGATCCTCTCCATCCGCTCCCGGATCACACGGCGGTCGTACTCGAGCTGCTGCTCGCCCGGACCTCTGGTAGTTACGCCACCGCCACCGAGACGGCTCAGTGCCTTGTATCCTCCCCTTACCCTCGGCAGACGGTAAGTCAACTCCGCAAGCTCGACCTCCAGCCGGCTCGCCGCATCCCGCGCGTGCGCCTCGAAGATACGAATGATAAGCAGGGTACGGTCTACCACCGTAACCCCGGCCACCTTCTCCAATACCCGAGCCTGCGACGGCGAGAGCTCGTCGTCCGTGACCACCAATCCCGCACCGGTCTGATCTACTAACTCCTTGAGCTCCTCGCGTTTTCCCCGCCCCACGTAGCCAACGCCGTCGCGCCTGCCCTGCTCCAGCTCACCAACTACCCTGAGACCCAATGTCTGGGCTAACCGGCCCAACTCCGGGAGTTGGCGATCCTCCCCGGCCGCGACCAACACCGCCTTGCTCTCGTCTGACCCCTGACCTAAGATCTCCTCTGTCATGCCCTTATTATATCATGCATGATATGCCTGATATTCAGATCTCTGGCCTCTTCGACGATCAGGGTGTTAGTTTCTTTCGGGAGGCTGTGGGCGAGCTTATCGAACCAGCGGATCTGGCGCCGGGCGAGCCTTCGTGTGCGGGTGGCGATTGTCTCTTCGGCCTCTTCCCGGGAGATGTGATCTGAAACGTAGAGGAGCATCTCTCTTACCCCGATGGCCTCGCGTACGGAAGGGTTTGGGACTATTCCAGACTCCGCGAGCTCTTTCGCTTCTCCCTGGCCTTCGCTGACTATCCTGGAGGAGCGGGTCTTGATATTGCGGTCGAGGTCGAGCCTCTGGGGGCGCAGGTAGATCAGGGTGATCTCGTAGGGCGGTTCGCCGGACCAGATGGAACCTCGCTCCCTCACCCCCGACATACTCAGCTCTATCTCTCGGGCCGCGCGTCTTGGGTTATCCGCTCCGACCGCCATCTCCTCAGCCCGGATGCGTATCTCTGGCGACACCTTAGGGGCGAGTGGAATATCCAGCAGGATCGCGTTCAGGTACATCCCCGTGCCACTGTCTAGAACAAAGGGGATCTCCGCCGGCAGAGAGGAGATAGTGGCGTCCACTCTCTGTTTGTGGCTTGCGACGGTCCACTCCTCGGCGACCGACACTATTCCTGCCAGCTCTGCGGGACGTCCGCGAGCCTGGTTGGTTATCACGGGTATCTCCCTGTACACCTGCATGGAGTCGACCACGAGCGTGGTTGCCCATGCTCCATAGGACCTGGAGAGCTCTTCCGCGAGGGTGTCTGAGAGCCCGCTCTTGCCCGAGGCGGTTGGGCCGCAGATAACGAGTGTCTTTCGTCGTGGCGTCAGCGGGGAGGTCCGGAGGGCTCGCGGGAGTATAGGACATGCGGACCTGCTGAGTCTATCTCCGCCGTTACGTACCTGCCCGCCACCGCGTATGTCGGGACGTGGACGGCGTGTCCGCTCCAGGTCTCCCCGACAGCTTTACCGTCCCCGGTGCGGCCGTGGCGGATGTAGATCTCCTCTACCTTACCGACTTTTGTCTGGTTTCGCCCGAAGGCGTTCTGCTCTACCGCCCTCAAGACCTCCATGAAGCGTCTCTGTGCCACGCCTTCCGGTACCGTCCCCGGCATCCCCGCGGCCTCCGTCCCACGTCTCGGCGAGAACTTGAAGACGTAGGCCGAGTCGAAGGAGCAATCCTCGACGAGCCTCAAGGTCTCCTCGTGGTCCTCCTCCGTCTCGCCCGGATGTCCCACGATCAGGTCTGTAGAGAGCGTCCCGTCAGTCACAGCGTCCCTGAAGACCTCGATCTTTCGCCTGTACCTGTCGGCCCTGTACCCTCGATGCATCACCTTCAACATCCGGTCCGACCCCGACTGCACCGGCAGGTGAAGCTTCTTCACCAGCGTCTCCTTCTCGCCGATTAGTCTGAGCGTCCTGTCCTCCATGTTGGAAGGATGGCTCGTCGTGAACCACACCCTCGGCGCCTCCTCTGAGACGCGCTCCAAAAGGTCATAGAACCTCCTGCTATCCTCCCCACGCCACGCATCCACCGTCTGCCCAAGCAACGTCACGTACCGCGTACCACTCCTGACCAGCCGCCGAACCTCCTCCACCACGTTCTCCAACGGCCGACATACCATCCGGCCCCTCACCGACGGAACCACGCAATAACTACACTGGTAATTACACCCCGTCATTATCGTGACGAACGCCGAGTGCTCACCCTCTATCCCCCTGAGTTCCGGCGTGAATGTTTCTTCCATCCCCGGTAACCCAATAAATTCTGCTAGCTCGTATGTATTATGGGTACCCAGAATCAGATCAATCTCGTAGGTCTTCCGCAGGTCCGCTGATTCGCTCGCAGCACCGATACAGCCGGTCAGGGCAACCTTCTTGACGCGACCTTCTCTCTTGAGGCGGTTTAGCTCGCCGAGGTGTCCCTTTACGCGGTCCACGGCGTTCTCGCGGACGTAGCAGGTATTGAGGACGACGAGGTCGGCGTCTTCGTAGCGTTGGACCTCGGCATAGCCGGCATCGCGGACCATCCGGCGCATGCGGTCGGAGTCGTGAACGTTCATCTGGCAGCCGAACGTCCTTATGCACGCGGTCTTCGATGCTTCGACGGGGTGCGCGGGTTGGTAAGAGGGTTTCTTACCCAGGGTGACCGGGACGGAGTGATCGTCGTTATTCTTTGTTTTCGTGATACTACTCATACGCTTCCTCCGGCTCGTAAACGAGTGCTCTCAGGACGACCTCGCCGGGGCGCCTCTCCAACTCTATCTCCGCGAGGTCTAGGTAGCTGGATCTCGCGGCCCGCCGTAGCACGGCGCGTATCTCCGCAAGGTCCTCCGCTCCAACCGAGAGTATAGGTCCTCCAGTCCCATTCCGCCTCGTGTTCTTGCTCTTCGCACGCCCTCCTCCCCCACCAGCTACCACCAGCTCCGCCGCCGGAACCTCCCCGGAGATAATCCTCCGTACCGTCCTCGAAGACAACTCCAGCCCAAGACCCTCCATTTCCCCCCGCACCCGTTCTATCTCCTTCGCAATACTACTACCTTTGCTATTCCTGCCCGCTGCTCTTCTTGTTTGTATTATGTGGTTTTGTAGGAGGCGGGCGGCGATACGGGATGGGGAGCCGTGGTAGAGCAGATAGGATGGGTCGTGGGAGGCAAAGTTCGCGAGGACGGCGAGGAGGTTGGTGTTGGAGGGGCGGGTGTCGGATTGGAGGCTTTTTTCGGGGAAGGTGTAGGTGTCGAAGACGGTCTTTATGGCTGTCGGCGAGGAGGTGGAGAGTATCTCGGCGGTGAGGGCGGCGTTCTTTATGTGATAGAGGGAGAGGCCGGCTCCGTGGGGGGAGCCTCCGTCGTGTACGGGGTCCAGGTGGCGGGTGGTAACGCCGGGTTCGAAGACGAGATGCCTGTAGACATCGGGGATGCCGGAGCCGTCGTCTATTACGACCAGATGCCGGTAGCGGCGCTCTTTGAGGGAGGAGGCCACGTAGATGCTGTTCGCGCCAGCGTCGCGGGAGTTGCGCAGGAGCTCGTGGAGTGCATCCTCGACGGAGCGGAGGTGGCGGGGGCTGCGGCGGGCGCCTTCCGTGCCGGCCAAGCGGGCGAAGCCAGCGCCGAGGTCGCGGTAGGGGCCCTCCACGGAGTCTCTAGCGGGCGACCTCGGTGACGCGGCTCTCGCGGATGACGGTCACCTTGATCTGGCCTGGGTACTCGAGGTCGTTCTCTATCTGCTTGGAGATGTCGAAGGCGAGCTTGGCGGCGATACGGTCATCCACTTCGGAGGGCTGTACCATCACCCGGATCTCGCGTCCCGCCTGTATCGCGTAGGCCTTATCGACGCCTCTATGACCGAGGGCGATGTCCTCGAGAGAGCGGAGGCGTTCGATATAGGTCTCCGTCGTCTCGCGTCTCGCGCCGGGGCGGGCGGCCGAGACCGCGTCGGCGGTCGCGACCAGCACATCCTCGACGCTCTCCATCTCGATCTCGTGGTGGTGGGCGCTGATGGCCCGCACTACCTCGTCGGACTCGCCAGACTTCTTGGCGAACCGGCCTCCGATGAGGGCGTGGGTACCCTCGATCTCGTGGTCTATCGCCTTGCCGACGTCATGAAGCAGGGCGCCGCGCCGCGCCAGCTTCACGTTAGCGCCGAGTTCGGCGGCCATCATGCCGCAGAGGTTCGCGACCTCGACCGAGTGAGCCAGGACGTTCTGGCCATAGGAGGTGCGGTACTTCAGCGCCCCGAGGAGCCTCAGGAGGTCGGCGTGCATGCCGCCGGAGATCTTGGCGTCGTAGAGAGCCTGGCGACCGGCGGCCTTCATCTCCTTCTCGACGTCCTTACTGGCCTTCGAGACGAGCTGCTCGATGCGGCCCGGATGGATGCGCCCGTCCTGCACGAGCCGCTCCATGGAGATACGGCCGATCTCACGCCGCACCGGGTCGAAGCTGGAGATGACCACGGTCTCGGGAGTATCGTCGATGATGACGTCCACGCCGGTAGCGGCCTCGAAAGCCCGGATATTCCTCCCCTCGCGCCCGATGACGCGTCCCTTCATGTCATCCGAGGGCAACGCCACCGCCTTCACCGTGGACTCGGCGGTAACATCAGAGGCGAGCCGCTCCATGGTCGTCGCCGTGATGCGCCGCGCCTCGGCGTCCGCCTTCTCCTCCGCCTCCATAGTCTTGTCGCGGACCATCCGCCCGAGCCTGTCTTCGACCTCGATCTCGAGCTCGCCGAACAGCCTCCGCTCGGCCTCGGCGCGAGTGAGGCCGGCGACCTCCTCCAGGACCTTGATCTGCTCGGCCTCACGGGCCTCTAGCTCGGCGGTTCGCTCGCGTATACTCTCCTCCCGGCGCCCCAACTCGCGACGCTCCCGGTCGAGCTCGGAGTCGCGCCGGTCGAGGGAGGCGTCGCGGTTCTCGAGGCGCTCCTCAACGCGGGCAAGCTCGGTCCGGCGGGACCGTATCTCCGATTCCGCCTCGTCCTTTACTCTGAGCGCGGCCTCCTTGGCCGCCAGCTCGGCCTCGCGACGGGCGGTCGCGGCGGCCCGCTCGGCGTCCTCGATTATGGCGCTGGCGTCAGCGCGGGCCTCAGCCTGGCGCGCTGCCACCTTGGATCTGTAATAGAAGTAGCCGGCGGCCGCGCCTAGCACGAGACCGGCGACCAGCCCCAGGACCAGCAGCAAAACGTTCATAAATTTTCCTCCAAAAGCCGCCCGCCACGGCGACCGGGTCCTGTGACCCCGTCGCCGTGGCGGCGGTCGGTATCTCCGGTCTTTACTCTCCGGTCTCACAACGGTACGAACGGGCGACCTCGGCGCATACCCCCGCCGAGTAGCCCCGCCGTACCAGGAAACCGTAGACCCGGCGCGCTAAAGCCTCCGAGCCTCCTCCGGTATTATACCGCCGACTAGCGGCTTCGAGAGCGGCCTCATACTCGGAGCGCTCCGCGAACTCCTCCTCTACCGCCCCGCGCGCCACCTCCTCGTCTACCCCACTCCGACGGAGGTCCCCGATGATACGGCGCGGACCATACTTGCGCGCCTTTCCGCGCGCTGTCTCACGGGCAAACTCCTCGTCGTCGAGGTATCCGAGCTCCTCCATCCGCCCCACGACTACCTCCACGGTCTCCGCCGCATATCCAGCCCGCACGAGCCTGTCGCGCAACTCGCCCATGGCGCGCGCCCGGTATCCTAGTAGGTTGAGCGCCCGGTTCATCGCCAGCGGTCTCTCCCCTGCTACCCTCGCCCCAGCGAGTTCCTCCGGTGAGAACGAAGCCCCCTCGCGGAGGCCGCGCTCGAACACGACGGCGGGGTCCAACTCAGCCCAAAGCTCTCCGTCCACAAAGACTTTCGCCCTGCCTCGGCGCTCGACGACGCCGGTCACGACCGGCACCCTACCCTCCCAGGCCCCTTAGGCCAGGCTATCGGCCGGCTTCTCGGCACCATCGCGGGCCGCGCCATCCGTCGAGCCGGTAGGCTGGCCGAAACCAAGCTTCTCGTAGATCTCGGCGAGGATACGCCCGCGCACCTCGTCGTTCTCCTTGAGGAACTGCTTGGCGTTCTCGCGGCCCTGGCCGAGCCTATCGTCGCCGTATGCGAACCACGCGCCGGACTTCTGCACCACGCCATGCTCGATGCCTATGTCCAGCAAGCTCCCCTCTCTGGAGATGCCCTCGCCGTACATGATGTCGAACTCGACCACCTTGAACGGCGGCGCCACCTTGTTTTTGACGACCTTGACGCGCGTCTGGTTGCCGACCGTGTCGTTGCCGGTCTTCAGTGCGCCGATACGCCTGATGTCCAGCCGAACACTGGAATAGAACTTCAGCGCCCGACCGCCCGGCGTCGTCTCCGGAGAGCCGAACATAACCCCGATCTTCTCCCGCAACTGGTTGATGAAGATCGCCGTAGTCCCCGAACGAGAGAGCGAACCCGAGAGCTTCCTCAAAGCCTGACTCATAAGTCGAGCCTGAAGCCCCACGTGCGAGTCGCCCATCTCACCCTCGATCTCAGCTCTAGGAACGAGTGCGGCTACGGAGTCAATGACGACGAGGTCGAGGGCGCCGGAGCGGACCAGGGTGTCGGCGATCTCCAGGGCCTGTTCGCCGTTATCGGGCTGGGAGAAGTAGAGGTTTTCGAGGTCGACGCCGATGGCTTCAGCGTAGGTCGGGTCGAGGGCGTGCTCGGCGTCGATGAAGGCGGTGAGGCCGCCGGCCTTCTGGGCCTCGGCGATTATGTGTAGGGAGAGGGTCGTCTTGCCACTCGACTCGGGGCCGAAGATCTCGATGACGCGGCCCCTGGGTACGCCGCCGACACCTAGAGCCAGGTCGAGCGCCAGGGCGCCCGTGGAGATGGAGGCGACCTTTTGGGGGGGCTCGTCGCCCATGCGCATGATAGAACCCTTGCCAAACTGCCGCTCTATCTGTGTAACGGCGGCGCCTATAGCCTTTGTCTTGTCCAACACATCCTCCAGTGAGACATTTCGCGTTGTGATTCTTTTGGTACGGACAGATTATACTTTAGGCGGCTGGACCTCCCAAGAAGCAAAAGGCCTACAGTGCGCTTCTACCCTCCGGGGTTCGCCTGGAACTCGCGGGTCACGGGCTGTCCGAAGTTACCCAGGCGGCCGATGTTCTGGCCATCCACCTCGACCTCAACGGAACCGGCATTGGAGGTCGAGACGCTCAAGAGGCTCTGTGCCTCGAACGCCTGTGAGAAGCCAGGCTGGGTGAACTGATCGTATACGACGTTCCCATCCGCCGTGACGGTAAGCCCCGCTGGGACATCCCGGACGGTGACGGTGGCTTGCACGGTCTCCGGGGCGGCAGTAGGCTCGTTCGCACTCTGGGCCGCGGTCGTCTCGGGGGTGGCGGCGGGCTCTTCGGCCTGCTCCTCCTGGGCGGGGACCGGGTCTTCTGACGGGTTCTCAGCGGGCTGGGAGCGGGTGCCTATGTAGTAGAGGGCTCCTATGACGGTGGCGAGTACGAGCAGGGCGAGTGCTATGGTGAGGACGGTAGCGCCCGAGACCCGTCGGCGTCCGGCACCGATCCCACCCGGAGACATTAGGGGGCGCTCGAAGCGGCTCCTCGGGGGCTCTTCGTAGTTAAACTGCCGTTCGCGACGTGGGGAGCGTCGCTCTTTGAGTTCGCGAGAGAGCACCTCTCCGTCGAGTCCGAGGAAGTTCGCATACGTCTTCAGGAAGCCACGAGTGTAGATGTGGTCCGGGAGCATAGAGAAGTCTTCGCGCTCGAGCCCCTCCAGGTAGCGTGTTCGGATCTTTGTGGCCTGCTCCACGTCCTTCAAGGAGAGACCTTTCTCCTTCCGCTTCTGCTCCAGGAGAGGACCGATCTGCCTCTCGCCCTGACCAAGGTTGTCCCGCTCACCACCTTCCATGCTGCGGAGGGTACCACATAGCATGCTGCCCCCGCGATGATGTTCGGGCCTACCCTAGAGCCCCCCATCTCGCGCCGGAGGGCGGTCGGCCCCACCGTCCGGGTGGGAGGATGCTCCCTCGCCAAAGATGCTCGTCAGGTCGAGTTCGGTGGCTACCACGGAGCGGCTCTTCGAGCCCTCGTAGGGGCCGACGACGCCCTTACGTTCGAGAGCATCTATGATACGGCCGGCGCGGGAGTAGCCGACCCTGAAGCGGCGCTGCACCGCGCTCACGGAGGCCTGCTGGGTGGCGACCACGAAGCTCGCGGCATCGGGGAGGAGATCGTCCTCCGGCTCCGCCGACTCCTCCTTGTTGGACTTAGGCTCCGTCACCTCCTCGATGTAGCGGGCCTCGACGTTTTGGGAGCACGCGGAGACGACGCGGTCCACCTCGGCCTCGGAGATGTAGGCGCCCTGCACGCGGGAGGGGCGCGAGGCCGAGACCGGCTTGTAGAGCATGTCGCCCTGACCGAGGAGGGCTTCCGCGCCCGCAGTGTCCAGGATCACGCGAGAGTCAATCTGGCTTGAGACGGCGAAGGCGATGCGGCTAGGTATGTTCGCCTTGATCATGCCGGTTATAACGTCCACGCTTGGCCGCTGCGTCGCCACCACGAGGTGTATCCCTACCGCCCGCGCCTTCTGAGCGAGCCTTATCACCGCATCCTCGACCTTGGCCGCCGCCGTCATCATCAGGTCCGCAAGCTCGTCTATGACAACGACCACGTAAGGCATCTGCCTCTCGGCCCGGTCGTTGTAGCCCTCTAGACTACGCACCCCCATCCTCTCCAGAACCTCGTAGCGCCGCTCCATCTCCGCGACCGCCCAACTAAGAGCGTTCGCGGCCTTCTTCACGTCGGTGACGACGGGGGTTATAAGGTGCGGGACCCGGGCGAACTGCGAGAGCTCGACCCTCTTCGGGTCTATGAGGACCATCTTGACCTGCCGGGGGTCCGTGGTCAGGAGAAGCGAGGTGAGGAGGCCGTTTAGCATGACGCTCTTACCGCTCCCCGTAGTGCCCGCGACGAGGAGGTGGGGCATCTCGGCGAGGTCCAGAAAGACCGCACGTCCCGAGATGTCCTTGCCGAGACCGACGGGGAGGCTCCAGTCGTTGGCGCTCGGGTACTCCCGGAAGACGTCGCCAAGAGTGACCATCGCCGGGCGGGTGTTCGGGACCTCCACGCCGACGGCGCTCTTGCCGGGGATCGGAGCGAGTATCCGGACCTCCGTCGCCGCCAGGGCGTAGGCTATGTCCTGCTGTAGGTTCCTGACCTTGCCGACCTTCACGCCGCTCCCCAAGCGCAGCTCGTAGCGGGTCACCCTCGGACCCACGACCGCGCGCACTACATGCGCCTCTACCCCGAGCTCGGCCAGCGCCTGCGTGAGCCTCCGGCTCGTCCCCCCGGCATCATGCTCGGGGTTGCCCCGCCCGAGCCCTAGCAGAGACATCGGCGGCGGCGCATACTCCCCAGGGACGACCTCCCGCTCCTCCTCCTCGAACCCCGCCGGCTCTGACGGCTCCGGCAACACCACCTCGAACCCCTCTTCCTCGTCCGCCGCCTCCTCCCGATAAGTCTCCTCAGGGTGTGGGTCGCCAGAGGAGGGCTCTTCAGGAGGAGGAGGCGGCGGTGGTTCTTCGGGTACGGTGTGGGTGGACCGGCGGGCCAACTCCTTATTGCGGCGGCGCTCCTCGCGCAGCACGTGCAGTCTCTCGTAGAGGGATGTAGCACCGTCACCCACCGTACCAGCGGCCTTTTTGAGGGAGATGCCGGTCAGCAGAGAGAGGGAGAATACGAAGAGTGCTACCAGCACGAAGGCGGCCCCGACCACGCCGCCCGCGCCCTCTATGGCATCGTACACACCACTCCCGAGGAGACCGCCGCGGTTCTGGTAGGCGGACGGCTCGAAGCGTTGCTCCGGCGAGAGACCGGCGGCTAGAGTCGTGGCGACGACGAGTACTAGAAGAGCCACGCCCAAGGTCCTCCCCCGTGGGAGCCGGTCCAGTAGCAAGAGGAGACCGGCGAGCATCGCGAGCGGGGCGAACGCGAGACCGGCGAGGCCCGCGAGGTGCGTCGCGCCGCTGAGGCCGGCCTCGCCGAGAAAAGCCCCGTGTCCGGTCAGGAATGCGGCGGTAAAGAACAGCCCCGCGACGAGCAGGACGGCCGCGACGACCTCGCGGCTTACGGCCCGTTCGAGGACGAGGGCCACACTCGAGCCGCCTTTGTTGCGGCTGGAGGGTTTGCGGCCCTTGCTCGGATGCTTCTTCGCGGGCCGTCTGGTGGCCCGTTTGTTCGTAGCCATGAGGCTCAGTCTAGCGCAGAAGAGCCAGGGTCAGCGGCGGGCGCTTTATGTGGTGCGTGCCGTGCTCTAGACCTCAACTATTAGGGGTAGGATGATCGGACGTTTGCGCGTCTTCTGGGAGAGGAAGCCCGAGAGGTCCTTGCGTATCGCCTTCTTCAGCTCGCCCCAGTCGGTGACGCGCTGCTTCGCGGTACGCTCCAAAGTCTTCGTGACGATGTCGATCGAGTCATCTACGAGGCCGTTCTGGGCCTGTGGGTCCACGAAGCCGCGGCTGATAACGTCCGGCGGACCGAGAAGCTCGCCGCTCTGGGCGTTGATGCGCGCGACGACGATAAACATCCCCTCCTCGGAGAGCTGCTGGCGCTCGCGCATTATCGCCTCGGAGGTGTCGGCGACGCTCCCGGCGTCTACCAGGAACATGCCCGACGAGACCGGATCGAGGCGCCGTGCCTCCCCGTCTTTGAACTCGACCGGTTCTCCGTTCTCCAGGATGAAGATGTTCTCCTGCGGGATACCCATCGCTTCGGCGGTGTTGGCGTGGTGCCTGAGCATCCTGAACTCGCCGTGGACGGGCACGAGGAACTCTGGTTTCAGGAGGGAGAGCACGATCTTCTGCTCTTCCTGGGCGCCGTGGCCCGAGACGTGTACCGGCTCCAGTGGACTATAGTGGACATCCGCCCCCCGCTTCATAAGGCTGTTGATCGTGCGCGCGACCCCCCGCTCGTTGCCGGGGATGGGGTGCGCCGCGATCACGACCGTATCGTCCCGCCCGACCTCTATCGTGCGGTGAGTGCCGGCGGCGATGCGGCTGAGGGCCGCGAGCGGCTCGCCCTGGGAACCCGTCGTCAGGATCACTATGTCGCCGTCGGGGACTTTGTTGATGTCCCGCTGTTCGACGAGCATCGAGGATGGAAGATCCAGATAGCCGAGCTGGCGTGCTATCTCCACGTTGCGGATCATGCTCCTGCCCGTTACCCCAACGAGCCTGCCGCATCGCTTGGCCGCCTCGACGACCTGCCCGACACGGTGCAGGTGCGAGGCAAAGGAAGCGACGATCACGCGCCCCTTGGCCGCTTCTATCACCCGGTTGAGCGTCTCGCTGACGACGCGCTCCGAAGGCACGTAGCCAGGGCGCTCGGAGTTGGTCGAGTCGCCAAAGTAGGCAAGTACACCCTCGCTGCCGAGCGCCGCGAGGCGGGAGAGATCCATCGGATCGCCCTCGATGGGGGTCAGATCTATCTTGTAGTCGCCGGAGAAGACGATCAGGCCGGCGTTGGTGCGCAACGCTACGGCGACGGCGTCCGGGATGGAGTGGTTGACGTTGATGAACTCCAGGCTAAAGCCGCCGAGCTTCTGAGTATCGCCCGCCTTGACCTCCCGCAGGTCTCCCTTCTTGATCCCATGCTCGGCGAGCTTCGGGCGCACGAGCCCTAAAGTGAGCCTCGTACCGTAGACGGGGACGTTGAACTCGCGCAGCAGGTACGGGAGAGCCCCCACGTGATCCTCGTGACCGTGCGTCAACACGATCCCCTTTAGCTCGTCCCGGTGCTCCCTCAGGTACGAGAAGTCCGGCAGGACGAGGTCTATACCCGGCATCTCTTCGTCCGGAAAGGACATGCCGGCGTCCACGAGAACGATACCGCTCTCCTGGCGCACGGCGGTCATATTTTTGCCGATCTCCCCGAGTCCTCCCAGGGGAATGACCTGCAAAGCTTTTTTATCTAACAGTGTCTGTTACCTCCTCGAAAAGGCGGTCAGTCACTGGCATCCAAGCTTGTCGGCTTTCTTGCCGATGGCTGACCGCTCTAAATTATCTAACTGGCTAGCCGTTGGCCGAGGTCTATCTCTTTGGGGCCTACGGCGGATAGGTACATGTCGTCTAGTTGCAGGTGTTCGTTGGCGAGGCGCTTTATGTCCTCGGCGGTCACGGCGTCGATGCGGGCGGAGATCTCCTCTGGCGTCAATAGCTCGGCGCCCGTGATGAGGCTCCGTCCGATACGGGTCATCCGCGTAGCAGTGCTCTCCATGGCGAGGATGGTCGAGCTCTTGAGCTGCTCCTTGGTCCTGTGGAGCTCCTCGTCGGTGACGGTCTCCTCCCGGATCCTGTCGAGCTGGCCGGCGATGATCTTGACGGCCTCCTCGACGTTGCCGGTCGTGGAGCCAACGTACATCTTGACGGCTCCGGCATCAGAGTAGCCCTGGTGGTACGAGTACACGGCGTAGGCTAGCCCGCGCTTCTCGCGTACCTCCTGGAAGAGGCGGCTGCTCATCCCGCCGCCGAGCACGTTGTTGAGCGCGCTCATGGCGAAGCGATCCTCGCTGCTGGCGGGCAAACCCAGAGCACCCATCGCCACGTGGTACTGCTCGGTCTCCTTGAACCTGTAGGAGAAGCGACTTTCAGGAGACGTGAACCGGGCCTTCCGGGCGAACGGCTCGCCTTCGGGGAGCCCCGCGAACTTCTCCTCGACCATGCGCTCTAGCTCGCCGCTATCCAACTTGCCCGCGCCCACGACGAAGACGTTCGGGGCGGCGTAGGTGCTTCCATGGAAGCCCCTCAGAATGTCCTCGTTCACGCCGCGCACCGTCTCGGCGGACCCTATTATGGGGCGTCCAAGGGGGTCGTCGTGGAAGATAAGGCCGGAGAGGTACTCGTCAGCCATCTGGTCCGGCCGATCCTCGTACATCCGGATCTCCTCGACGATCACCTCCCGCTCCCGCTCCAGGTCCACGAGGGTGGGCCGCGTGACCATGTCGGCCATGATGTCGAGGGCGCGTTCGAGGTGTTCGGGCAGGAAGCGGGCGTAGAGCACCGTGTACTCCTCGCCGGTCGCCGCGTTCTCCTGGGCGCCTATGCCCTCGAAGGCCTCGGCTATCTGCAGGGCGTTCATCTGCGGCGTGCCCTTGAAGAGCATGTGCTCCATGAGGTGGGTGATCCCGGCGACCTCGTCGCGCTCGTCACGAGAGCCCGCACGGATCCAAACCCCAAGCGAGATGCTCGTCGCCTCTTTTAGAGGCTCCGAGAGGACCCTTAGCCCCCCCGGAAGCTCCTTCTCGTTTATGTTCCTCTCGCTCAACTAGTCCTCCAGCTTCTCCAGAGAGATGCGCTTCTGCTTGTCTATCTCGAGGACGCGGACCTTTATACGGTCGCCCTCGCTGACTACGTCCTCTACCCTCTCGACCCGCTGTTTACCCGGGGCGAGGCGCGAGATGTGTACGAGCCCGTCGCGGCCAGGCGTGAGCTCGACGAAGGCGCCGAAGTTTGTTGTCTTTACGACCTTGCCGGTGTAGATCTCCCCGGCCTCCACGTCCTTCATCATACCGTTTACGGCTGCGGCGGCGTCCTTGGCCGCGACACCCTCGCCTGCGATATACACCGTCCCGTCATCCTCGACGGAGATGTTCACCGTAAACTGCTCCTGTAAGGCGTTGATCGTCTTCCCGCCGGGGCCTATGAGCATCCCGATCTTGTCGGTCGGGATCTTGAGCACTTCGACCCGAGGCGCGAAGTCGGAGACATCGGTCCTCGGCTCGGCGATAGTGTCGCGCATGACGTCGAGGATCTGGAGCCGTCCCCTCTTGGCTTGCTCCAGCGCTTCCTGCAGAAGCTCCGCCGAGACGCCGGTGATCTTCATGTCCATCTGGAGCGCGGTGATGCCGTCCCGGGTCCCCGCAACCTTGAAGTCCATGTCGCCCATGTGGTCCTCGAGGCCCTGGATGTCCGTCATGATGACGTAGTCGTCGCCCTCCTTGACGAGCCCCATCGCAACCCCGCTCACCGGAGCTTTGATCGGCACACCGCCGTCCATGAGCGCCAGGGTCGAGCCACACACACTCCCCATCGAGGAGGATCCGTTCGACTCCAGGACGTCCGAGATGATCCGAAGGGCGTAAGGAAAGGTGTCCTCCGCCGGGAGCACCGGTAGCAGCGCCCGCTCGGCCAGAGCGCCGTGCCCGATCTCCCGCCGCCTCGGGCTACCAACCCTGCCGGTCTCGCCGGTGGAGTAGGGCGGGAAGTTGTAGTGGTGCATGTAACGCTTGCCCGTGACCGGCTCTATTGTGTCGAGCCTCTGGGACAGCCCAAGATCCGCGAGAGCTAGCGAGCTTAGCACCTGCGTCTCGCCCCTGGTGTAGAGCCCCGTACCATGGACACGCGGTATTATGCCTACCTCAGCGGTATTCGGACGAATCTCATCCATCGCCCTGAGGTCGGTCCTCTTGCGATCCTCGATGTACAGCTTCCTGAACGCCTCTTTTTGCAGGGTGCTGATGGCTGCCTGTATCTGCTCGACCTCTTCGGGCTCCCGCCCCTCGGTAACCTCCGCGCGCAGCTCGTCGAGCGCGTCGTGGCGGCCCCTGCGGTCCGGGTTGATGAGAGCGTCCTTGACACGGTCGAGGTAGCGCTCCCTCAGGTCGGCGAGGAACTGGTTCTCGGCGGCGGCGGCGAACTCCTGGTTTGGCTTGCCGTGCTCGGCAGCCCAGCCCTCAATCGCCTCTGCCTGCTGGCGTATCGCCTCCTGGGCGAGGAGCATGGCTTCGACCATCACGCTCTCCGGGACCTCGTTAGCCCCGGCCTCGACCATGGTGATCGCCTCTTTCGTCCCCGCCACCACGAGGTCGAGGTCGCTCTCGGAGATCTGGGTGTACGTCGGGTTTAGGATGAACTCCCCGTCGAGCGAGCGCCCGACCCTCACGGCGCCTATCGGTCCGTCGAACGGCAGGTCCGAGAGGGAGAGAGCCGCCGACGCCCCAACCATGCTGA
>CADCVG010000103.1 GCA_902806075.1 uncultured Rubrobacteraceae bacterium
CGAAGGAGACCTGCCTCCTGTCTCCGTTGCCGACCGGCGCCAGGTTGGTCTCGGTAAAGGCGGCGACGAAGGTGTTCGCCGGGCGTCGGGAGATCTCTTGGGCCGACCCGGCCTGCAGGATCCTGCCACTCTCCATGACGGCTATCTTGTTGCCGAGGATGCGCGCGTCCTCATAGTCGTGGGTTACGACGATCGTAGGTATGGCGAGGCTCTCGAGGATCTCGCGCAGCTCTGACCTGACCCGGGTGCGGGTCGTGACGTCGAGGGCGCTCAAGGGCTCGTCCAGCAGCAAAAATCCGGGACGCCGCGCCATCGCCCGGGCCAGGGCGACCCTCTGCTGCTCGCCCCCCGAGAGGTTGGCGGGTATTGCTTCGGCGAGGTGTCGGATCCCGACGAGGTTGAGGGCGTCCTCGACCCGTTGTGTTTTCTCGCCCTTATCGAGGCGGCGGATGCCGTAGGCGACGTTCTCCGTGACCGAGAGGTGCGGAAACAAGGCGTAGTTCTGGACCAGGTACCCTACGTTCCGCTTCTCCGGGGGCACGCTTCTGCCCGTCTCGGTGTCGAGGAGCACGCGCCCATCCAGCTCGATACGTCCCTTGTCCGGGTCGAGCAGGCCGGCCAGGAGGCGGAGCATCGTGCTCTTGCCGCACCCGGAGTAGCCGATCAGGGCGAGCGTCTCCGTCCCGACCTCTAGCGACACGTCGAGCGTAAAGTCCCGGAGGCGTTTCTCTAGAGTGAAGCTGAGCAAAGAGATCCTTCCTAAGACAAGATGCGTTGCCGGCGGTTGATCTGGCTAACCAGCAACAGCAGAATGAAGGCCACGGTGAGCAGGAGAGCGGAGATGGCGACGGCCACCTCGAAGTTGGACTGCAACGCCGTGTATATGGCGAGCGGCATCGTCTGCGTGCTTCCGGGAAGGTTGCCGGCGAAGACAATGGTCGCGCCGAACTCGCCCAGAGCCCGAGCCAGGCTGAGCGCGGCGCCGGAGAGCAGCCCCGGCAGAGCCAAGGGTGTGGTGATGCGTAAGAACGTGCGCCAGGGCGACTCCCCGAGAGTGCGGGAGACCGCGAGCAACTCGTCGTCCACGGCCTCGAAAGCTTGCCGGGCCGCGAAGACATAGAACGCCGCGGAGATAAAGACTTGGGCCATGATCACGGCGATCCACGTGAAGCCGATGTCGATGCCTAACGCCGAGACCGCTCCACCAAGGAGGCCGAGGTTACCGAAGACGAGTATGAGCCCGACGCCGGCGACGGCGGGAGGGACCACGATCGGCATCTGCAGGGCGACCTCCAGAAACCTCTTGCCGCGGAATGAATACTTCGCCACCCAATAGGCGAGCGGGGTACCGAAGATCACGATGATCAACAACGCGATGAACGTGGTCTCGAGGCTGAGAACAAGTGCCTGGTATGCGATGTCCGTGTTGAGGGTCGCGAGCAACTGTAGCGGATTCCTGGAGATGAACACGGAGATCAAAGGCAAGAACAAGAACGCGAGTATGACCGCTATGACAACGGCGAGCGCCAACCGCCCGAGCGTAGCTACCACGGATGTGGGCACTCCCTTTCTGACGGTTATCTCCACCCTTCCTCGAACTCCCGGAGCAGCTTAAATTGCGCCGGCTCTCCGGTACCATCGTCCTGTCTCTGATCCGACTCCCACCGAGGCGCTTCCTGGCATCCCTTGCGTATGAACTCCGAGGCCGACTCGCCGTGGTTGGCGATAACGTAACAGCCCGCCATCGTCATGTCCCGGCCGATGCCTCGCAGGCAGTGCTGGAAGACCCGGCCGGGAGTCTCCTCCACGGCGCGGAGCATCTCCTCGACCTGAGAGACAGTGGGGGGCTGCTCGTCGGGCCAGGCGATGTGGAAGTGCTTCATCTCCAGGCTCTCGACCAGCTCTCTGTCGTGCTCGCTGTGTAACCTGAGATTTATCACCGCGGTCACGCCTTTTGATCTTAGCCACCGGTAGCCCTTCTCTGTGGGCTGGGCACCGGTCATGTACTTCTCGTCCACGACGTGTAAGTTGTGGCAATCCCTGAAGTGCAGGATGTCGGCCTCCGTCTCGATCAGACCGTGGTCCCACTTCTTACGTCCTGCCCGAGCGTCGACCAACTCCCCGAGCTTGTGTGCGAGGTCTTCCAGGTAGTCGACGGCTTGCACCAGAAGACCGTCGGCTTCAAACGCGTCGGCGACCGTGAAGTAGCTCTCGATGTTGCGCTCGGTTTGTTCTTTTAGCCCCTCCTCCCGGAGGGGCCCGAGCAGCCCGGCGATCTCCTCCTTGACGGCTCGGGGGCTTCGTTGCGGTTTCTCCCCCCGCCGCTCGTCGTCTCCGATTTCGGCGCTGTACTTGAGTGAGTCCTCCCCAGCCCGAAACCCTGAGTGCCCGGTGTCGTCATACTGTTGGCCGGCTTTCGCTGAATACTTCAACCTTACCTCCCTGATCTCGTAGTACTCGTGCGCGTAGAGGTAGTGGCTCTCGCTTCCTCCTCCCCGCCGCAGGTTGCGACGAAGGCCTCGGCCGCCGGGGAGAGCGGCCGGTCGCGTTTGTCACGAGCACGAAGGGCTGAAGAAGGGTGATCTCCCCGAGGTCGAGCGGGCTCACCGCCGACCGTGCTTCTACCGTACGTGCGGAGGAACCCCCAACGCCCGCCGCGATCGCCCCCACGACGGCGGCGTTGGCCCCGATCTCCGTGGCCACCCGTGGCGTGATACCGGCGGCCGCCAGCGCCGGCGAGCCTACCCTCTTCTCCCCACTCACCCCCACGTCACGCTGCTAACGTCAGACATTGACCTTCCATCACTTTTTAGTTATAGAACTTATAAGGAAGTAAGGGGCAGGTTAATCGGCGAGGTTTATGGTGTCAAGTCGGGTGGCTCGCCAAAAGCAAGCTGTTAAGCATTTATTAATAGATCCATTAGTGCTGAGGCCTCGTAGTATGCTACGAGCAGAAAGCAGAACCTCGACGAAAGGAACTCTGGTTTGGAGAATGGTGGTTCAGTTGGGGAAGGGGGGCAGCGTGCCGGTAGAGGTGTATCGTCCTCGGGGCGCTGGGACCGGTGGTTACGGACGGCCGCGATCGCAGTCGCCAGCATCGGGCTTGGATATCTCTTCTTTACCCAGCTCTGGTGGAAGCTGCCGCCCGAGTTCGCCTGCTCGGAGGACTTTCAGTTCGAGGGCGAGAACGCCAGCGGGTTGTGTTTCTGGATCGGTACGCAGGAGTACTACTCCGAGGAGCCGCGCGTCCTGCTCCAGTCGGATATCACGTCGGGGTCCGGGCCGGAGGTCGGCGTCTCCATCGGGCTGGTCCAGCGGCTGAACGGCGCGTTTATAGACAGCGTCATCCAGCCGAACATCCGCTGGTTTGGGTGGGTGTTCTGGGGGATGGAGGCCTTCATCTTCCTCAGTTTGGTTTTGGGGTTCCTCAGTCGTCTGGGGGCGCTGGTGGCGATCGCCGTCTCGGCGCAGCTGATGGTCGGGCTCGCGGGCATCCCGAGCCCGGTCGAGTGGGAGTGGAGCTATAACCTCATGGTGTTGCTCTCGGTCTTGCTATTCGGGATAGCGCCGGGCCGCTACTTCGGGCTGGACCGGCTGCTGCGCCCCCGTCTTATGGTGCTGAGAGAACGGGGAAGCCGCCTGGGAACCCTGCTACTGGCTTGTACTTAGATGACCTCCTTGGAGACCTCCGAGATAGCCCTGCTGGTACTGCTCGCGGCCGCAGTCGCGGCGGTTGCGTTCACTCTCATGGTGGTCGTCGTAGTCGACCGTTCGACCAGGAGGAGCAGCAGGCAGGTGGAGGGTGGAGAGAAGCCGGAGGGCAGACGAGACGGGGAGGAGCAACCATAGCCCGGAGGCGCTCCCCCAGAGTTGTTGTGGACAGACCGTGGGGGTTGTTAAGATCCGACGCTAGATTGGGCTTTGGTGGAGAGTAGAGAGACAGGAAGTGGCAGGCCATACGAGAGCGCGCCGGTGGCGGCGGAATCTCTCCGTCCGTCCACACGCGTCGTCGCCGTCGTGCCCGCGCTCGACGAAGCCTCCTCGATAGCCGCGGTAGTCGAGGCCCTGCGTGGTCAGGAGACCGTCAGGCTGCATTCCGTGATCGTGGTGGATAATGGTTCTCACGATGGTACGGGGGAGATGGCGCGGCGGGCGGGCGCGAGCGTCGTGCGCGAGGAGCGGCGCGGCTACGGCTACGCCTGCCATGCGGGCGTCCTCGCTGCCGAGGAGGCCGAGGTGATCGTGCTGTTAGACGGAGACGCCGCTGACGACCCCGACGACCTCTCGCGCGTCCTGGACCCGCTGCTCTCCGGCGAGGCGGACCTGGTCGTGGGGTCCCGGACACTGGGCGCGCGCGAGCCCGGCTCCATGACCGTGCAACAGGTACTCGGCAACCGCCTAGCCGCGTTCCTGATGCGTTACATCTATGGCGTGAAGGTCACGGACCTCGGGTCGTTCCGGGCGATCCGGCGGGCGGACCTGATCGCGCTGGAGATGCGGGAGATGACCTACGGTTGGCCGGTAGAGATGATGGTGAAAGCTGCCCGTGCCGACTACCGTTACCGTGAGGTTCCTGTGAGACACCGCCGTCGCTCCGGCGGGGTCTCCAAGGTCGGTGGCACCATCAAGGGGAGTTTTATGGCCGGCTGGTATATCCTCTCGACCGTGTTTCGCTACGCTCTTTGGACGCCTCGGAAACGGACCACGGTCGTGGGGGGTGGGCGGTGAGCGACGCGCTCTACCTCATCGCCAAGGCGCCCCGGGTCGGGCTGGCCAAGACGCGGCTTGGACGGGTCATCGGCCACGAGTCCGCCATAACGCTCTACAAGGCGTTTCTGCAGGACCTGGCCGCCCGCTTCGAGGACGCCCCGTTCGAGCTCGGCTGGTACGTAACGCCTACCGATGCCTGGAAGGATATTCGGCCCCTGATCGGCCGGGGCGGGCAGGATGCGAAGGTCCTGCTCCAGGGTGAGGGCGATCTGACCGAGCGGCAGCGAGAGTTCTTT
>CADCVG010000104.1 GCA_902806075.1 uncultured Rubrobacteraceae bacterium
CCCTCGCCTTCGGGCTCCCCGAAGAGCTACCGGGCCTCGGAACCGTGACCGCCCTCGTGGGACTCGGAGTCGGGGGGACCGGGATAGCTTATCTGCTGTACTTCGGGCTCATCGCCCGGGTCGGTGCCACGAAGACCTCCACCGTGGCCTACCTGATGCCCGCTATCGCGCTCTTCTACGGCGCCGTGTTCCTCGGCGAGGCATTTACGCTGCGCGCGCTGGTTGGGCTAGCCCTGATCCTGGCCGGCGTAGCCGGCGTTACCGGCGCCCTCCGCCTCCCCAAACGCCTCCGCCGCCCCCCCACCCCCTAACTTGCTACAGTTTGATACAATAACGTTATGAGAGTAGGAATTGTCGGGCTGCCGAACGTCGGCAAGTCAACGGTCTTTAACAGCCTTACGCGAGCGGGCGCCGAGGCCCAGAACTACCCGTTCACCACGATAGACCCGAACCTCGGGGTCGCAGCGGTGCCGGACGGGAGGCTGGACGCGCTCGCCCGGGTGATGGAGAGCAAGCGCGTCGTGCCGACGACGGTTGACTTCGTGGACATCGCCGGGTTGGTGCGCGGGGCGAGCAGGGGTGAGGGGTTGGGGAACAAGTTCCTCGGCAACATCCGGGAGTGCGAGGCGATCTCGCACGTCGTCCGGTGCTTTGAGGACGAGAACGTGGTCCACGTCGACGGCAAGGTGGACCCTATCGGCGACATCGAGACGATAAATACCGAGCTCCTGCTCGCGGACCTCTCTACAGTCGAGCGGCGCCTGGAGCGCGTAGGCCGTGCCGCCAAGAGCGGCGACGCTAAGCTCAAGGCCGAGGCGGCGCAGCTCGAAGGGCTCGTGGGGCACCTCTCGGAGGGCAACCCGGCGCGGACTTACCCGTGGTCCGAGGTGCTGGCGGAGGCCCTGGGGACCCTGATCACCGCGAAGCCCACCCTCTACGTGGCGAACGTGGACGAGGAGTCGGTCGCCGACGGAAACCGCTACAGCGCGGAGGTCGAGAAGCTCGCCGCCCGGGAGGGAGCGGAGGCAGTACGGCTCTCGGCGAAGCTCGAGGCCGAGGTTGTAGAGCTGCCGGAGGACGAGGCGCGGGAGTATCTGGCGATGGTCGGGGTCGAGTCCACGGGCTTCGAAGAGTTCGTGCGTGCGGCGTACCGACTGCTCGGTCTCCTTACGTTCTTCACCGCCGGCGAGAAAGAGAGCCGAGCATGGACCGTAAGGAAAGGCTCGACGGCCCGCCAGGCGGCCGGCAGGATCCACTCGGACATGGAGCGCGGCTTTATCGCCGCCGAAGTCGGTAACTGGGAGGACCTCGTCGCCGCCGGCTCCTGGGCAAAAGCCCGAGAGACGGCCAAGGTACGCCTCGAAGGCCGCGACTACCTCATCGAGGACGGGGACACCATGATCGTCCGTTTCAATGTCTGAACCAGTATAAACCTCGGCTTTAGATTAAGCTTTAAGGTGTCTAAAATCTCCTTCAAATATCCTGATAGACCGCTCCACGAGAGCCGGTTGGCGCTCGTCACCACGGGTGGGGTGCATCTGCCAGGGCAGCCCCGCTTCGACATAGACGACCCGTTGGGCGACTGCTCGTACCGCGAGATCCCCGGAGACGCCCACGACCTTACCTGGACCCACTCGTACTACGCGCCGGACCGCGGCGCGGATCTCGATTCCGTCTTTCCACTTTGGACCCTGCGGAGGCTTGTGGCTGAAGGGGCCGTGGGGGAGCTAAACGGCAGGCACTTCTCCTTCATGGGGGCGATCCACGACTCCGGCCCGCTGGTAGAGGAGACCGCCCCCGAGGTAGCCAGGAGGCTCGTGGAGGACCGGGTGGACACTGTGCTGCTTACGCCTTCCTGACCGTTGTGCCACCGGTCCGTTGGGCTGGTAAGCGAGGTGATAGAGGGAGAGGGGGTGCCCACGGTGACGCTCGCGATGGAGAGGGGCGTGGCGGCGCCGAGGGTCGCCTTCGTGCCGTTCCCGTACAACTTCCCGATGGGGGAGCCGGGAGAGAAGGGGCGACACGGGGAGGTCGCGCTCGCGGCGCTCGGGCTGTTACACGAGTTGCGCGAGCCCGGCGAGGTGGAGTTGCCGTTTAGCTGGCGGCGGTGAAGTAGTCGGCCTTTTCGGGGGAGGGCGGCGGTATAATAGACGTACATAAAATCCGTCGTGCAAAGGTGTTTAGACGTGGTGTTTCTGTTCGTTATCCTCATAGCGTTTGTGTTCGTAGCTCTCTTGCTGCTGCTTCCGATCCTGTACTCCTTGCGGGCGGTTGGGAGCCTGTTCGTGTATCCGCGGCAGCTCAAGAACATGTTCGGGAACAGGATACTCAGGCGGAACCACGCTCTCGAGCACGCGACCATAGTGGTGATGATGGAGAAGGAGCCAGGCCGCAGGTTCAACGGCTTCTCCGACGAGAGCGGCTTTCTGGTGCAGGGCGTCCGCTCGCCGGAGGAGGTGGACAGCGCCGCCCGCGAGGCCGCGCGTCGTCTCAAGTCCGGGGAGAAGAAGCTCGCCGTTCACCGTAACTGCGGGACTACGATCGTCGCGGCGAACCTGCTCGCGGCCGTGTTCTTCCTCGGTGCGATAGGCGTAGGGCTGTACATGCAGTGGCCCTTGTATCTCCTGATCCTGGGTGGAATAGTGCTCTCGCTCCTCCTGCGGGTACCGCTGAGCCTCCTCTTGCAGCGCTTCGTGACGACGGATACGGACCTCTCGAACGCAGAGGTCGGTTGGGTCGAGCCCGCCAAGCCCCAGGACATGCACGGCGGCATAGTGGGCGTGCTGCTCGCCGCCTCCTCGGTCCGGGTGCGCGTCTTCCACACCGATCCGAACGCCGTCGAGGTGCTGCGCGACGACGGAGCGGCCGTCAAGTAGTGGGACGTGATATACGGGGCCGCGTCCGGGCGCCAGAGCTCGTCGGGCGGGGCGGTTGGATCCATGCCAGGCAAGACCTCTCCCTCCGGTCCCTCCGGGGCAAGGTCGTCCTCCTCGACTTCTGGACGTTCTGCTGCATCAACTGCCTCCACGTCCTCGAAGAGCTGCGCCCCCTCGAAGAGCGCTTCGGGGACGCCCTCGTCGTCATCGGAGTCCACTCGCCCAAGTTCGAGCACGAACGCGATCACGAGGCCCTTGAGCGGGCCGTCGTCCGCTACGACGTGCGCCATCCCGTCCTCGACGACCCCGACCGGGCGACGTGGGACCAGTACGGCGTGCGCGCCTGGCCGACGCTCTATCTAGTAGACCCCGAGGGCTACGCTACCGCCGCCTTCGAGGGTGAGGGCAACGCCCCGAAGCTGGAGGGTGAGATCTCTCGCATGATCTCCGAACACCGCAGGCAGAGCACCCTCGACGAGACCCCGGTAGAGTTGCCCTCTCCCGCCGTCGACAGCGGCTCCCTGCGCTTCCCCGGCAAGGTTGCAACCGGTCCCGGTAACCTCCTCGCCATCGCCGACTCCGGCCACAACCGGGTCGTGGTGGCCCGCGCTGGCGAAGCCGGTGACGCGGCGGAAGTCCTGGCCGTCGCCGGGTCGGGCGCGCGCGGTACCGCGGACGGTGGCTTCGACGAGGCCCGGTTCAACGACCCTCAAGGGTTGCTCTTCCTCGACGAGGAGACGCTTCTCGTCGCAGACACAGGGAACCACCTGATCCGCAGGCTGGACTTGACAAACCAGACCGTCTCCACGGTCGCCGGTACGGGGGTTCAAGCGCGGTGGGGAGCATCGGGGGGAGCCGCGAGGGAGACGGCGCTAAACTCGCCGTGGGATCTGGAGCTGTGGAACGGGATGGTAGTGATCGCCATGGCCGGTCCGCACCAGCTCTGGGTTCTCGACCTCGAAAAGGAAGAGGTCGGTGTGCTCGCCGGGAGTGGCGCAGAGGGCCTCGCCGACGGTCCCGCTCAGACGGCGGCGATGGCCCAGCCGAGCGGCCTCTCCTCCGACGGGGAGAGGCTCTGGTTCGTAGACTCCGAGACCTCGTCTCTACGCTACCTGGACCGCTCCGGCCGCCTCTTTACCGCTGTCGGTACCGGCCTCTTCGACTTCGGCTACAACGACGGCCCCGCTACCCAAGCCCTCCTCCAACACCCTCTCGGTGTGGTCATTGCATCCGGCGCGCCCGTCGTCTGCGACACCTACAACTCTGCCCTCCGGCGTTACGATCTTACGAGGGACGAACTCACTACCCTCGCCCGCGACGGCCTGGATGAGCCCTCCGGCGCGGCGCTTCGTGGGAGAGATCTCATCGTTGCGGATACCAACAAGCACCGCCTCGTGAGCGTCGGGACGGACGGGGAGGTCCGACCTTTCGAGGTCTTCGGCCTCTTGCCCCCGGCGTCCGTGTCGGCGGTGGGACCCGTCGCCGCCAGGATCGGGCCGGTCGAGCTGGCGGGCGAGGTGGAGCTCTCGGTTACGCTACCCGTCCCTGAGGGCCAGAAGCTCGATAGCTCTCTAGGCCCGCCAATCCAGCTCTCCATACAGTCGGATGACCTGCTCCCCGACGACGGCCTGCTCCTCACCGGTGGCGAGCTACCCGCCCGGACGCGACTGAGCTTGAGTGATGATACGGGCGAGCTGGACGTGCTTCTGCGTGTCGGGACCTGCGAGGAGGGGACGGGCGCGGTCTGCAACCTCACAGAGCGCCGCTGGCTCATAACGGTCCGGCGCGACGAAGAAGGTTCCCCGCGGCTCAACCTGGGGCTCGGGTAGCTAGACTCTCTGCGGTTCGCCGCCCGCTCTCGCGGACTTCAGGAGGGCTTCGATGGCGCGGGCGTTGCCCAGGATCTCCTCCGGTCCGATTTTGGGATCGCGGCGCTCCCGGATCGCGCTTGCGAACTCTTCGAGTTCCGCCGCGTACGGGTCGTCCTCGCCGAAACACTCCACGGTCTTCTCGCCTCCGCGCTGTATCTCTATCGACCCACCTTCCTTATCCGCTCTAACCGGAGCATTCAACGTGATGCGTC
>CADCVG010000105.1 GCA_902806075.1 uncultured Rubrobacteraceae bacterium
CCGCCACCGCCACAACCCAGACGATGATATCCAGACCGTCCAAAACCGCCTCCTACAAGAGTTACTGTATTCTACACCACCCCCGCGTTACACCTGTGAAAACCATGCATACCGATGCTTGGAACTTCATATAGCTTTTCCGCCACTCCTTGTCACTCCTTGAGGCTAGGCTTCTGCTGGATCCTGGAGGCTCAGATGGAGTATCCGTGGTGGACGATCGAGACGGCAGAGCCTCTTTGAGACGAACGGCTTCTCCGCGTTACGTCGCCGACTCCAGGCTCCCGTCCCGATCCTATGTGCGGAAGGTCGTCCGGATCGGTGCGATGTATGCGGGCTAGGGGACGAAAACTGCTATCACCTCTCTTCCTGAGCGCCGTCCTCTACTGAGTACCACCCACAACGAGAGCAATAGACTAGCCCCGTCTCCCAGTCTCTGTCTTGCCACTTTGCCGCCCCGCATCCGGGGCAACTGGTCGGATAGACCTTGGTGTCTATCTCCTGGTTATTCCAGTACATCGTCCGCCTCCTTCGTCGGCTCGTAGCGCGCACCACCGCTTCTTTCCGAGGGTGTCCGGCATCATCGCGTAGGCGTAAGCCTGGCACCGAACGTTCTTCGCCGCGATCTCTTCATGTGGCTTATATCGGTAGGCCCACCCGCATCCTACGCCTACCTCGGACCCTTCGCTCACTCGGGGGGCCTTGGGCTGTCCTCGGTATGTTGGGCGTCGCCCTCTTCGCGGCCTCCACCGAGCTCCCGCAAAAACTCCGCCACGAACCCCAGCGCTAGCCCGGCCAGGACCGCGGCCACGATTACCGCGAGCATCATGACCGCCGCCAGCGCATAGATCAGCCACGTTGCCACTTCGAACAACCCACTCACTCCGGTACCTCCCGACGTCTGAAGGTTTGATCTCTTTCATTATCGCGTAGCTTCCCTGGCAAGTCTCGGGGCTCTGCTCCTTGGGGGAGGGGCGGCCACCTGCTTCTTCAGTCACCATCGGCCTTCTTCTTCGCGGCCACGGCGAGCTCATCGGCCCGGTCGTTTCCGGTCTTGTGAGGGCCTCTGGTCTTGGAGTGCCCTTTGACCTTCCTCCACCGCACTTCCTGGTGGCGCCTGGTAGCCTCCAACAACCTCTCCCATAGGTCCCTGTTCGCCACCGGCTCTTTGAGGTGGTTGAGCCAGCCGTTCTCCCGCCACTTCTTGTGCCAGTCTCTCTTCATGCAGTTGACGAGGTAGGATGAGTCGGAGTAGATGGTTACGACGTGTCCCTCGTCTATCGTTTCCAGGGCAATACATGCAGCGGTCACTTCCATCCGTTGGTTCGTGGTGTTGTGCTCGCCGCCGCTGATCTCCTCGGTCTTACCCTTCCACGTCAGAACGGCCCCGTAGCCTCCGGGGCCACGGGAGCCGCTGGATGCCCCGTCGGTATAGGCGTGAGCCTTCGGCTCAGGCAAGGGTGCCGGTCCTTCCGTTTGGCTCCTCCTCGCTCATCCCCGCTTCTCCTCGGTCACGCCTAGCAGCCGAACGATCAGGTGCAGCCGTTCCACCTCGCGCCTGGCGTGCTGGTGGTCGAGCTCCACCCTCGCCCGGTCGGCCTCCAGGCGGTGGTGCTCGTCGGTGTCGAGCAGGCCGTCGAGGTAGAGGCTCGCCGTCCGCTCGTTCTTCGCCTCCAGGATCGCCTCAGCGTTATCCAGGCGGACCCTGCGGACGTGTTCGGCGAGCGAGCGGTCGGCGCTCGCCAGGGCTTCGGTTGCGGCGTTCAGCCGACGGTACGCTTCGTTGATCTCCTCAATCAGCGTATTGTTGGTCACTGTCATCTTCTCTCCTCGTCTGCGGCGTCCGTACCGTAGATCCTCACCCGCCCGAGCCTCGGACCGCACCCGGAACCGGCGGTTGGTGTGAACTCGATTCTCCGGCAGAGCCCATAGTCAACTTCTGCCTTTGAACGTGATTTGCCTCGAATTCTACCGGTGACAGATGCCCAAGTCTCGAATGCAACCGTCTCTTGTTGTAGACCTCTTCTATAAAGTCTGAGTTTGGATCAACCCGCCTCGGGACGGCGGCGGGCAACGCCCTCTGAAGAGCGCAGAGGGTTCTCGGTTTTCGATTGCCACCACAGAGAGACCCACCAAGTAGCGGCTGAAGCCGTCGAGTATGGAGGCCTGGCAGCAGAAGCTCGTGTAAAGTCGGACGCAGGTTACGATTGCAACCAGCCCTGATCTACTTTGGCGAGTGGGGCGTATTGCATCAGCGACGGCATTACAGCGCGGGGTTACTCTATGGGTAAGATTCGTGGAAAGCGTGCCACGGCAGGAGAGGACAACGGATGTCACAATTCCCCGCAGGAGCCTTCAGACGTTACGACGAAGCCCCGGACGAACAATTTTACAAAACCCCCAGGCTCGTCACCCACATAGACGACCGTGCAATCGCCGCCGTGACGCAACTCTACAGGGAGCACTTCCCGGCGGATGGGGCCATCCTCGACCTTATGAGTAGCTGGGTCTCGCACCTGCCGCCGGAGGTGGCATACCGCCGGGTTGTGGGCCTGGGCCTGAACGAGGAAGAACTACGGCGTAATCCCAGGCTCGACTCCTACGTGGTCCAGAACCTTAATCAGGATCCGGTGCTACCGTTCGGTGATGCGGAGTTCGAAGGAGCGGGCATCTGTGTCTCCGTGGACTACCTGACCAATCCCGCAACCGTGTTGCGCGAGGTCGGGAGAGTCTTGAAGGTCGGCTCCCCGATAGTGATTACGTTCTCGAATCGTTGCTTTCCCGATAAAGCAGTAGCCATCTGGCACCAACTGGATGACCGGGGACATATGCAACTGGTCGAGCATTATCTCCGCGAAGCAGGAAACTGGAGCGACATAAACAGCCTCGACCGCAGCCCGCGTCGCATGTTCAGCGATCCGCTCTATGCGGTGATCGGGGAGAGTACCGGACCGCATCAAGAAATAAAAGGAGCATAAGAGAGTGGCGAGGAAAGAGTATGAGGAGAAGTACACTCACCCCGAGCTGCGGGAGAAGCTGCTAGAGGAGATCAAGCAATCCGACAAGGGCGGCGAGCCCGGCCAATGGTCGGCACGCAAAGCCCAACTCCTTACGCAGGAGTACGAGAAGCAGGGCGGCAGCTATAAGGGCGCGAAAGATGAGAGCCAGAAGAGCCTTGAGCGGTGGACCGAGGAGGAGTGGCAGACCAGGGAGGGTGAGACCAAAGCTCGCAAGGACGGCGAGACGGCTCGCTATTTGCCCAAAGAAGCCTGGGAGGAGTTGAGCCCCGAAGAGAGGGAGGCGACGGAGAGAAAGAAGCGAGAGGCTTCAAGAGAGGGCGAGCAGTACGTCGAGAACACCGCAGCCGCAAAGGAGGCCCGCAAGGAGGCGTCGTTGCCCATCACGGGCTACGACGACCTCAACGTCGGCGAGATCAAAGATAAGCTCGGGAGACTCTCGAACGAGGAGATCAAGAGCCTCCGGTCCTACGAGAGGGAGCACAAGAACCGCAAGACCCTCCTGGAGCATCTCGACCGCAAGACCGGGGATGGCTCCTTACCCGCCTAAGAGAGAGGATAGGAGATCTCTTGCCCTACGGAGAAAAGTTCGAAGACGCGCTCGTTTACGCAGCCCGGCTTCACCGCGATCAAACGAGAAAGGGCTCCGGCGTTCCCTACGTAACGCACCTCCTCGCCGTCGCGGCGATCGTTGGCGAGAACGGTGGCACTGAGGAAGAGGTGGTAGCTGCCCTGCTGCACGATGCTCCGGAGGACATGGGCGGCAGGGAGAGGCTGGAGGACATCAGGCGGCACTTCGGGGACGAGGTGGCGGAGATCGTGGTCGGCTGCACCGACACCTACGAGGACCCGAAACCGGCCTGGAGACCGCGCAAGGAGGCCTACATCGCGCACGTTGGCGCGGCCTCATCCTCAGTTCGGCTTGTCTCCGCGGCGGATAAGCTGCACAACGCCCGCTCCATTCTCGCGGACCTGCGCTCTCTAGGCGAGGAGCTCTGGGACCGTTTCACCGGCGGCAAGGAGGGAACGCTGTGGTACTACCGCGCTCTCACCGAGACGTACAAGAGAGCTGGGACGAACGCCGTCGTCGAGGAGTTGGACCGGGTGGTGGGGGAGATAGAGACCCTGGCGTGGCAGGCTGAAGCAGTTTAGGACGACGGGAGGATTGGGATGCGAGGAGGAGCGGTACGTTTAGGGATACTGGGGGCGGCCCGGATCGCCCTCGGCGGCATAATCCCCGCAGCTTCCCGGACGGAGGCTGTAGAAGTCTCCGCCGTCGCCACCCGGGGCGGCAAGAGGTCCCAAGAGGCGCGCGAGGCCGCGCCTGGAGCCGGGATCTTTGAGGATTACGAATCACTACTTCAGAGCCCGGAGGTGGACGCCGTCTACATCCCGCTCCCGAACTCCATGCACGTCGAGTGGACGCTCAAGGCTATCGAGGCCGGCAAGCACGTCCTCTGCGAGAAGCCGTTCTCCCAGAACACTAACGACACCAAGAAGGCCGTAGAGGCAGCGAGAGAGGCGAGGCTCGCGCTGATGGAGGGCTTCATGTACCGGCTCCACCTCCAGACACTGCGTCTCGAAGAGCTGCTACGCGAGGGCGTGGTCGGAGAGGTACGGCAGGCGATGGCTGAGTTCGGGCACCGGATAGACGACCCGGAGGACGTGCGTAGCGTCGGCGGCCTGGAGGGCGGCTCTCTAGGCGACGTCGGCTGTTACTGCGTGAACGTGTTGCGGCTCGCCTTCGGTTCAGAGCCGCTGCGCGCCTCGGCCTTCGGGCGGTTCGCGGAGGACGGAGCCGACGAGGAGCTCGCGGGGGTGCTTGAGTTCGACGGGGGCCTGGGGTTCGTCTCGTGCAGCACCACCTCGGCCCGTCGGGAGCGGTTGGAGATCGTCGGCGCAG
>CADCVG010000106.1 GCA_902806075.1 uncultured Rubrobacteraceae bacterium
CTCGATCTCTTCTAGCTTCTCGCGCAGCCAGCCCCGCGCCTTCGCCCACTCGCCGGTCCAGGCGACCCGGCGAGCGCCGTCGGGGCCGCCGGTGAGGCCGGCCAACTCCTTCAACTCCTCGACGGCTCGGCGGGAGTCTACCTGTTCGGTCTGCATCAGCCCACCTTCTCCGCCGTCCCGACCTCGGCGAGCGCCTCTTCAAAGACGTTCGCCGCCTCTTCGGCGGCCTCGTGGGTGATGGTGAGCGGCGGCGAGATGCGTACGGCGTTCGCGTTTATGCCACCCTTACCGACGAGCACGCCCCGCTCCCGGCAGGCCTGCATGAAGCCGACCGCCGCCCGGGGAGCGGGCTCTCCGCCCGGCCCGACCATCTCCATGCCGAGCATCAATCCCCGGCCCCGCACCTCGCCGACCACGGGATGCTCTCCGGCCATCTTCACCAGGCGGTCTTTGAGGTAGCCGCCTACCTCGTCTGCGTTTCGCTGCAGGTCGTTCTCCAGGATGTAGTTCAGGTTCGCCAGAGCGCCTGCGGTCGAGAGGTGATTGCCGCCGAAGGTCGAGACGTGGAGGTTCGGGCTTATGGAGTCGATGATCTCCGCCCGCCCCATCACCGCGCCGATAGAGAGGCCGTTTCCGAGCCCCTTCGCCATCGTGACCATGTCCGGCTCGACCCCGTGCGCCTCGATCCCCCAGAAGTGACTCCCCGTCCGCCCGAACGCCGTCTGCACCTCGTCCGAGATAAGCAGGATACCGGTCTCGTCCAGGATCTCCTTGACCCGCTCAAAGTAGCCCGGCGGTGCCTCTATAAACCCACCCACGCCCTGTATCGGCTCCGCGATGAACGCCGCGACGTGCCCGGTGGTCTGCGTCTCGATGACCGCCCGCAGGTCGTCGGCGCAGAGGAGGTTGCACCTTCCCTCGTTGCGGCAGAAAGCGCAGCGGTACTGGTACGGGTTGGCGACATACTGCACGTCGAGCGGCGAGCGGGCGGTGGGACGCCAGGAGCTCTGCCCCGTAACGGCCATCGTCGCGAAGGAGCGTCCGTGGTAGGAGGAGCGAAGGGCAATGACCTCGCTAGATCCCCTGTGCGTCGTCGCGAAGAGGAGCGCCGCCTCGTTCGCCTCGGTGCCGCTGACCGTAAAGAAGACCTTCTTATCGCCGGAGATCGGGGCGAGCGAGATCAGCTTCTCCGCCAACTTCACCTGGTTCTCTATTAGATACAGCGTCGAGGAGTGGAAGATCTTCGCGGCCTGCTCCTGCACCGCCTCCACGATCTCCGGGAGGGCGTGTCCGCTTATGGTCGTCACGATGCCGCCGAAGAAGTCGAGGTACTCGTTCCCCTCCGAGTCCCAGACCCTGAACCCCTCGCCGCGCACCAGCTCCATCGGACGCTCGTAGTAGAGAGCGATCCACTCCGGCAGAACCGCCTTGTGCCGCTCCCTCAACTCCTCCGGGTTCATACCCTCGCCTCCAATCCCCTCGTCGCGGTGAAGCTCCGCTCGACGAAACGCCCGGAGCCGTGCTCCCCTATTATCTCACCGTCCCTGTAGACCAGCCTCCCCCGCACATACACCGACGCCGGTCCACCTTCGAACGCCATCCCCTCGTAAGGCGTGTAGTCCACGTTGCCGTGCCGGTTCTCCGCCGTCGCCGTCACTGAGAGCTCCGGGTCCCACAGCACGATGTCCGCGTCCGCGCCAGGAACCAGCGCGCCCTTCTTCGGGTACATCCCATAGATGCGGGCCTGGTTCGTGGAGAGAGCGGCGACGAACTGGTTCTCCGAGAGCCTGCCCTCTCTAACACCCAGCGTCCATAGCGCCATCGCCCGCTCCTCGGCACCGGGTAGCCCGTTGGGTATGAGGGTGAAGTCCTCTCTGCCAAGCTCCTTCTGTCCCTCGTAGTTGAACGAGCAGTGGTCGGAGCCGAATATTTGCAGGTCCCCCACCTTCAGCCCATTCCACAACGCGGGGCGGTTCGACTCGTCCCTCAACGGTGGGGAGCAGACGTACTTCGCCCCCTCGAAGCCCGGCCGCGCGAGGTCGGAGTAGGAGAAGGCGAAGTACTGGGGGCAGGTCTCGGCGTAGACCGTCTGGCCCCTCTCGTGGGCGCGGTGGATCTCCTCCAGCGCAGGGGCACAGGAGACGTGTACGACGAGTATCGGTGCCCCGGCCACCTCCGCGAGCCGTATCGCCCGGTTCGTCGCCTCGGCCTCGACCTGCGGCGGCCGGGTGAGGGCGTGGAAGCGGGGGGCGACATCGCCCCTGGCGAGGGCCTGCTCCTGGAGCTTCGCTATGACGTCCCCGTTCTCGGCGTGGACGAGCACGAGGACACCGGCCTCTTTAGAGAGCTGCAGGACCTCGAAGAGGTCTTCGTCCTCGCTGTAGAGGGGCGTGCCCTTGTAGGCCATAAAGATCTTGACCGACGCTACGCCCTTCGCGGCGAGGCTCGGCAGCTCCGTCTTAACATCGTCGCGCAGGTCCGTGATCGCCACGTGGAACCCGTAGTCGATCAGGGCCTTGCCTCTCGCCTTCTCCGTCCACGCCTCGATGGCTCCCGCGAGCGTCCCGCCCTCCTCCTGGAGCGCGAAGTCTATGATCGTTGTCGTCCCGCCCGCCGCCGCCGCAGCCGTCCCCGTAGCCCAGTCGTCGGCCGTCACCGTCCCACCGAAGGGCATGTCCATATGAGTATGCGCGTCTATAAAACCGGGCATGACCAGCTTTCCGAAGGCATCAACGGTCTCGGCCCCATCCCCGGAGAGGTCCGTGCCGACGGCGACGATCTTCTCATCCTCGACGAGCACATCCGCCCTATAGCTGCCCTCGGCGGTCACGACCGTCCCACCAGTGAAGAGTAACCTTCCCATCCGTCCAGTCCTCCTTCTCGCCGAAACCTCGTCTGCAGAACTGCTTCAGTCCCGGCGCTCCGCTGCCTCTCCCGTTGTTCTACAGTGTGTACAACGCTCGCATCCCGGTCAACCGGCGATCCGCGCAAGGGAAGCAAGGAACCTCGGCACGCTTTAGCGCTCCGGCTAGTTTTCGAGCAACGAGTTCCGTCCACTGCTCTCCTAGCGAGAGCGCGTCAGTTCTCTTCAGGCCAGCGGAGCTTGAGGATCACGCGCTCACCGTAGGCCCTTATGAACTCTCACGATTGCGTCCGGAGCTTCTGCCGGAGAGGCTTAGATTACGGGAGGTTGGAGCCGGGTAACGGTCTCTGTCTAACGCGGTCGCGCTCGGCTACAGTGAGCGTGCCGGGCAAGAAAGTTTCGAGTCGTTCGAGGAGGATGAGAAGGTACTCGGCCGGCTCCTCGGGCGAGGCTGGCGTGAAACGAAAGTAAACGATACCTTCGGGGGGTTGCGAGCCTCGCTCGTAGAGCAAACTTCCGTAGTCCCTGTCGAAGGTGAGCAGGATACGTCCCTCTCGAACGGCGCGATCCAGGACCGCTTCGTCCGGGACTCCCGGCGTCTCCAGCGCCACAGAGCCGATGTCGTGCCCCGCCGTGGCAAGCAACCGGATGCTCGGCAGGGGAAAGTTCTCGTCGGCGAGGAACCGCACCTAAACAGGTATTTCAGCGGCGCAACTCGAAAGCACGCTCGTCGCGGGTGGATTCGGCGGCGAAGGAGAAGACAGCTCTCAGAGAGTCACGAGTGAGGTTGGGGTAACTATCGAAAAGCTGCTCCTCACTCCAGCCGTTGGCGAGTAGCTCCAGCAAGAAATCCACGGAGAGTCGCGTCCCTTTTATGATCGGCTTGCCGGATAGAATCTCCGGGTTCGAGTGTATGTGGTCTCGCCAGTCCATTGGTCTCTACATTATATCCGCGATGACACCTACCCCTCAGGCCAGCGGAGCTTTGGGATCACACGCTCCCCATAGGCCCTTATGAACTCCTCCTGGTTGCGTCCGACGTTGTGGACGTAGATCTCGTCGAAGCCCAGGTCCACGTAGTGCTGGATGTGCTCCAGGTGCTCGTCGAGGTCGGCGGAGGTCAGGACACGGTTCTTGAAGTTGTCTATGTGGACGAGCTTCGCCATCGCGGCGAAGTCCTCGGGGTTGCGGATGTCGGCCTTTGGGAAGGGCATCCCGCCATTGGGCCACTCCTTGACGGCCTGATCCTCGGCCTCCTGCTGCGAGCCGGCCCAGGAGACGTGTAGCTGGACCATGCGCGGCATAGCGTTCGGGTCCTTGTCCTCCTGACGCGCGCCCTCCTCGAACTTCTGCATGAGCATCTTTATCTTCTCGTCCGCGGCGCCGACCGTGATGATCCCGTCGCAGAAGCGCCCCGTGCGCTTGCTCATGATCGGACCGGCCGTCGCCACGTAGATCGGGGGTGGCGTCTCGGGCATGGTGTACAGCCTCGCGCTCTCCAGCCTTACGTGCTCGCCCTGATACTTGACCACCTTGCCGGTAAACAGCCTGCGGATGACCTCGATCGACTCCATGAGGATGCGCAGGCGCGTCGGGGCCTCGGGCCAGTACTCGCCGACGACGTGCTCGTTTAGAGCCTCCCCGGCCCCGAGCCCCAGCCAGAACCGTCCCGGGTACATCGCCTCCAGAGTAGCAGCTGATTGCGCGATGATCGCCGGGTGGTAGCGGAAACCAGGCGGCGTCACTCCGGTCCCGAAGCGGAGGTTCGTCGTCGCCCCCAGAGCGCCGAGCCAGGACCACACGAAGGCGCTCTGGCCCTGTTCGGGGGTCCAGGGGTGGAAGTGGTCCGAGGCCATCACGGAGGTAAAGCCCGACTCTTCGGCCCGTTTACACCACCCGAGCAGGTCCGTCGGGTGAAACTGCTCGAACATCGCCGCATACCCTACCGTGCCGGTGG
>CADCVG010000107.1 GCA_902806075.1 uncultured Rubrobacteraceae bacterium
GTATTCCAGTACGCTTCCAAGAGCATCGTCCGGCACTGCCACCTCTACCTCTCCGAGCCAACCCGTATCAAGCCCCGCGCCTACGAAGATGGGGGAGAGATCCAGGTTGTTCTCGAGACTACGGTCTTCGAGCCAGCCGGCGACCTCGTCCTCCAGGTCTCCACGCTCTAGTGGGTCGAGGGAGGGAGGCGTGGCGGCGCGGGCCACTGCTTCTTTTTCGAGGGCGGCCAGTGCTTCGAGATGGGCGGTGGAGAGCGTCTGTCCCAACTCCATCGCAAGCCTCTTCGCCGTCCCAACGCTCTCGCGCAGTTCGCGGAGGGCGCGGCGGCTGGCGGCGGCGGGATTGTTCAACTCGTGGGCGAGACCGGTGGCGAGGGTGCCAAGAGAGTTCAACTTCTCGCGTTGAGCAGCGATAGATTGGAGGATCTGGACACGCTGGGCCATCGTCTCAAGGATCTTCTGGCTGAAGGACGGGTAGGTCGTGAGCATGTGCCGGAAGATCTCGTCGGGGAGCAGGAAGAGCCGGCAGTCGGTGAGCGCCCGGCCCGTCGCCAGGAATGGCGTTCCCGCGAGGAGTGGTACCTCGGCGAAGAACATGCCGGGCGTATAGACGTTTATGACGACCTCGCCGCCGTCGGCCTTCTTGGTGATCCTGAGTTCCCCTTCGAGAATGACGTACAGGTGTTCGACGGGCTCGCCCTCCCGCCCATTTATCTCACCCGCCCGGACGAGCTTCTCCGAGCCCCGCTCCGCGACCCATCTCAACTCATCATCGGTGAACCCCTCGAAGAGCGGTGCCCGGCGCAGGGCGTCGATCACGGTTGTGCTCTGCATCTCTACACCTTGGCCAGGTACTGGTGAATAAACTGCACCGCGATGGAACCCTCCCCGACTCCTGAGGCAACTCTCTTTACGGAGCCGCGCCGCACGTCGCCGGCGACGAAGATGCCGGGGACGCTCGTCTCCAGGAGATACGGGTCCCGATCCTCGGTCCAGTTCTTCGGCCGCTTGCCGTCCCTCACCAGCTCCGGGCCGGAGAGGATGAAGCCTCGCTCGTCCCGCTCGACAGCCCCTTCGAGCCAGTCCGTCTTCGGCGCCGCCCCGATAAAGATGAACAGCGAATGGGCGGGCACGGTCTCCTCCTCTCCCGTCTTCGAGTTCCGTATCCTGAGCTCCTCCAGATGGTCCTCGCCGAACACCTCGGCAACACCCGAGTTCGTGCGGACCTCGATGTTCGGGGTCTCCTCTATCTGCTTGACGAGGTACTCGGACATGCCCTTGCGCAAATCGTTCGAGCGGCACAGGATCACGATCTTTCGGGCGTGCTGGGAGAAGTACATAGCGGCTTGGCCGGCGGAGTTCGCCCCACCGACGATGTAGACGTCTTCGTCCTTGCAAGAGAGCGCCTCGGTCATCGCGGCGCCGTAGTAGATGCCCCGCCCGGAGAGACGCTCCACGCCCGGCACGTCCAGCTTGCGGTAAGAGACGCCCGTCGTGATCAGGAGGGCGTGGCAGCTTATCTCCGTGCCGTCCGCGAGCCGTACTACCCGGTACGGGTTCTCGACCCTGACTTCCGCAACCTCCTGGGGCGTGAGGATCTCAACCTCGAATCTTCTGGCCTGGGTGACGGCTCGCCGGGAGAGATCCGCCCCGCTGAGTCCCGACGGGAAGCCGAGGTAGTTCTCGATGCGGCTGCTCGTCCCGGCCTGTCCACCGGGAGCTTCTCGTTCTATAAGGACCGTCTTCAGACCCTCGGAGGCGCCATAGACGGCGGCCGCAAGCCCGGAGGGACCGCCGCCGATGATGATCAAATCGTAAAAAGGCCGCTCGGCGCGTGTCTGCAAGCCCACCTTCTCGGCGACTTCGACGTTCTCTGGAGCTTCCAGGTAGGTCCCGTCCGGGAAGACTACGACTGGCAGACTTGGGTCGCCGTGATCTACTCGCGCGACCAGTTGCCGTGCCTCCTCGGAGGCATCGATATCCTGCCACTGGTAGGGCACCCGATTGCGGGCGAGGAAGTCCTTGACCGCGTGTGACCGGGGCGACCAGCGGTTGCCTACGACCCGGATGCCCTCGAAGGGCGGTTTATGTTTTGTTAGCCACTCTGTTTGCCAATCGCCGAGCAGGTCGTCGAGGATTGGATAGAGGTTCTCCTCGGGCGGGTCCCAGGGCTTCTGGAGATAGTAGTCCAGCTTGACCTCGTTTATGGCCTTGATCGCCGCGTTAGTGTCCGCATATGCCGTGAGCAGGACCCTCTTCGCGATAGGATAAAGCTCCTTCGCCTCCTCCAGGAACTCCACACCGCTCTTGCGTGGCATCCGCTGGTCCACAAGGAACAGCGCCACGGGATCTCCACGCAGCGTGAGCTTCCCCAGAGTGTCCATCGCCGCCGCCGCCGAGTCTGCGCTCAGGACACGGTAGCCATCCCCGTTGCGGCCCCGACCGTACTTGCGCCGCAGGTCGCGCTCGACCGCCCGCAGGACCTCACGGTCGTCGTCGACCGCGAACAGCACCGGCTTGTTCGCCATCGGTACCCCACCTCTCAAATACGATTACCAAAGAATCTTCAGAACTCTAAATGCGGGCGCAACGATCTCCCCAAAACGCCCTGACAACATTGTAGCACCAGACCCAAAAGGCTCCGCAAACTGCTCCGGTAAAGAAAAAAATCGTTCCGTCCTTATAGCTGGCAAGAGAGAGCCTGACGCGTGACGCAGTGAATCTTTGTGCCACGGTCGTCATAGGACAAACGGCTGCCTTTGGGTATCATTGAACCCGATGGAATCGCCCCTCGTTCTTCTGGCAATCTTTGGCACGGTTATCGGCTTCGTCCTGATCTTGCTGCCGTTATTGTTGCTTAAGCGTAGCCGCCACAAGATGTCCAGGGCCGGGCTTAGAAAGCGCGCCTTCGAAGAGTCTGAAGCCTTGATAAACTTCATCAACGAGCGCGAGGCCAACAGGCCCGCTAACGATACTATCGTTAGTGACCATGAGCATCTCCACCGGCGAGTTACCCTGCACGATGAGGAAACGCAGGTACTTTACGCCCGAGACTACTTGCCCGAGATAGCCAACATACGCGAACAGTTCGCCAAGCGCGGTATACGCAGCGACGTACTAGACCGCGTTTGTAAGGACGCTCAGAACGAGGGCGACTTGAGAACCGTCTCTACCGCATTGGTCGAGATGTCCAAGAGGCTTCGCTAGGCCACCACTTACAGCCTAACGACCTTCCTTCCCCGCCCGGACACGACACGGAGGTCCAGAGGCGTTATCATGCCGGAACCTCTCTGCACCCCGCGCTTGACAAACGCACATACGTGCATTTAGAATATAGCTATTACCCGGTGCTCAACTCCTCCTTTCCCCTTTCCCTTTGGACGGGCACCGGGCTTTTTTCGAGTGAGTGCTCTAGCCTCCGCTCGCGATCGACCAGCTCTAAGAAGAGCTCGTCAGTCCCAATCCTCGACCCGTAGGCCAGTATCGAAGGTGAGAACTCCTCGGCGTCCCTACGATCAGCTCCGGTGAGGAGCGCTCGGCCATCCGTCCGCTGGCGCCGACGAAGGTCCACTCTATCTCTTCCTGGGTCGTGCTCGCCATCCTCTCTCGGTTGCTAGTAGCGACGGCAACGGTGCGAGCGGCGCACCCTGCCACGCGCGGGGGAGCGGTTAGCGGCTTCCGAGCAGCGGTGCTTGCTCGTCCTACCGCCTCCCCCACCCACGAGCCGTTCGGGATGGTCCTCGCTGTGGGGGACGGAACGCCATATTCTCACCGTAGCCAGGGTCACGAGAGCGTAGGAGATCACCATCATTGCAAAGAACACCACGAGTACTGCCGCCATGCCTCTCCGTTTCGCTGATCCTGTCGAAAGTATATACGGTTACGAAGAACCGAAAACCCGAAGAACTCCCGCGGGGCAGTGGGGGAGATGGTCTTCTTTAGAGGTCTTCGGTAGAGGCCGGCTAGCTGCGAAACATCGAGAAGCCCAGGGAAGCCGCCCCGGTGAGCACTGCGCTCCAGAGCACGACGCTCAAGCACATCCTGCTTAACAGGGGGCGCGGAGGAGCTCCGAGGGCCAAAGCCAGTACGGTCCCTAAAGCTGCTCCGGTGATGAGTGGGGCGAGGAGAGCCACGCCCAAGACCCCGTAACGGTTCCAGGCGCGCTCCAGCCTCTTGCGGCGTTTAGCGAGCCAGCGGTGGCCGTAAGCCCAGCGTTGCAGCCGCTCACCTGCCAGGACGACGAAAATCAGCGCCCCGAGATTGCCTAAAACGCTAGCCGTCCCGGCCAGGATTGGGGTAAGGCCCAAGGTCAAGCCAGCGGGGATACCGAACAACGAGCCAACGGCCCCAAGAGTACCCACAGAGAGAAGTTTGAGTAGCAGATCCAAGAGTCTAATCCTACACAACGAGAAGATTCGCCACCCGGCAAGACCCGACAGGTAGATAGCGGACAGCAAGAGGTTCGGAGCCCCGGTGAGAACGCCGGTCGGGGATAGCCTTTCCCTCGCGCCCACGAGTCGTACTTTCAGGTGGCCGGAATCCTCCTTTCAGAGGACGCGGACTTCGTGCTCGTGCCCTTGTTCAGTGACGCGCTCATCTCTTTCTCCTCTCACGCTCGTACTCCACAAACATATTCCAGGCACGTTGAAGGATAGAAGCCCGGAGCGTACACTCAGTTCTTGGTCTCGGGGCCGTAGCTCAGTTGGGAGAGCGCCGCCTTTGCACGGCGGAGGTCAGGGGTTCGAATCCCCTCGGCTCCACTTGGAAAATATGGGGATTTGCAGGATAAAGGTAAGCG
>CADCVG010000108.1 GCA_902806075.1 uncultured Rubrobacteraceae bacterium
CCCTACAGGGGATAGCGCTCCCACTTCCGCATGACGGCACTAAACGATGCTCGAGCATCTTAAGAAGCTTGCCCCTACCCTAGGAGGCAACTTTCCGAGAAGACCTGAGGCTGTTGAAAAACTCCTCGTTACTGCTTGCGGTCCTCGATTCAGGTTCAAAAACGTCTGTTTTGGGCCTCTAAAGCCCGATTTGGAGCCTCCAGAGCCAGTCTATGCAGTCGTCAACGTGTCTGGCTCGAGTTTTTCAACAGGCTGACCTCTTGTCGGCAATCCGGTGAATAAGGAATAGAACAACTTGCCCCTAGGACGCAGCATCCCTTACCAGCAAGAAAACCGATAGCTGTCAGCAAGATTGTGTGAACGCCAGCTATTGTGGGTACTGCTCGCTATCGTGAGGCCGCAGGCACAGAGCAGTGGGCACGAGAACGAGGGGACCCTTAGCCTGCCCAGTGGGCACGATGTCCCTTATCGAATCGTTCGGGCTAACGACGCCCCTGCCCTGCAGCAATTCCTTGGACGCTGTAGCGAGCGTACGATCTATCTGCGCTTCTTCGGGTCGCTAAACGAGTTCTCCCAAGAGAAGGCCCAGTACTTTGCTCAAGTCGATGGAGTGGACCACTTTGCTTTTGTTGCCCTAGAACCTGACGATCAAGAGCAGATCATCGCGATTGTGCGCTATGATCGCGAACCGGGTGAGGAGAAGGCCGAGTACGCGGCTATCGTCCAAGATAGCTGGCAAGATCACGGGGTAGGGATAGCCCTGACCCGCTTGCTCATCGACGTAGCGTGGAGCAATGGGGTTCGGTCCTTCTACGCGATGGTAATGGGTAAGAACAAGCGCATGTTGGAACTTCTTCGGCGTCTGGATCTTCCCGAACAGGAGCACGTCGAGCAAGACGTCAAGCACGTTGAGGTTATGCTCTCGCCCAAGTAACCTAACCACCAAGAAGGTAGTCCGATAAGGCGTCGAGGTCTTAGAGAGTAAGGGGAAAGGGAGGTACGAAGATGGCAGTAGTTGCTTTTGCTTTGCCCATCTTGCCGGGACAGGAGGACTTCGTAAGGAGCATCGCAGAGGCCGTGTCGGGCTCTGGAGAACTCCGAGAAGACTACGAAGAGTCTAGGAAGAGGCTTGGGATCAGCGAGGAGAAGGTGTGGATTCAGAGGACACCCATAGGAGAGTCGATCATCGTGTACTGGGAGACGGAGGATCCCCAACGCACGCTGCGCGAGATGGCAAACGCGCAAGATGAAGTGGATCAGAAGTTTAGACAAGTCATAGAGAACGCTGCTCCAGCAATAGACCTCTCTAAGGATAATCCTCTATCCAATGAGCTGCTTTTCGAGTGGCAACCTCGGCGAGTTTCCGATAAGACTTCTTCTAGAAACTGTCTAATTAATCGGTCCGGCTAGGCGATGGCGTACGCTTCTTCTCATGAGAAGGAGATACCCAACCGATCTTACCGATGCCGAATGGGAGTGCATCGAGCCCCACATCGCCTCTGCCAACAAGCGAGGACGACCGAAGATATATAGTTTGCGCCATGTCCTCAACGCCATCTTTTACCTCCTGAGGAGTGGCTGTGCTTGGCGATTACTTCCCCGCGAGTTTCCGCCTTGGAGAGCCGTCTACTACTGGTTCAGAAAGTGGCGCATCGCCGGCACCTTTGAGCGGTTAAACTCGGCGTTGCGTGAGCGCTTGAGGGTACGGTTGGGGAGAAACCCGCATCCCAGCGCCGGGATAGTCGATTCTCAGTCGGCCAAGACGAGCGGGGCAGGTAGCGAAGCGCGCGGTTACGACGGCGGCAAGAAGGTCCGCGGCCGCAAGCGGCACCTGTTGGTGGACACAGAGGGCTTGGTGCTCAAAGCCAAGGTACACAGCGCCAAGGTCCCCGACCAAGACGGGATCAAATTGCTGCTGAAGGCTGCCCGCGAGTTCCTTCCACGCCTATCGCACCTGTGGGTGGACGCAGGGTACCAGGGCAGGGGCAAGGAATGGGCAGAACGGGAGCTCGGTCTGAGTGTCGAGGTCGTGCGCCGCACGCCGAGGCCGACGCCCGAGAAAGTTGCGAGGCTCTGGGCGAAGGAGGGGCGAGAGATCGACTGGCAGAAGCTGCTTCCGCGTCGGGGTTTCGAGGTGTTGCCGAAGAGGTGGGTAGTGGAGCGCACCTTCGCTTGGTTGAGCCAGAACAGGCGGATGAGTAAGGACTACGAGAGGTTGTGTGCCACCGGGGAGGCGTTTGTGTACGCTGCGATGAGTAGGCTGATGGTAAGGCGGTTGGCGCGTACCTAGGATTTATTAGACAGTTTCTCTCGGCAGCTCGTGAATAGAAATAGTATGTCTTCTAGCTCGGGCCCGTTGTTTCCGGGAACCCGTAAGGTGACCAGCAGCTATGCATCGTCTATGGTCGCCTCGATCTCGCTGATGGTGAACCATCCGTTCTCCAGGGCCATGCGCAGCGCCTCTCCCCTCGACCAACTCCCATCTTGGGGTAGATGTTCGACAGGTGGCGTTTCACTGTGCTCACCGCGAGGTGCAGTTGGGAGGCAATCTGACGGTTGCTAATCCCTCGCGCTGCCAGGAGCAGGATCTCTAGCTCCCTTCCAGAGAGTACGCTTCGTGTTCCGTCTTTTTCCAAGACGTCCTCGGACAGTTCGAGCGCTCCCAATGGCATGGCTACTATAAGATGTCCCCCTTGGCCATCGAGAGCGATGGTGCTCAGCGCGTCGAACAAATCCTCCACCGAGGCGCTCTTGTGGATCAGGGCGTTCGCCCCGAGCCCCATGATCCCCTGCAACATCCGCGGGTTGTCGAACATGGTCAGGATCACTACCTTGGGGAGGACGCCTTAGAGCTCTCGCGTATTCGCTCTAAGTCGTCCCTCGCCTTCTCTAGGGTCCTGTCGACCTCCATGACTATCGCGTCGGGATCCGTCACCCTGGCCAGGGTGACGGCCTCTTCTCCGATCTTCGTCTTGCCCACGATCTCCACTTGGTCCCCGTAAGCGGAGCCCAGCATCCCCACGAGCCCCTCGCGGAACATCGTGTGCTCGTCGGCCAGGAGGGCCTTCACCCGTCTGCGCCCTCCCCACAGCCATCCATATCCACCATTGATCCATCGCAACTATGAGCTATCGGCAAGGTCTTCCTCGGCCTTGTCAACCGCCACAAGCAGATCCTCTAGGGAGGCCTCGTGGATGACGTCGAAGTACCCGTCGGCGCTGATGATCGCTGTGAGCTCCTCATCGTTACGTACCTCCACCCAGTAGAGCATCTCCTTGAGCTCGGATGGAACCATATTAGCAACGATCAGGTGAGGCCTCGTTCGGTTGACCTCGTCCCATAGCGTCTCTGGGGAGGCGAGGACGACCTCTGACTGGGGGCGCTGCTTGCGAAAGTAGAAGGCGAGTACTTCGCGGTACATCCGCGGCTCAATGGCAACCAATATGCGTACTGTTTCTGCTGCCATAAGGGCGAGCCTCCTTCTGTACATGAACAAGGTCCACGCCAAAGGAGGCATACAGAAGCCGCTCAGATTTATATTAGCTACTATTGCAACACATATACATGCCTTAGGAGCAAACGAGATACGAAAGAGTAGCTTCCGAGAAGACTACTCTTAGCGGCAATTGAGTGAATAGAAGCACCAGCACCTTAGCTCTCCAGGACCAAGGCGCGAGATATGTTATAGTAGTTTCTTATAGTTATAAGTACCAATTAGCGAGGCGGATCGTGGACTTTCTGTCTTCTTCCTTCCCCGGAGAGAGGCAGAGAGTTTTGGCAGTAGACCACCAGCACCACAAGATCAAAGCGCGGCCCATAAACTGGTTGATGCAAGTGGCCCTCGTGATGCTGCGGACTGAGCCTTCCCACGGCTACAGGTTAATGGAGCGCTTTGAGGGGTTCGGGTTCGAGCCGATAAACCCAGGGACGTTCTATCGGATGCTAAGGCAGCTGGAGAACGAAGGCCTCTGCAAGTCCGAGTGGGAGGATAACCCCGAGGGCGGCCCGCCACGACGAATGTACTCGGTTGTTAATGCTGGGGAAGAATATCTAGCAGCCTGGGCGGAGCAGTGTAAGAGTTACCAGAAAGTTATGGACAGTTTCTTCCGAGCCTACACGGGCTTATCGTAGGTAACACGCAGTTCCTAGCCCGGAGCGGAGCCGCCGTCTCCAGGGTTAGCCTACTACCACTCTCGGAGTGGCTGGCCGTACTCCTGGAGCAGCTTCGCGGCTTGCTGAGGAGTGGGTCTTACTTGGCCCCTAATGTAATCACCTCGCACACGATGTTTAGAGCGCACATAGATGTGGTATGAATATAGTGTACGAGATAATAGCTTAACAATAAGACACAGAAGGAGACGAACTATGGATCAGCAGCAGGCGCAGAACATTAACCAGGCAAGCGAGGAGCTAACCGATTCGGCCAGGCAGGCCTTCCAGATGCTCGCCGACAGGACGGTCTCTCTGCAGGAGAGCAACCTTAGGCTCACTCAGAACTTCTTCCAGAACTGGATCCAGCAGCTCCAGAGCCAGACCGAGGGTAACCGCCAGGCGGCGCAGACCGTCCAGGAGCAAAGCGAGCGCCAGCAGCAGGCGTTGCAGACGCTCACGCAGGAGTCCACCAACGCCTACTCTGAGTTCCTAAACTCTGCTCTCTCGTTCTACCAGGAGACCTTGAGGTCGGCCACGCAGGTTGCGCAGAACAACATGCAGGCAGCGAGCCAGGCCACCCAGCAGGGCGTGCAGGCCGCCGGTCAGGCCGCGCAGCAGAGTGTCCAGGCGGCGAGTCAGGCGGCGAGCCAGAGCGCCCAGGCGGCTACTCAGGCCACTCAGCAGAGCGCCGAGACCGCCAACCAGACCGCCCAGCAGAATGCTGAGGTCGTCCAAGAGGGTGTGAGTAACGTCCAGAGGGCAATCGCCGAGATCTCGATCGAGGGCTACGACGAGTTGAATGTCGGGGAGATAGTAGCTCGACTAGACAGCCTCTCCGCCGATGAGTTGGAGCAGGTTCGCAAGTATGAGCAGCGCAACAAGAACCGCACGACCCTGATGGAGCAGATCAACGAGAGGTCGGGCAGCACTTCTTCGTAAGGGAAGTCTTCTCACACAACAAGTGCTAAGGGCCGGAGTCCTCCTATGGGGCGCCGGCCTCTTCTTTTGCTCCGCTTTCCGAGAAGATTAGTCTTCTCGGATATTCAAGGCGCTTCGAAGAAGCGCTACTCGTTAGGGGTTACCTTGTCATGGTGAATTACTTGCCTGGAGGGAGTAACCACCCGTCGTGGGAACAAACTGTTCCCACGACAGGTGCTTCAGATGGTGAGCATCGCTGTCCGGCTCCTGCAACGTGGCCAAGATGCGCATCAGCGTAGACTTGCCGGCGCCGTTAGGGTCGAGCAGACCGTACATCCCCACCGGAATCGTGAGCGTCACGTCCTTCAGCGCCTGCACGCCGTTGGAATAGGTCTTGGATACGCACGAATGCGCAATTCCATGGCTGCCTGTCGTTGGTGAACGATGCTCGGGGCTGAGGAACTACTTGGGATATTGTGAAAGGAAAGAGGAGCATGTCTCCGTCAACGTCGCGGCGAGCGCCATATCCGCGAAGCCGATGCGGAGAACGGGTATTTCGACATCCGATCAGACGAGCCCGAACACCGGCGGAAAGACGAGCACGACGATCGCCGCCCACACGGCATAGACCGGCAGGTAATCCGTCTGCCACCTTTCGAGGCTCGTGAACGACCCGCGCCCTCTCAGAAAGCGGATGTAGAGCACGGCGGACCACGCCAGGTTGACCAGAAGAATCACGTTCTCACCCAGGGCGGCCACGCGGTTCGGGCTGAAGCCGAACTCGGTGATGCGCGCGGCGATGGCCCACAGCGCCACCGCATCGACCAACAGCGCACTGACCACCAGCACGACCTGCACGACATCGAAGGCGCCGGGGGGCGACCGCGGGTCCCGGGCGGAGACGGAATAGAGTAGAAGGCCGAGGACCACCACCAGGAGCAGGTCGAAAGCGATGAGTACGTCCCGCTCGATGCCGACTCCCCGCCCGGTCCACAGCAGGGTCCCAAGAAATACGACCAGCACGGCGGCGAAAAGGGGTGAGAAGAGGCGCGTCAACACGGGCGCCATGTTCTCGATCACGCTCTGTTTGGCCTCCACCAGCCAGGAGGCGACCACGACGGCCCCCATCGCTCCGCACGGCAGCAGCCACGACTCGAAGAAGGGCTCGATGTCGATCCCGATGGCCTGGAAGATCATCGCCATGAACCCCATGAGGACGGCGCCGCCGAGGGCGATCAGCACGTAGTAGATGAACAGCTCGCCCGAGAATCGAATGAAGTCCATGCGACCCCCCACCTGGCTCCAGCGGCCGCCGGCGTACGCGATCCCCACCACCAGCCAGAGCGCGATCGGCAGGTGCAGCGCCGTGAGCGCTTCGATGGAGTCGCCCGGGAAACTGGAGCCGCCCGGGGCGAATGGATAGACGTTGGCGAATACACCCGCCGCGACGAACGCCACGGCCAGCCAGCGGAGAGTGCTGGTGTCGAGCCGCCGTTTCCAGACGAAATAACCGGTCAGGAGGGGCAGCACGAACAGACTCAGATTGCGGGCGTAGAAACCGGCGTCCTGGTCCTCCAGTTGGATCCCGAAGAGCGCCGGCACCTTGATGGCGAGCGCCGCCACCACCGCGAGACAGAATGCGACGATGGCATCCGTTCGGGCCCGCGCTCGTGGCTCCCCGGAATCGGAGGGGACAACGACGAGCTGCTTCCAGAGGCGCTCCGAGTGCTCGCGCGCGAACTCCCGTGAGAGGGTGTCGAGGTCGCCCATGCGCTTGATCGCTACCAGGAATGACTCATCGGGGGCGAGCCCCGCGTCGACTAGCACCGCGATCTGCTCGCGCAGGTGGTCCTCCAGCTCCGCTACGTCGACGGAGTGGATCGCCTGCCGACGACCGAGGTAGCTCCGCCATCGGGCGATCTGCTCCTCAACCGATACCGCGTCACCCGGAGTCGACATCGCTCAGGCCCCCTGTGGAAGTGACGCGGCTGATGCCGGGTGGCTTGCCGGTACGGGAAGGAAGAGCGCCCGCCAGATGCCCCGCAGCGTCGCGTCCACCGCCTGCCACTGCCTGCGTTCCTCGGCGAGCTGAGCCATGCCCCGGGACGTGATCCGGTAGTACTTGCGGCGGCGGCCGCTCTCCGCAACTTCCGACCGCGATTCGACGTGGCCGAGCCGCTCGAGCCGATGCAGAACGGGGTAGAGCATACCGTCCGTCCACTCCATACGCCCTCCGGACAGCTCCCGAACTCGCTTGAGAATAGCGTAGCCGTAGCTGTCCTCTTCGGCCAGTATCGCCAGGACGATCGGGGTCGAGGAAGCGGCTATCAAGTCCTTGTTGATCTCCATGATTTCACGCCTCGCTAATGAACTCGAATCCGAGTGTACATAGCAGCACTATACATATCAGTGTTAGGTATGTCAAGAACCGCGGGCTGCGGCCCTGGCTGAGGCGCGCATCCTCTTCGACCTGGTACGGGAGGAGATCGGTCGCCACGTCGTCGGACATCAACAACTGGTCGAGCGCCTCGCCCTTATCGGTACCCGGCACCTGGCGCGGGACCTCTTCCCCGGCTCGTTCCTGCTCCGCGTTCTACTGACCGGCCCGCCCGCGGTGCCATCCCGAGAGCCGCCGGTCGTCGTCCGCCGCGGCGGGCGGATGCTGCCTTCATCCGGCTCCTGCAACGTGGCCAGAATGCCCATCAGCGTAGACTTGCCGGCATCGTTGGGGCCGAGCAGACCGTACATCCCCACCGGAATCGTGAGCGTCACGTCCTTCAGCGCCTGCACGCCGTTGGAATAGGTCTCCTTTATTCACTGGATTGCCGCTAAGAAGTCTTAGCGGCAATCCAGTGAATAGACCTCATTTAGAGATACCTCACCGCAGGGCCTCGAAGGCTTGCCAGAGTTGCGCGTCCTTCGCGAAGATCTCCTTTCTGGAGAGATCCTTGCCCTCCGCTGGGGTGGAGGCCCCTTGGCCTTCTGCGGGCTTCGCCTCGACGTCTGGTGCTATGCCGGTACCCCGAATGGAGGTCCCGCCGGGGGTCAGCCACTCGTCGGTGGCGAGCTTGACGGCCGAGCCGTCGCTCAAGGGGTACTCGTATACTACAGTCCCGGCGCCGAAGGTTGTCTCGCCGACCACCTTCGCACGATCGTTATCCTTGAGCGCCCCGGCCACGATCTCGGCGCTTGAGGCCGATCCTTCGTCTACCAGGACAACCAAGGGAGTATTCAAAGGCTCGTTACCCTCGGGGACTAACCTCTCCTCTTCCCTACCGTCGGCGTCTTTTTGGACGTAGATGATGCTCCCGGCCGGTAGGAACCGAGTGGCCACTCTCTCGGCCTCTTCCACATACCCTCCCGCATTGTCCCGAAGGTCCAGTATGAAGCGCTCCGCCCCGGCCTGCAGGGCCTCTGTGATCGCCTCGTCGAGCCCTGCGGCGCTGCCCTCCGAAAACGACGCCAGTCTGAGATGAGCCGCGCCCGTGTCGGGGACGAGGCGCCAGGAGGCGGGCTGCAAATCCAGATCGGCGCTCTCAAGGGTAAACTCGCGCTCCTCCCCGTCCCGGAGCACGGTAAGCTTCACCCAGCTACCCTGGGGCTTCCTAACCTCCTCGGTGATCTCCACGACGTTCTTGCCCTCCACGCCCTCCCCATCCACCGCGACCAGGACGTCTCCGGGCTCGATGCCAGCCTCTTGAGCTGGCGAGCCATCTATGAGGGAGGAGACGACGACCTTGCCCTCCCTTACTTTGAGTTTGACCCCGATCCCGACTTCCCTATTTGAGTAGCCCTCGTGATCGTACTCGACCTCCTCGGGGGTCAGGAAGCGCGTGTGCCCCTCGTCACCCAAAGAGTCGAGCATTCCTCTTATGGCCCCGTAAGCCTGCTCCTTGGGTTCGAGGGCCTCCCGGTCTAGGTAGTCCTCCCTAACCGCCTTCAGAGCCTCCGCGTAAAGGGCCATGTTCTCTTCGTCCTCTTCGGAGAGGCCTGCCCTCTCTTCGTCTTCGGTGGGGGGGTTCGGCGGGCCCTGGGAGCGCCCGTACAAGTACCCTCCGAGGACGAGCGCGAGCACGGCGAGGAGGAGGGCTGCGTGCCAAGCTAAATTGGTCGTGATCCTTTCCCGCACGCCTGCGATTCTACTCCCGGTCCTTTGACAACGATATGTCCACCCGTCGCGCCTCGTTCCTTATGCCCGAATGAGACGCCATGGCGGAAAGAAGATTACTTATACACCTCAGCGAGTGACTACGGGGTGAGTTTCTGGGAATAAAACGTCTTAGCAGCAATCTAGTGAATAGCGGCAACCGGCCCTCCTACTCGGTGGGGTTCCTTCAGAGATGGCTTGTGGCAAACCTTCCGTTACCCCTGGTTTGGGGATAGAGTCAAAGCGTAAGCGAAGCCCACGCTGGGGAAGGCGGGAGAGGAAGACCAACGCATGAATGCGCAGCCCTCAACACCAAACTTAGCCGCAATCAAGCAGCGTCAGCAGAAGGCGTGGTCTGCAGGAGACTACTCAAAGATAGGTGTCATCTTCGTCGTCATCGCTGAGATGCTCTGCGAAGCTGTGGATCTTCGCCCCGGTCGGCGGGTGCTCGACGTGGCAACCGGACACGGTAACGCAGCCCTCGCTGCCGCCCGCCGCTTTTGCGAGGTAACCGGTATCGACTACGTCCCGGCCGTGCTTGAGGACGGACGCAAGCGGGCCGCCGCCGAAGGTCTGCTGGTCGACTTCCGGGAGGGCGATGCTGAGGAGATCCCCTTCCCCGACGCCTCCTTTGACTACGTGCTCTCTACGCTCGGGGCGATGTTCGCCCCCGATCAGGAGAAGACAGCGAACGAGCTGCTTAGGGTGTGCAAGCCCGGAGGCAAGATCGGAATGGCCAACTTTACGCCTGACAGCTTCGCTGGGCAGCTTGGGAGAGTTGCAGCGAAGTATCTGCCTCCTCCGCCTCCTGGCCTGAAGCCTCCTTTTCTGTGGGGCACGGAGGAGAGGGTACGCGAGCTTTTTGGCGATAGGGTCAGCTCGCTTGAGATCCAGCGGCGCAGCTTCATCTTCCGCTACCCTTCCCCGCAGTTTTACATAGACCTCTCGCGGGTCCATGTCGGTGTGCTCAGAGAAGCCCTTGAGGCACTCGATGCGAGTAAACAGGATGCTCTGTTGAGCGACTTAGAGGATCTTGTTGACGGTTTCAACCGTTCAGGCGACGAGACGATGATGGTACCGAGCAACTACCTTGAGGTGGTAGCAATTAGGCGCTGAGTTTCTGAGAAGAGGTCTTAGCGGCAATCCGGTGAATAAGGGCAAGAAGAAGGGCCGGGTTCCGATGCCCCGGCCCTACGATATGTGTGCGCCCTACCGCCCTGCAGGGCGACGGATCTCGCAGTCGGGGGAGACGTAGTCGGTCCCCGCGTCGAAGAGCTAACTCCCAAGATGAACTCGTCAGCCAGTTCAGAGAGCTTATCCTGAACGTTGCTCCTGGCCTTGACCTGTCCAAAGAGCAACCTCTCCCCAACGATCTGCTCTTCTCGTATCCAGAGTCTTGAGGTTCCGAGAACACCACCGTACGCTATCTACGCACGAAGTACGGCGCAAACACACTGTGGCCGCATGCCCCCGCCGCGCGCCCTGGCGTACTACAGATCGGGACCCTCCCCAAAGCCTTCCGACCGGCGTGCCTCGGCCTGGTCCACGTCCGCCAAAGGAGAGACGTGGCCCAATAGAGGCCTCACTCGATAACACAGCGGAGACTCTCTCCATCCTCGACGTACATCTCGCGAGGAGCGAGTACACCGCCAAAGCGTAACTCACGATGGGTGACGTGGCACTCGGTCCAACAGCGTACCGGTGGCTGAACATGGAGATAGAGCGTCCCCTCTGTCCGGCCTTGAAGTCTGGCACGAGCGTCTCACCGTCCGTCCCGCCTACCAAGCGAACGTCATGGCGCCCTTTACTTGATGCGGCATGTGGGTATACCGGGCTCCGGCGTCAGGACCGCGAAGAGATGGGAGGCCCACTTGGAGAGCAAAGATTCGAAACGCGGCGTAGAGGACGTGACCAGGATCGTATTGAGGCCGCTTGCGAGCCCTTTGCCGCTCGGGTTCTTTGCGTTCGGGATGGGGTCCGTGTTGCAGAGCGCCCTACAGTTCGGTCTGATCCCGCAATCAGACGTCCAGAACCTCGCCCTGCTCTTCGGCGCCTTCATCTTCCCGCTCGAGCTTCTGGCAGCGCTCCTCGCCTACCCTTCCCGGGAGACCGTGGGTGCCACCATACTCAGCATAATCGCCTTCTCCTGGCTGGGTACTGCAATCGTCACGTACGTTTCGGCGCCGGACGCGACCAGCCCCACCCTCGGCTATCTCTACCTGGCGATCTCCCTGATCCTGCTTCTCCTGGGAGGGGTCGGCGTCCTCGGCAAGCCCCTGCTCGCGTCGGTGATGTTCCTGGCCTTCTTCCGCTACGGCCTGAACGGCCTCTACGAGCTGCTGGCTCTGGGCTGGATGCAGAGCGCCTCCGGCGTTATCGGCTGCGCCATCTTCGCCGTCTCCCTCTACGGCGGTCTCGCCCTGAGCCTCGAAGACACCATGCACCGGACCGTCCTCCCCTTTGGCCGCCGGGGCGAGGCCCGGCAAGCCTTCGAGGGTGACCTCGGCGAGCAGGTAGGCCCCATCGAACAAGAGGCCGGCGTCCGCAAGCAACTCTAGATCCCCTTCCGCGCCGCAGCGGCCGAACACGCGGTTCATCGGACACGCCACAACGCTAGAATAGACGCCGTGATAATCAACCACTACCGGCAGAACCTCCGTACCGCCGTAGGATCGAGCGCCGCGCCCTACGGCTACACTTTAGCAACCTGGACCACCGGGGCCGTGCTCACGAACGCGCGCGGCATACCGGACACTCTCGCCGCCCTCGCGTTCATGACCGGGGCCGTGCTGGGTTTCGCCTTCGTCGGCGCGCTCGCCTTCGGCGGCTTAACCAGGCACTACGACCAGGAGCGCGGTCGGGCCCTGCTCTGGGGGAGCTTCCACTTTTTCTCCGTGGGGCTCGCGATCGGGGTAGCAGCGCTCGTGGCCCACTACGTCGGAAACTCTATCGTCTGGCTCCTGGCAGCCTTCCTGTCCACGGCCACCTACCTCCTCGCGGTAGGAGCCGAGTCAACCGTCGCCTACCTGTGGGACCACCGCAAGGAGACCTGAGCGAACCACTCGCTGCCGTCGAGAAAGAGGCTGACGCGATAGACAGTCCGGGTCTCCCGGCGCTACTTGATAGCCGATGACGACCGGCGCGGGTTCGAGTTGTAGGACCTGTCCCGGCGAGGGCTCGAAGCTATCGTGTCCCTGGCAGGCTGTGTACTGGTTTGGGTTGTAGGTAGTTTTATTCGAAGACGATGGCGCGGTTGCCGTCCACGAGGACGCGGTCTTCGAGGTGCCAGCGGACGGCGCGAGCGAGGACGCGGCGCTCGACCTCACGTCCGAGGCGCACGAGGTCGTCCACAGTGTCGCGGTGGGTGACGTGGGCGACGTCCTGGTGGACTATCGGGCCAGCGTCGAGGTCGGCGGTGACATAGTGGGCGGTAGCCCCTATGGTCTTGACGCCCCTGTCGTGGGCGCGGCGGTACGGGTCGGCCCCAACGAAGGCCGGGAGGAAGGAGTGGTGGATGTTGATGAGGCGGTCCGGCCCGCAGGCGTCCACGAACCCACGCGTGAGGATCTGCATGTAGCGGGCAAGGACGACGAGGTCTATTGCGTGCTCCGAGAGGAGGTCGAGCACCGCGGACTCCTGTTCGGCCTTCGTCTCCTTCGTCACCGGCAGATGATGAAAGGGGATATCGTAGAGCTCGGCGCGGGAGGAGAGGTCGGGGTGGTTGGAGATCACGAGCGGTATCTCGGCGTCGAGCTCGCCGGCGTCCCAGCGCCACAGGAGGTCTATGAGGCAGTGATCGTACCTGGAGACCAGGATCGCCATCCTCTTCGGCGCATCGGTGTAGGAGACGCGCCAGTCCATCGCGTGCCTCTTCGCCAGGGGGACGAAGGCGCCGCCGAACTCGTCGCGCTCCAGCCCGAAGCCCTCGCCCTCGATCTCCAACCGCATAAAGAACCGCCCGCTCCCGCTCACGTACTGATCCGCGGAGAGGATGTTGCCGTCGTGCATCGCGATGAACGCGGAGATCGCCGCGATGAGGCCCTTCTTGTCCGGACAGGAGATGAGGAGTCGTATGTTGTAGCTCAAGGTCGCCGCGCCAACCTTCCACGGTTTGTAATCGTAGAGACCTTACTACCCGGAGGCGGTCACGTCCAAGACCATCCGCGGCCTGTAGCGAAGCGCCGGGGCAAGCCGGACAGCGACTCGTGAGCGGCACCGTTGCGGGGTGCTAGTATGGCGTCATGACGGAGACGCGCGAAGACAAGCTCAGACAGCTCAAGGAGCGGTTGGCACAGATCAGCGACGTAAGCTCGGCGAACGGGCTCTTGATGTGGGACAGGCAGACGTACATGCCCAAAGGAGGGGTCGCGGGCAGGGCCGAGCAGACGGCGACCCTGAGCCGCATCGCCCACGAGATGCTCGTGGATGCCGAGACGGGAAGACTGCTCGACGCCCTGGACCCACCGGACCCATCCTCGGAGGATGGCGCATTGGTGCGCCGCGCCCGGCGCGAGTACGAGAAGGCGACCAGGCTGCCGGGAGAGCTGGTCGCGGGGATCTCCCGCGCCACGGCGCTCGCCGAGCCCGCGTGGGTCGAGGCGCGCGCGAGGTCCGACTGGTCCCTCTTCGCCACGCACCTGGAGAAGATACTGCCCCTGCAGCGTGAAGCGGCGGAGCACCTGGGGTACGAGGACCATCCCTACGACGCCCTCCTCGACGGCTACGAACCGGGGGCGCGGAAAGCGCGGCTAGAGAGGATGTTCGAGGAGCTAAAGGCGGGGCTGGTGCCGCTTATCCGCTCGATCTCCGCACGGGACGGCGAGGATCGGGAGGCGCCGCTGCACGGCGCGTTCGACGAGGCGGCTCAGGAGAGGTTCGGGGAGGAAGTCATCACCCGGTTCGGCTACGACTGGGAACGCGGACGGCAGGACAGGACCGTACACCCGTTCTGCATCGGGCTCACCTCGGGCGACGTGCGCATCACCACCCGCTTCGATCCACGCTGGCTCTCCCCGGCCCTCTTCGGGACGATGCACGAGACCGGCCACGCCCTCTACGAGCAGGGCGTGGACCCAGCCTACGCCCGCACGCCTCTGGGCGGCGGCACCTCCATGGGCGTGCATGAGTCCCAGTCGAGGCTGTGGGAGAACCTCGTCGGACGCTCCCGGCCGTTCTGGTCTCACTTCTATCCGGGGCTGCAAGAGGCGTTCCCGGAGGCTTTAGGCGGGGTCGGTGGGGAGGAGTTTTACCGGGCGATCAACGTCGTCTCGCCCTCGGAGATACGGGTAGAGGCCGACGAGGTGACCTATAACCTGCACATCCTGCTCCGCTTCGAGCTGGAGGTGGCGCTCATCGAGGATAGCCTCTCGGTCGAGGATCTCCCCACCGCCTGGAACTCGAAGATGGAGGAGTACCTCGGCGTCACGCCCGAGAACGATGCGAACGGCGCCTTGCAGGACGTCCACTGGTCAGCCGGTCTGTTCGGCTACTTCCCGACGTATGCAATCGGCAACGTCCTCTCCGTGCAGCTCTTCGACGAGGCGGTGAGCACGTACCCGGCGATCCCCGAGCAGATAACGGAGGGTGAGTTCTCGTCCCTGCTTGAGTGGCTGCGCGAGAATATTCACCGCCACGGCTCCCGGTACTATCCGGATGAGTTGATCCAGCGCGTCACCGGCCGACCCCTCGACACCGCCCCTTACCTCGAATACCTGAAGAGCAAGTTCGGCGAACTGTACGAACTCTAGGTCAGGCGCGATGCCGCGCGGCGTGCATGGCATTGTGCCGTGCGGGTAACATATGCTCGTGGGAAAGCGAACAGGAGGAGTAGCATGGATTTCCTCGGCAAACTTATGGGCGGGGACGACCGCCGCCAGGAGTACAGGGACTTCACGGACCGCTACGACGAGGGGGCGCCGTACGACCGCATCTCCGACGAAGAGGCGGCGAACCGCTACCGCGAGGTCGCCCCGAACCTCTCGGAGGACGACTACCGGCTCTCGGCGCGCGAGGCGTTCGAGCGGATGTCGCCCGAGGAGCGCATGGAGTTCGGCCGGATGCTGCGCGAGGAGGCCCAGCAGCGGGGCCACGGCGACTTCATCGACCGGGACCACGACGGCCAGGACGACCGCTTCCAGGACCCCGACTACCTCGCCGGGGTAACGAGCAGCATGCACCGGCGGGAGCCGGACCTGATGAGCAGCCTGCTCGGCGGCGCGATGGGAGGTGGAGGCGGCGGCCTCATGGGCGGCATGATGGGCGGCGGCATGACCGGAGGCATGGGTGCCTCGGGCGACGGCGGGATGCTCGGCAGCCCCGTGGCAAAGGCGGCCGTCGCCGGCATAGCCGCGATGGCCGCAAAGAAGATGATGGGCGGACGATAACGTCCAACCCCAGCCCGCGCCGGAGACCAGTGCTACCCGAAGGCGCCGGCCTCAGCGTTCATCAACAGCCGGGACTCATGTCTCGCCGGGCTCGTCCCGTTCTTCTCGGGGCCGTACGCAAGACGCTCCCCGGTGACGGTGCCGGACGGAACCCTCGTAGATCCGTGATAATCTCGGTCATTACTCTTCAATGGGAATAAAACGGCAGTAGAGAGGAGTAAATGGCCGGGGAGTTGCTGATAGAGACCATCAACCTCACCAAGCGCTACGGTTCGCGTATTGTCGCCGTGGACGAGTTGAACCTCGCCGTCCGCAGGGGCGAGGTTTACGGATTCCTGGGACCAAACGGGGCAGGCAAGACCACCACCTTGAGGATGCTTCTGGGTCTGATCAAACCAACCTCCGGCACCGCCACGGTACTTGGCAAGAAACCCGGCGCTCCTTCGGGTCTCGCCCGAGTGGGGGCACTGGTCGAGTCCCCAGCCTTCTACCCTCACCTCTCCGGCAGGGACAACCTGATAGGGGTGGCCCGCCTTTCGGGGGTGGAGAACCCCAGAGACCGGGTGGAAGAGGCGCTAAAACAGGTCAAGCTAAAGGAGAGGGCGAAGGACAAGTTCAGAAAGTATTCTCTGGGCATGAAACAAAGGCTCGGGGTCGCGGCGACGCTGCTCAAGGATTCCGAGCTTCTCATCCTGGATGAGCCCACCAACGGTCTCGACCCAAAGGGGATGGCCGAGATGCGCGACCTCATCCGCTCTCTAGGTCAGGGAGAGAGGACCGTGCTGCTCTCCAGCCACCTTATGGGGGAGGTGGAGCAGATCTGCGACCGGGTGGGGATCATCCGTCAGGGTAAGCTCGTGGCAGAAGGCTCGATCACCGATCTCAGAGGCCGGGGAGGGCTCTTGGTAAGGGCCCAGCCCCCCGAGCGAGCGGCCGAGATAGCGAGGAACGTCTCCGGGGTCGAGGAGGTCAGAGTAGAGAAGGGTATGCTCAGGATCACCACGGAGCCGGAGCGCGCCCCCGAGATAGCCCGCAAGCTGGTCTCCGGCGGGGTTGATCTCAGCGAGCTAAAACCGGCGCAGCGTTCCCTGGAAGAGGCGTTCTTCGAGCTTACCGGAGAACAGGAGGTCGAATAGGTTATGGCGGCAAGCTTCTCCTTCGAGCTTCTGAAGCTGCGCAAGCGTGTCGCCGTTTGGGCGCTCGGCGTGATCCTGGTTTTCATGGTGGCCTTCTTCGACTACTTCCAGTTCTACTCCTCCATCGTCTCTCTACAGGAAGGAGATACCGGCCCGACGGGCCAGATCACAAACGTCCAGCAGTTCGAGGAGTACCTGTTGCCCGGCAACATTACGGTGAACGTGGCCGGCCTTCTCTCGTTTTTCGGCGGCCCCATAGCTCTCATCCTCGGTGCTCTCTCGGCGGGCAGCGAGTACGGCTGGGGGACGCTCAAGACGGCCCTCACCCAGCGTCCGGGTAGAATCAACGTCCTGGCCGGCAAGCTCCTCGCGGTGGGAGTCGTGCTCTTCGTGTTCTCCCTGCTGGCCCTCGGAACCGGGGCCATAAGCAGCTACGTAGTGGCCGGCCTCTTAGAGGAGCCGGTGAACTGGCCCGCCGCTGAGGAAATCTTAAAGGGGCTAGGGATCATCTGGCTCATCCTCGGAGCATGGGCCTCCGTGGGAATATTCCTCTCCATACTCTTCCAGGGGACGGCGCTTGCCATCGGGCTCGGGCTCATGTACGGGCTGGCGATAGAGAACCTGATCTTTGGCTTCTCCGACCAGAGTAAGGTCATCGAGGCAATCAGCAAAGTGCTCCTGACAAGGAACGGTGGAGGGCTCGCCAGTTCCCTAGGACAGACCCCGCAGGCGTTCTCCTCGCCAGACCCCGTGGACCCCGCCCAGGCAGCGCTCGTACTGGGAGGCTACGTCCTCGTGCTCCTCCTGATGACCGCTCTCCTCCTCCGCCAGCGGGATGTGGTTTGATAGCACATGATCTTCGAACCGTAGGCTTTGGGAACCGGCAGTCCTGGCGGCGAAGGGGCGCAGGTCGTGGCCGAATGGTTAATTCTTGAGCCGGGTCACGAGAAGGTCCACGTACTCGGAGATCTGACGCAGAGAGGCACGGTAGGTAGACATCGAGTGTCCGTAAGGGTCCGGGACGCCCTCCCAATCGGGGGCGCCGTTCGCGTATCCCGGCAACGTATGTATCTTCGCCAGGGAGGTTGTGGAGAGGCGGCTAAGCTTTGCGACGTGGCGGGGGGTCATGGCGAGCACGAGGTCGGCCTCTTCGAGCATGGTCTCGTTCACCTGCCTCGCATGGTGTCCGTTGGTGTAGATGCCGGCCTCTTCCAGCACCGCCACCGCGTACGGGGCTGTGGGCTCGTCCACCAGCGCCGCGACGCCGGCGCTCCGCGCCTCGTACGGCATGCCCGTATCCGAGATCAGGGCATTGAAGATTGCCTCGGCCATCGGGCTGCGGCAGATGTTCGCCCTGCAGACGAAGAGGACCTTCTTCGTGGCCCCTTCCCCGGCGCTCTCCGCGGCGCTGGCCATTCCGGGACTATCCACGGCCATAGACATCTTCGAGGCGAACGATGTCGTCCTCGTCGAACTCGCCAAAGGAGACCTCAAGGATCCTAACCGGCCGCTCGCCTTCGCAGGAGAGCCTGTGGACCGTCCCCCTGGGGATAAAGATCTTCTCCTCGGGAGAGGGATGTAGCACTCCCTCCCCCAGATCCACCCTCGCCCCGGCATCGAGGACGACCCAGAGCTCGTCGCGCCGGTAATGATACTGGCGCGAGAGCGTGCCGCCCGGCTCGACGGTGATGATCTTGACCGTGCAGGGGAGGTTGTGGGTGTACTGCTCGAAGTTCCCCCAGGGCTTATCTACTCTTACCGGGGTCGTGGGCAGCGTGCGATCGATCATGGCGTTCCTTTCTACCGAGCTCGCTAAGCGTACTACCGAGCAGGCTTTGCGTCAAAAGCTCAAGACTCCCTTAGAGAGCCGGACCCGGGGATTCACCCGAGCCCCCTGGTTCAACACGTTTCCCTCCTCGATAACGCACCCCGCCCCGAGCACGGAGAGCCCGTGTACGATGCAACCGCCGTGGATTATAGCTCCAGGTCCGACGATAGAGTTACGGACGACCGTACCATCCCCCACCTGGGCCCCTTCAAAGAGGACGCTCCCCTCGACGTGCGCCCCCTCACCGAGTGTACACCCTTTGCCTATAGAAGTGCGACTGCCGACGGTGGCGCCGGCCCCTACCTCACACTCCTCCGCTATGAAGACCGGCGGCAGCAAGATAACGTCTTTAGAGACGCTGACGGAGTGGTGGAGGCTCGAGTATTGAAACCCGTCGCCACGTAGGCTTGCCGCAAAGCTCTCCGAAGTGGCGTTGTCGAGAGCCGAGCCCGCTCAGCGCATGGAGGGTACGATACCTGATAGCGTATCTGTATGTTACTGTAGCTTCGGCATTATTCTGGAGAACTATCGGTGCCTTCCGGGCACCGAGGACAAGGAAGGAGACCAACGTGAGCTCGAACAAATGGACGCCCGAAGACCTTCCGATCGAGAACAAGCCGAGCGCATCCCGCATATACGACTACCTGCTTGGCGGCTACCACAACTTCGAGGTTGACCGCATGGCGGCCCGGAAAATTACCGAAGTCATGCCCGAGATGCCGCTGTACATGCGGGCCAATCGCGCCTTCTTACGTCGGGTCGTCAGATACCTGGTCAAGCAAGGCGTCGAGCAGTTTCTCGACATCGGCTCCGGGATACCGACGGTCGGGAACGTACACGAGATAGCCCAGGAGGCAAATCCATCGGCCCGCGTCGTCTACGTAGACAGAGAACCGGTCGCCGTACATCAGAGTAAGGCGCTTTTGCAGGGCAACCCCAACGCAACCATAATTCAGGCCGACCTTCGCCAGGTGGAGGATATCCTCGACCACCCGGAAGCCCGGCGCCTGCTGGACCCGAGCAAGCCGACAGCGGTGCTGATCCTATCCGTCTTGCTCTTTATCACCGACGACGAAGAAGCCTACCGCCTGGTCCACGTCGTACGCGACACCCTGGCGCCGGGCAGCTACCTGGCCATCTCACACCCGACGGAGGACAACCTCCCTCGCGAACAGGCGGACCAAACCGTGAAACTATACGCTGCTATGCGCGCCCCGGTGAACATCCGGCCATACGCCCAGATCGAGAGGTTTTTCGACGGGTTTGAGCTGGTCGAACCAGGATTGGTTTACGCTCCCCTTTGGCGGCCGGAAAGTACCGACGATCTCTTTTACGAACAACCGGAGTTGTCCGCATATTATGGGGGGGTCGGGCGCAAGCCGTAAAGTTGGCCGTACGCTCCGTCACAGACAGCAGAAGCGGGGCGCTGCGTTGAGCTCGAGTCTATATAATCCTGTTGCTGCCTGACCCGAGCTCAGGAAGGTCTTCGCTACAAGGCCATGAACGCGCTAGAACGATCACAACTTCTAGAGTACTTACGCGAGCGTCGCGACGCGATTGCCAGGAGTTGGCGTGATGCTGTTGCTCCCACGAGCTTTACGTCCCTTACCGCTGTGGAGACGCGACGCCGCCTCGGCGATTTGACCGAGCAGGCCATCACCGTGCTCCTCTCCGAACCGTTCGAGCGTCATAAAGCGCGAGCGGTCGGCTCGGAACTGGCAGGCATGCACTACCTGAACCCTGAGACGGTAAGCGGGACACAGGAGGTGCTGGCCAGCCAGCTCGTCGAGGGACTTTCGGCCGACCAAGCCGTTAAACTGCAACCTCGACTGGCCGTGCTTCTCGCCGAGGTCGCGGCCGGGTTTTTCGAGCGAGCTCGCGAGACGATCTTGCTGGAGCAGGAGCAGGTCAAAACCGCGCTCCTCAGCGAACGCCGGCAAGTCGAAGAGGCTTTGCGCAAGAGCGAAGCTAGCCTCGCCGAGGCGCAGCGGATCGCCCGTTTTGGTCACTGGGATTACGATTGGGTCAACGATAAGTTGCATTGGTCAGATGAGATCTATCATATCTTCGGCGTGACCAAGCAGGAGTTTGGGGGAACCTTCGAGGACTACTTCGAACGAGTCCATCCCGATGACAGAAAGTTTATCGAGAAGGCTAGTGAAGAAGCGATAGGAGGGGGATCGGTCTCCCTGGAACACCGCATAGTCCGGCCGAGCGGCGAAGTACGCGTTGTTCAACACCGGTTGCAGTTTGTTTTTGACGACGAACAGAGAGCGTTCGAAGGCGAAGCTGGCGGGGCTGAAGGCGAAGGTGAAGGTGAAGACGAAAGTGAGAAGTTCCTCAACCGTATGCTAAGTATGGTTGCCCGGACTCCGGGACCGATTCCCGGCAAGCCGGTCAGGGTGATAGGAACGGTTCAGGACATAACCGAGCGCAAGGTTTTGGAAGATAGGCTGGAGCACCTGGCCTTGCACGACCCGCTGACCGATCTACCGAACCGGACCTTGTTTCTGGACCGCCTCAAACATGCTCTATCTCGTAGGGATCGGAGCGAGGAATCCGTTGCGGTGCTCTTCCTCGATCTAGATGGCTTCAAGCTC
>CADCVG010000109.1 GCA_902806075.1 uncultured Rubrobacteraceae bacterium
TCTTGAAGGTGCTGTAGATGCCCTCGTTCATCTTGCTGGAGGACATGTCCGTCACGATCCAGAGGTTCCCGGCACGGTCGAACGCCAGGTTGTCCGGGCTCGCGAAGCCGGTCTGGGGACCCCCGGCGGCGTAGACCTCGTAGGCGAACTCCGTGGCTTCGGCATCATCGCCGGCCTCGGTTATGCGCAGGATCTGCCCATAGAAGTTGCCGTGCTTCTCGTTGTTGGTAAGCACGGCGTAGACGGCTCCCGTCTCGGGATCTATCTCTATATCCTCGCAGCGATCCATCGGGGTGCCCAGAGGCGGCCCGTCCTCTTCCTCGGAGAGCTTGGCTGCCTCGGCGGTTCGCACGAGCACGTCGGCCTGGCTCGCGAAGCCGTTGTCGCTAAAGATGGGGTTGTTCTCGTAGTCGAGGGCGACCCACTTGCCGTTGGCGAAGTCGGCGACGTAGAGCATCCCGTCCGAGAGCAGGTCCATGTTCGCCTCGCGGTCCCCGGAGCTAAAGGTCCCGGAGGAGACGAACTTGTAGATGCACTGGTCTTCCTGGTCGTGGCCGGTGTACACGACGACCTTGCCGCCCGGCGAGACGGCGACGGCGGCGTTCTCGTGCCGGACGCGCCCGAGCCAGGTGTGCTTGCGGGGCTTTGACTCTGGGTCGAAGGGGTCTATCTCCACCACCCAGCCGTAGTGCTCGGGGGGCTGGACGTTGTCCGGGTCGTCGGTCCAGCGGTAGGACGGCACTTTGGGGTTGTCGTCCTGGCTCTCCTGGGAGCTCTCGCCGTAGTAGTCCTGGAAGTTCTCCTCACAGGAGAGAACGGTGTTCCACGGGGTCACACCCCCGCCGCAGTTGGCTAGAGTGCCTATGACCTCGCTCGCCCCCTGCATCTCCTCGGACCCTGCGGCGGGCCCCGTCACGTCCATCGGGGTGGTGGCGTCTATCCGGCGGTTGAGCTCGTCGCCCTCGACGAACGCCCAGGCGTCTCCTTGCCTGCGCACCCGCACGACCGAGCCGCCGACCGCCGCCTTCTCCAGGGCCACCTGCTCCAGGGTCTTCTCGGTCTCGCTGTCCTTGTCCGCGTAATCCGAGACGAACAACGGGTTTATGTACTCGTGGTTCACCCAGAGGAGCCCATCCCCGCTGTTCTCGCCGCCCTCCAGGGTATCTATCGGGAAGTAGGCTACGTAGTCGTTGTGGTCGCCGTAGGCCCGGTCGGAGGTCAAAGGGTCTCCCGAGCTGCGGATGATCTCGTACTTGAACCCCTCGGGCAGGACCAGCTCGTCCGCGTTGGAGGGCTCTATGGGCTTGAAAGGCACCGCCCCGCCGGGCGCCGCTTTCCCGTTCTGAGTCCCCGCCTTGTTCGCGCCCTGCTGCTGGGCCTCGACACGGCCCGGAAGCACCCCGGCGCTACCGGCGGTAAGAGCCGCGGAGCCGACACCCAGATAAGTTAGAAAGCGCCGCCTCGTCATGCCGGCGATGCCCGGCTCCACCGGCTGGTTGCGCTTCTCGCTCTTGATCCTCTGTATATCCGGTCCGTTCGCCATGCGTCACTCCTTCTAGCTCTCCTGACCGCGCCCATGTTAGGGAACGCCTGGGCTTGTGAGGTTTCACGCGTGTAAATTCTTCTTTAAATGCACGTTTAACTCACAGAAGACTCTAACCTAGCCCGGGGCGCCCCGAGGCGTGAGACCCGGTATCCTAGAGAGATGTCGCGGGTACGGAAGGCCCGGACGGGATCGTGGGGAAGGAGAGGATGTATGGCTTCGGTGGTTGGGGTTCCCAGGGAGGTCAAGGACAACGAGCGGCGGGTCTCGATGCAGCCGGACGGCGTCACCGAGCTGGTGCATCACGGCCACGAGGTGATCGTCGAGGCTGGCGCCGGGGCCGGGGCTGGCTTCGAGGACGAGGAGTACGAGTCCTGCGGGGCGCATATCGTCGCGACGGCGGACGAAGTCTTCGAGACTGCGGATCTGATCGTGAAGGTCAAGGAGCCCGTGCCGGAGGAGTACGACCGCTTCCGCGAGGGACAGGCGCTCTTTACCTACCTGCACCTTGCCGCCGACAGGAACCTGACCGCCTTCTTGTTAGAGAAGAAGATAAACGCCATCGCCTACGAGACGGTCGAGCTCTCCGACGGCGGCCTGCCGCTCCTCACCCCGATGAGCGAGGTCGCGGGCAGGATGGCTATACAGGCTGCAGCCCACCACCTGGAGAGCCCGCAGGGGGGCGCCGGACTCCTGTTGGGCGGCGTGCCGGGGACGCCCGCCGCGAGGGTGACGATCATCGGCGGCGGGGTTGTGGGGACCGAGGCGGCCAAGATCGCTCTGGGCATGCGGGCTATCGTGAGCGTCCTGGACACCAACCCAAAGCGCCTGGCGTACCTCTCCGACATCTTCGAGGGCAGGGCGGACCTGGTGATCCCAAACCGGGCCCGTACCGCCGCCTACGTGAAGGGGGCGGACGTGGTCGTCGGGGCGGTCCTCGTAGCCGGGGCGAAGGCCCCGAAGATCGTGAGCCGCGAGATGGTCGCGAGCATGAAACCGGGCAGCGTTGTAGTGGACGTCGCCGTGGACCAGGGCGGATGTATCGAGACGACCCGCCCCACGACTCACTCGGACCCCACCTACGTAGAAGAGGGCGTGGTCCACTACTGCGTGGCGAACATCCCCGGCGCCGTCGCCCGCACCTCAACCCTGGCGCTTACCAGCGTGACGCTCCCTTACCTGGTAAAGATAGCCGACGAGGGTGTGGAGGGCGCCGCCGCCTCCGATCCCGCCCTCTTCAAAGGTCTCTCGACCCTGCACGGCAGCCTGGTCTCGGAGCCGGTCGCCGAGGCCCACGACCTGTCCCACGAGCCTGCCGGGAGACTCCTCGGCTAACCGCCCGCGTGCAAAGAGAGGGCCGGGACTTACGACGCCCCGGCCCTCGGACTTCTTCTCTCCGCGCTTTTGCGAAGAGATTGCCTTCGTCCTGCCCGTCACTCTGCTCCCCGGATCGCTCCGCAAGCCCCGCGCCAGCGCCCGGTTCGCCCGGCGGCGCATCTCCCCGTCGCGCCCGCTAGCCTGAGTCCCGGCCGCCTGGCCGACGAGCGCTCTGTACACACTCACCGACGTCCTGGCGAACTTCTCCGCCGCCTCATTGACCTTCTTCCCGTCGATCATTCCTGTACACTCCTTCAAATTTGTTTAGCTGCATTTTGTACGTGTGCACAGATCTGCCAGGTTATGTAAGTACTTCCAGGGCCGATCTCGTCCGGGTTCGCGGCGGTGGCCGTGGGATGGGTACGTAGTCGGGGTGCGAGCGATAAGGGAGACGATGGTGTTCGAGGATTTGCGGGAGGGTGAGGGATACGTGTTGCTGGGGCGGATGGAGGAGAACGTCCCCGGCTACCTCTCTTATGGCACGGAGGAGGGTGAGGTAGTCTGTGTGTTCCGGAGCCTGGAGGAGGCCGAGCGGTTCTATGGGCATTGGCGGGCCAGGATCCCCGGCGAGGGTTGGGGTGCTGTGAGGCTGGACGATGGGGAGCTCGTGAAGGTGCTCGGAAACTTCGATCTCGTCTCTGTCAGCCCGCGGCCTGAGCCCGGCCTGACCGAGTACCTTTATACCGTCGAGGATTTCGTCAACACGTTGCGGTAAGGAGGGTGGACGAGGGCTATAGTTAGCGCCTCGGCAAATCAATACTACTTCCGGTCGGCAAGAACCCTACTTTCGGTTGGTAAAATTCCGAGAGTCTTTGATACAGTATGTACCGTAGAGAGAACGGGCGGACCGTATGTTATTTTGGCCGCCGATCCTGGTAGACGGAGCAAGTGAGAGGTGAGAAGGTGCGCGTGAGGAAGCTCTTATTGGTAATGATGGCCCTGGCGATGGTTGTGGCCGTGGCCGCTTGCGGCGGGTCCGAGGATCAGGGGCAGGCCCCGTCCGGAGACGACGTGCAGGCGCCCGCCGCCCCCAGCAAGACAGAGGATCAGGACAACCAGGGTCCGGCGGATAAGACCCTCAAGCTCTCCGTACCCAGTATGGAGCGCATACAAGAAGATACGGTCCCGACCACGGTCGGCGACGACGAGGACGCTCTAAGAGACAACGTCGGCATCCACCTGGAGGGGACGGGCTTCCCGTGGGAGGACGAGGCCAACGTGTACATCGCGGGTCACCGCCTCGGCTACCCGGGCACCGAGAGCTTCCTGGCCTTCTACGATCTCGACGCCGTCCAGGAGGGCGATGAGGTAACCCTCTCCGACGCCAACGGCGAGGAGTACGTCTACGAGGTCTTCAATGTCTTCGTGGTTACCCCCTACGACCTGTACGTCACCGAGCCTATCGAGGGAAGGAACGTGCTGACGCTCCAGACCTGTACTCTCCCCGACTACGCGGACCGCCTGATCGTCCAGGCCGAGCTTCAGGATACCCAGGCCTAGATCCAGGCCCGAAACCCCGAGAGACTAGGAGGGCCGGGGTTAAACCCCGGCCCTCTCGCCATCTCTAACCCCAAAAACCCGCTGAACTGACAGAGAGTGCGTGATACACTTGTTGCATCATCGGGGCCGGCGCGCATTATCCCCCCTCCTAACGCGCCGGTCCTGTATGGCTGTCAGCCGTAAAGCAGGCTGTGTACGGCGGTAGTCTGGTACGCTTGAGGGCCGTCGGGGAGGAGGCCGGAAAGGGAGGCGTGGCACCTGTGGGAGTCGGAGCACGGCTGGACCCAAGGAGCCCGAAAGCTGGGATGCTGAAAGGCTGAGATGCTTCTCGGCCTCGACCTCGGCACGGGTTCGGTGAAGGCCCTCCTTATGGACCAGGACGGTGGGGTGCGGGGGGAGAGGGCGGCTTCTTACGCCGTCTCTTCGCCACATCCCGGGTGGGCTGAGTCGGACCCGGAGGAGTGGTGGGAGGCCGTCTCGCTGGCGGTCCGGGCGGCGGTCGCGGGATGCGGCGGGGAAGTCTCTTCGTTGGGACTCTCCGGACAGATGCACGGGGTCGTGCTCTCGGACGGGGCAGGGAACGCTTTGCGTCCAGCGGTGCTCTGGGCGGACGGGCGTTCGGCCGGGGAGCTTGCAGCTTACCGGAGGCTCGGCGAGGAGACGTTACGGTCGCTCGCCAACCCGCTCGCGGCGGGGATGGCGGGGCCGACCCTGATCTGGCTGCGCGACAACGAGCCGGGGGTATATGGCTCGGCTACTCACGCCCTCCAGCCGAAGGACTGGCTGAGACTACGGCTGACGGGCGAGGCCCTCTCAGAGCCCTCCGACGCCTCGGCTACCCTACTCTACGATCTTGAACGCGACTCCTGGTCGGGGACCACGGTGAGGGCGCTCGGCCTCCGGGATGACCTCCTCCCGCCACTGGTACCTTCGTCCGCCGTCGCGGGGACCCTCACGCGAGAGGCCGCCCGCCACCTCGGCGTAATGGCGGGGATACAGGTCGCGGCGGGTGCCGCGGACACGGCGGCGGCGGCTCTGGGATGCGGCCTTTTGAGGCCTGGTCCCGTGCAGCTCACCGTTGGGACGGGGGCCCAGATCCTCTTCGTCCGCTCCCGTCTAACCCTCGCCCCAAACCCGAAGACCCACCTCTACAGGACCGCCACCGAGGCCCCGGCGGGCCGCTACTACGCTATGGCCGCCATCCAGAATGCCGGGCTCGCCCTTGAATGGGCCCGCAAGATACTAAACGCCTCCTGGGAGGAGGTGTACGCCGAAGCGTTCTCCGTGCCGCCCGGCGCTGGTGGCGTCTTATTCCTGCCGTACCTCGGCGGCGAGCGCACGCCCCACTTCGACCCCGGCGCCCGCGGCGCGTGGACGGGCCTCGACCTCTCCCACGGACGCGCCCACCTCCTCCGCGCCGCCCTCGAAGGGGTCGCCTTCTCTCTGCGCGAGGGTCTCGAGACGCTGGAGAGGACCGGCATCGAAGCCCCGGAGCTACGCCTCGCCGGGGGCGGGACCGTCAAACCTCCCTGGCGCCAGCTCCTCGCGGACGTCCTGGGACGACCCCTCCTTGCCTTCCCGCCATCCGTCGCCGGCAACGCCTCCGCTCGCGGCGCCGCACTCCTCGCCGGGCTCGCCTCCGGCCTCTACGAGAAGGCCGAAGAGACCCTAGCCCTGGCGCCGGAGACCGAGACCGTCATCTCTCCCCAGAATACCGCTCCCTACGAACCCGCTTACGCCCGCTACAAAGAGCTCTATCACCGGCTCCGGGAGTAGCGTCTCGATACCGCGTTTTCGGCCAGGAAGAAAGACGTCCCGGCGGCTATCGTGTCTCCGGCACGGCGCTACAGGCCCAGGGGGGCGCGGTCCGGGCGAGCGACGCCGCTCTCTATTGCCGCGTCTCGCACGGCCACCGCGACACGTTCGTGGACGTCAGGATCGAGGGCGCGGGGGACCAGCTCCGAGTCGGAGGCCAGGGAGGCGAGGGTTTCGGCGGCGGCCAGCTTCATCTTCAGGTTGATCTCCCCCGCCCCCGCCAGGAGCGCCCCGCGGAAGATGCCGGGGTAGCCAAGTACGTTGTTTACGCTCGCCCCGTCCGCGGCGAACGCCGCGCCAGCCTTCATGGCATCCTCGGGCTCTATCTCAGGGTAGGGGTTCGTGAGCGCCAGTATTACCTGTCCCTCCCGGACCATCTCCGGCTTTATGAGGCCCGGCACCCCCGTCGTCGCGACGACCACGTCCGCCTCACGCATGACGGTCTGCATGTCGGTGATCTCGATCCCCTTCGCCCTTGCCCGCTCGTGGCTCGCCTCCTTCGGGTCTGAGGCCAGGACTCTCTTTGCCTTCCCGTCCACCATCAGCGAGGCGGTCCCGAAGCCCGCCGCGCCCAGCCCGATCTGGCCGACCACCGCGTCCTCCAGCGCGAGCTCCGCCTGCCGGCAGGCGACGATGGCCGCCGCGAGCGTCACCACGGCCGTGCCGTGTACGTCGTCGTGCATCACCGGCTGGGGGAGGGCCTCTATGAGCCGGCGCTCTATCTCGAAGCACTCCGGCGTCGAGATGTCCTCCAGGTGTATGCCGCCGAAGCCGGGCGCTATGCGCTTTACCGTCTCCACGAACTCGTCGACGTCCTTCGTGTCTATAAGGATCGGCATCGCCGAGACGTGGGCGAGCTGGTGATAAAAGACGGCCTTGCCCTCCATCACCGGCATCGACGGGACGGGGCCGATGTCGCCCAGGCCCAGCACGCGGGTGCCGTTCGTGCAGATGGCGACGCTGCGCCCGATCATGGTGAGCTGACGTGCGAGTGAGGGATCTTCGGCGATGGCGGTACACGCTCGCGCCACCCCTGGCGTGTAGACGTCGCGCATGTCCTGCACCGTCCGCACCGGCTGGGTCGCCTCGATCAGGAGCTTCCCGCCCTCGTGTTTGAGCAACGCCCGGTCGCGGAACCACAAGACCGTGACCCCTTCGAGCTTGTTCAGGAGGTTCGCGATGTGCTCGGCGCCCGCATGGTCGTCCACCTCCAGCGTGATCTCCCGTATAGAAGAGTCCCGCCCGACGTTCACCGTCGTCACGTCCCCGATCAAACCATCCCCCTCGGCTATCGTCCCGGCGACCGTGGCGAGCTGCCCGGTACGATGCGGCAACTGTATGCGGTACGTGTAATCGAGCGGCATGGTCGGCCTCCTGAAGTCCCCTTGCCTGTTCCCCAGCAACACCCCGAATGATACGCTCCCACGCAACCAGGAGCCCCCAAAGCGCGCCGGAGTTCCGGAGTATTTCTGCAAAACACGTGTTGACCTCTAGACTCTGGTATACTGCGGGAGCAATTGAAGGTGGGTAACAGTAGATGGAGCGTCGCCCCCACAAAGAAGGGGCGATTTTTGTTTGTTGGAGCCCAAGGAAAAGGAAGGTGGGCTCAAGTATGCCCCAGGGTACGGTCAAGTGGTTCAGTGATGAGAAGGGCTACGGCTTTATCTCCCCGGATGAGGGAGGCGAAGACCTCTTCGTGCATCACACCGGGATAGCCGGTAGCGGGTTCAAGTCCCTCGAAGAGGGCACCAAGGTCTCCTACGAGGCGACCCGCGGTAAGAAGGGTATGCAGGCGGAGAACGTTACCCCCGCCTAAGAACAGCAGCCTTGAGAGTACGAGGGCCAGGGAACTACCCTGGCCCTTTCTACGTCGGTGGGGCCCTGCCTTTCGGCGGGACGTTCAGGAATGGGCCGGCGGCGCGCCAGGGGCGCGAAGATAGAGAGACCGTGATTCTAAAGGTGCGCCGGGCGTGGCTTGGCGTTACTCTAAAGGAGTTTTCTTGGAATATTTAGTGGCCGTGTTGGTTGGGCTGGCGCTCGCGGAGGTAGCTACCCTGATCACCACCATCTATCTGCACCGGGTTCTGTCGCACAAGGCTATCCGGCTCCATCCGGCGGTTACGATGTTCATGCGCTTCGGGACGTGGATGCTCACCAGCATCTCGCCGAGGGAGTGGGTCGCCGTTCATCGCAAGCATCACAACTTCAGCGACGTGGAGGGGGACCCGCACAGCCCTCACATCGAGGGGTACTGGCAGATCATGATCGGCAACGTCTACTACTATCGCCGTGAGGCGGATCAGGACGACACCATGGAGAAATACGCCTCCGACCTCCCCTTCGACCGCCTGGATAAGGCGCTACTCAGGAACGGGACGCTCGGATTCTCTCTAACGGGCGTGATCCTGATGGTACTCTTCGGGGTCTTTGGCTCCGGTTGGTGGGGCATCGTACACGGCCTCGTGGCCCTCACGACGCTAGCAGTCGTGTACCTGCTCTTGAACGCCGCGATTAACGGCGCGGGCCACACCTTTGGCTACAAGAGCTTCGAGAACGACGCGACGAACCTCAAGCTACTGTCGCTCGTTACCTTCGGGGAGGGTCTGCACAACAACCACCACGCCCGCCCGGCCTCGGCCAAGTTCTCCGCTTTCCGCGGCGAAGTAGATATGGCGTGGCCCGTAATACGGCTCCTGGAGAAGCTTCGGCTCGCCAAGGTCCTCTCCAAGGTAGACGAGGGCTGGGAGGATCACCGCCGCCGTCTCCCCACGCCGATCACCATAAAGCCCACCTCTGGCATCTCCGCCGTGGGCGCCTCCTCGACGAAGGACTAATCTAGCAGCAGATACAACAACGCTTTCTGCGCGTGCAGACGGTTCTCGGCCTGGTCAAAGACCCGGTTCCGGGGACCGTCTATTACTTCCGCCGTAACCTCTTCGCTATGGTGCGCTGATATCCAAGAGCGCGGCGAGACCGAGCGCTTCAGCCGGTGCGGGACTCCAGGTTGGCATTACGGACTGAATTGTGCCGCTAACCAGCTTTGTTGACGACGTAACGGATCAACTATACGAATGCCGGTAGGCCGGCACAGATTGGACGACCCTCTCCCGGTAAATCTCGGGAAGGGATCATTCGTATATAACCCGGGAGTTGGTCGTGAAGAAGTCAGCCGTGTTGCTAGATCTGGGTTTCGTCTTGCCCAAATTTTTCAGGCTTCTTGGCAAACGCACGGCAACAGCTAACGAGGTCCACGATTTCGTGGAGAAGCGTGTTTTACCCAACGACGAAAAGCTATTCTGGATCTACTGTTACCACTGTAGGCCGTATGGAGGAACTGAAACGCACTCTCTTACAAAGGATCGCGTAGACTTCTCCAGAGCTTCAACTTACAAGGGTATGAGCAAGATGCTTCGTGAACTGGAACTCAAGGACAATGTGGCGTTCCGGGCGGGCGAACTCTCTTTCGACGGCTGGACGATCCAAAAGAGGGCGGCGGAGAAGAGGCCATACCGGGCGTCAGCTCACCAAGAACGATTTCGTGCCTGACCTGAAGCAGAAGCGTGTGGACATGGAGATTGGACTGGATGTGGACTGGCTCTCCAGCAAGGGGATAGTCGAACGGCTAATACTGGTCACAGCCGACAGCGACCTCGTACCCACCATGCAATTCGCGCGCCGGGAAGGTATCAAGGTCGTGCTCGTCAACATGGGCCATCGACTCACCAAGCACGACCTGCTCGTGCATGCCGACGAGGTAAGATCCGTGCCTTATCCTTGATTCTGTTGTTACTCAGGCTGTCCGCTTTTCGTACGTTGTCTACTGACTGAGTTTGCCTGATACTTGTGTGGTGTGGGGAGAGATGCAGGTCGAAGCGGTTGGATAACGGAGGATGGTATGAGTGACGCCTTTGCGCGGCTGCAAGATTTACTACGCCAGCTCTTCCAGTTCGAGAGCAAGGAGCTGGACTTCGGGATCTACCGGATCATGAACCACAAGCGCGGCGAGATCGAACGCTTCGTCCAGAACGGTCTGGCCGAGGCGGTGGAGGAGGCCCTGCGCGGTGGCGCGGTGGCCCGGCAGTCCGCCCAGACCGAGGAGTTGCGGCAGACGATGGACCGCATCAAGGAGAGCTTCGGCGAGTACGCCATAAGCCCGAAGGGTGATCTGAACGAGAGCTTCCACGAGACGCCGCTCGGGAAGCAGTACCTGGAGCTCCGGTCCCGCGCGGGCGAGCCGGTTGACCTGGAGGAGTTGAAGGCGGAGATCTTCAACCACGTCTACACGTTCTTCTCCCGCTACTACGACAACGGCGACTTCCTCTCCAGGCGGCGCTACTCCCGGCGGCAGAAGTACGCCGTCCCGTACAATGGCGAGGAAGTCTACCTGCACTGGGCGAACGCCGACCAGTACTACGTGAAGACCGGCGAGCACTTCACCGACTACCGCTTCAAGAACAACGGCGTCACCGTCCACTTCGAGCTGGCCGCCGCCAACACCGAGCAGAACAACGTGAAGGGCGAGCGGCGCTTCTTCGTCCCCCGCGCGAAGGAGGCGAGCTACGACGGGGACGTCTGCACGCTGACCATACTGTTCGAGTACCGGCCCCTGACCGGGAGAGAGAAGACCGCCTCCGGGACGAGGAACCAGCAGGAGAGGATCATCGAGGAGGCGACGGCAGACCTCCCCGCCTGCCTGAAGAAGCACCCGGAGGCACTTGCCGCGCTGGAGCCGGCGAGCGAGCTTGAGCGCCACCTTCGCCGCTACACCCGCCGCAACACCTCGGACTTCTTCGTCCACAAGGACCTCAAAGGCTTCCTGGAGGGGGAGCTTGACTTCTACCTCAAGAACGAGGTGCTGAACGTGGACGACCTGGAGGCGTGGGGACCGGAGCGTAGCGATAGCTGGTTCGAGGTGATGCGCGCGATCAAGGGCGTCGGACGGAGCGTCATCGCTTTCCTCGCCCAGATCGAGGACTTCCAGAAGAAGCTCTTCGAGAAGAAGAAGCTCGTCGTCTCTACCGGATACTGCCTGACCCTGGACCGCGTGCCCGAGGAGTTGTACCCCGAGGTCGCCGCAAACGACGCCCAACGCGAGGAGTGGGTGCGCCTCTTCAACACAGACGAGATCGAGGAGAATATCACCCAACCCGGTTACTCCGAGCCGCTCACGACCGAGTTCCTCAAGGCAAACCCGTTCCTGGTGCTCGACACGAAGCACTTCGACGAGGACTTTGAGGACCGGCTGCTGGCGAGCATTGAGGACCTGGACGGGCAGACCGACGGGCTCCTGATCGAGAGCGAGAACTTCCAGGCGCTCAACCTGCTACAGGAGCGCTACCGCGAGCAGGTCAAGTGCATCTACATAGACCCGCCGTACAACACCGGCGGCGATGGCTTCCTCTACAAGGACAGCTACCAGCACTCTAGCTGGATGAGCATGATGGAAGATCGTCTAAGGGCTGGACGAGAATCACTAACCGAAGACGGGATAATGTTCGCCAGCATTGACGACAACGAAGTGGATAACCTGCGGGTGTTGATGAACAAAGTGCTTGATGCCGAGAACTTCATAGCGGAGCTCGTGTGGGAGAAGGGCAGGAAAAACGATGCAAAGCTGTTCTCCGTCGGGCACGAGTACATGCTCGTTTATGCTCGCTCTTTGGCAACCCTGCGGAAACGCGGCGTCGTTTGGCGTGAGCCGAAACCTGGAGCGCAGGAGATCTGGAATGAGTACCGGCGTTTGCGCGAAAAGCACGGTGAGTATCACCAAGCCGTCGAAGATGCTCTTCAAGAATGGTTCAAGAACCTCCCGAAGGATAACCCGTCGAAGGCTCTGAGCCGCTACAGGCGCATCGACGAGAACGGGCCGTAGAGAGACAGGGATATCTCCTGGCCAGGGGGAGGCGGTCCCCGGTACGACGTGATACACCCTATCACGAATCAGCCTTGCAAAGTGCCCGAGAGAGGATGGATATTCTCTACGTCGGAGGCGATGCAGAGGCAAATTCGGATGGGTCTCGTAGTGTTTCGGGAAGATCACACCCAACCTCCGTTCCGTAAAATGCATCTTCGTCCTGTTTCTGAAGAACTGTACGAGACTACAGGCACTTTTACCGACAACGGGGAAGACGAAGAGACCATTTCGGTAGGCATGCAAGTTATGCCCAGCGTCATCTATAAGCAGTCACAGGTTGCAGTCAAATACCTACGCAACGTTATGAAGACAAAAATCTTCGACAACCCGAAAGATCACGAGGTGCTTGCACGGATCATCCGGTACTGTACGTCTGCGGACGAAACCGACGTCGTCTTAGACTTCTTCGCCGGCTCCGGCACCACCGGACACGCGGTCATAGACCTGAACCGTGAGGACGGCGGCGACCGTAAGTACATCCTGGTGGAGATGGGGGAGTACTTCGAGACGGTGCTGAAGCCGCGCATCCTGAAGGTGATCTACTCGAAGGACTGGAAGGACGGCAAGCCTGTCTCGCGCGAGGGCACGAGCCACGCCTTCAAGTACGTGAAGCTGGAGTCCTACGAGGACGCGCTGAACAACATCGCCTTCACCCACGAGGCGGAGGGGCAGGAGGCGCTCGAACTCTACGGCGACGACTACCTGCTCCGGTACATGCTTGACTTCGAGACGCGGGGCAGCGAGACGCTCCTGAACGTCGAGAAGCTCGCAGCACCCTTCCGCTACCGGCTGCGCCTGCGGAGCGGCGAGGCGTCGCGGTCGGTGCCCGTGGACCTGCCGGAGACCTTCGCCTACCTGCTGGGCCTGCGCGTGCGGAGCCGCAAGGTCTACCACGACGGTGAGCGGCGCTACCTCGTCTACCGGGGCTCGACGCCGGAGCGGGGGGAGGTAGCGGCGATCTGGCGCGACACCGAGGGCTGGGGCGAGAGGAACTTCGAGCGCGACCGGGATTTCGTGAAGGAGAACGGCCTGATCGAGGGCGCGGACGAGGTCTTCGTGAACGGCGACTCCTTCATCCCCGAGGCCCGGCCTCTCGAAGGCACCTTCAAACAGCGCATGCTCGCGGGGCCATGAATGGCTAGGGAGATCGCAAGGATTCATTGTTATTGCTTGGCGGTAATACCGCGATGCGGTAACATTAGGCATGATAAGGAGCTTCGCTGACAAAGAGACGCGGAAGGTTTGGGATCGTGAGCGTCCCAAAGCGGTTCCCGCGGATCTTCAGCGCAAGGCTCTCCAGAAGCTCACCCAGGTACACGTGGCGAACGATCTGGGCGACTTGCTGGTTCCGCCGGGCAACAGGCTGGAGAAACTCTCCGGCGGCCGGGAGGGCCAGCACAGCATAAGGATCAACGTCCAGTATAGGGTGTGCTTCGTATGGGAAGATGGCGACGCATACGACGTAGAGATCGTGGACTACCACCGGTAAGAGGAGAGAAGTAATGGCCGACAAGATCATGCCCCCGGTGCATCCAGGCGAATTGCTCAAGGACGAGTTCCTGGAGCCGATGGGCATAAGCCCTTACCGACTCGCCAAGGACATCAGCGTGCTGCCCACTCGCGTCTATGAAATCCTGCGCGGCGAGAGGTCCGTGAGCGCCGACACCGCTTTGAGGCTCAGCCGGTACTTCGGCATGAGCGAGGGGTATTGGCTGGCGGTGCAGGCCCACTACGACCTCGAAATCGAGAAGGACCGGGCCGGAGACAAGATCGAGCGGGAAGTAAGCCCGCTCTCGCCGGCGTAGCTGGAGCGTAGCCAGCGTGGCCGCAAAGAAAGACCTGAATCTCGAGGGACGCCTCGTCCTGCACTCCTGGGCGAACGACCTCTTTGGCTACGGGAGCGCGCGGGAGATGCTCGGCGACCTGGAGCGGGCCGACGAGGGCTTCGACGGCGAGGGAAGGAGCGGCGTCTTCTACCGCCTGCGCTCCCGGAGCGACCGGCTCAGGGTGCCGCTGGACGACCTGGAGCGCTACGACGACAACATCCGGCAGCGCCTGGAGGCGATCAACCGCCACCGGCCCGAGCCCGTGACTCTGCGCTACTTCCAGTACGTGGCCGCGCTCTACGCCGAGGTCTTTCTGGACCGCTGGTCCGGCGACCGGGACGCTCTGGCGGCGGAGCTCAATGCCTTCGCTGGCAGCATGGAGGAGCCGGTGACCTTCGCCGCAGACGAGCTGAACAAGCTGGCGTTCTGGATGGCGACCGGGGGCGGCAAGACGCTGCTCATGCACCTAAACTACCGGCAGTTCCTCTTCTACGCGAAGCAGCCGCCGGACAACGTGCTCCTCATCACCCCGAACGCCGGGCTCACGGAGCAGCACCTGGACGAGATGCGAAAGTCGGGCATACCCTGCGAGCGGTTCTCCGCCGGGGAGAGCGGGCTGGGGCTCGTGGAGAACGTGGTGCGGGTCATCGAGATCACCAAGCTCACCCGCAACAAGAAGGGTGGCGGGGAGTCCGTGGACGTGGAGTCCTTCGAGGGGCGGTCCCTGATCTTCGTGGACGAGGGCCACAAGGGCGCCGGCGGCGGCAAGGACTCGAACCTTGAGAAAGCCTGGCGGCCACTGCGCCAGCAGCTCGCCGAGAAGGGCTTCACCTTCGAGTACAGCGCGACCTTCGGGCAGGCCGTCCAGGCGTCGAAGAGCGAGGCGCTCGCCGAAGAGTACGGCAAGTCCATCCTCTTCGATTACTCCTACCGCCACTTCTACGAGGACGGCTACGGCAAGGACTTCCGCATCCTCAACCTCAAGAACCAGACCGGCGAGTACACAGACCTCCTGCTCCTCGGCAACCTCCTCTCCTTCCACGAGCAGCGCCGCTACCACGCCGAACACCGCGACGAGTTGAAGCCGTACAGGCTCCTGCCCCCGCTGTGGGTCTTCGTCGGCTCCAGCGTAAACAAGGAAGGCGGCGACGTGCTGACCGTGGCCCGCTTCCTGCAACGCTTCCTGAAGAACGAAGGTGGCTGGTCGGTGGACACCATCGAGAAGCTGCTAGAGGGCGATACCAGGCTCCAGGACGGTGACGGCCGGGACGCCTTCGCCGGGCGGTTCGGGTACCTGAAGGGCAAGGGCGAGACGGCTCGGGAGGTCTTCAAGGGCGTGTTGCGGGAGGCCTTCCACGCCGGGGCCGGCGGCACGTTGCGCGTCGCGGACATCAAGGGCTCCGAGGGGGAGCTGGGGCTCAAGGTGGCGGGGGCCGAGAGGTACTTCGGGCTCATCTACATCGGAGACACGAGCGCCTTCAAGAAGCTGCTCGAAGCCGGAGCGCCGGAGGTAGTGGTGGAGGACGATGCCATCAGCGGCAGCTTGTTCCGGGACGTGGACGGGGCGGACTCGCAGGTCAACGTCCTGATCGGGGCGAAGAAGTTCATCGAGGGCTGGTCGAGCTGGCGGGTCTCGAACATGGGGCTGTTGAACATCGGCAAGAGCGAGGGATCACAGATCATCCAGCTCTTCGGGCGCGGCGTGCGGCTCAAGGGCCTGGACTTCTCGCTCAAGCGCAGCTCCTTCGTCGGCGGCCCCGAGGATCACCCCGAGCGCATAGACCTGCTCGAAACCCTCAATATCTTCGCCGTCGAGGCCAACTACATGGTCGAGTTCAGGAAGTATCTGGAGCGCGAAGGCGTGGACCCCGGCGGCTACGAGGAGATACCGTTCCCCATCCATCGCGAAGACGCTCTGATCGGTGAGGGCCTGTACGTGCCGGCCGTGCCGGACGGCAGTGAGTTCTTCGAGAACAGCCGCGTCGTGCTGGACGAACACGAGGACATAAGGGTCAACCTGGACCTCTCTATAAAGGCGGAGAGCATGAGGATGGGGGAGGGCGGCGTCTCGACCGTGGCCGCGAAGGCCGGGCAGGGACGTCTTATCGGGGAGCCCTACCTCTCGATGCTGGACTGGACGCGGGTCTACCTGGACCTTCTCGATTACAAGAACTCCAGGAAGCTCCACAACCTCATCATCCCGCCGGACGCGCCCCGCCGCATAATGGAGAAGCGCGACCCTGCCGCATACAACCTCATCGCAGACGACTCCGTGTTCGAGCCGGAGAGCTTCGCCGGGTTCGCGGTTCTGCAAGAAACGGTCCAATCCATCCTGCGGAAGTACGTAGACAGGTTCTACGGCGTGCGCCAGCAGCGCTGGGACTCCGAGAACATGGTGCTCAGGGAGCTTACCGGGGACCATCCCAACTTCGCCGACTACGCCGTCAAGATCAAGGTCTCCGAGGAAGCGCTTATAGAAGAGGTCAGAGCTCTGGCGAACAGGGCGAATAGCTCCCACGACGGGGATGCCGGGAGCCTGCCGAACATCTACTTCGACCGTCACCTCTACCAGCCGCTACTCAAGGACCGTGGCGATGAGGTCAAGGTCTCCCCGCCGGGCCTGGAGGAGAGCGAAGAGAAGTTCATCGCGGCGCTTCGAGCCTGTTGCCGGAGAGAGAACGGTGGTCCCGACGGCAAAAAGCTTTTCCTCCTCCGCAACCTCACCCGGAGCAAGGGTGTGGGCTTCTTCAACACCGCCGGCTTCTACCCGGACTTCATACTCTGGGTTAAGGACGCGGACGGTTCTCAGAAGGTCGTCTTCGTGGAGCCACACGGGATGCGGAACGACGACCCGCCGCCCTACAACGAGAAGGTAGACCTCCACCTGGCGCTGAGAGACCTCTCCGACCGCATCGCCCGGAGGGATGGGCAGGAGGTCTTCCTCGACTCCTACGTCGTCTCTGCCACGCCCTTCCACGAGTTGAGCAGCAAGTGGGGCGAAGGCTGGACACGGGAGAGGTTCGCCAGAAGGCACGTCCTATTCGAGGACGACCTGGACGCCGGGATACCCGCCCTCGTCTCTCCGAGAGACGATCTGGAGCGTAGGATCTCCACCTCCTACCCGTTACCCCTGGCCCTCGGCTTCAGGCCGCTGGCGAGCATAGTAGACCCCAGGGACCTCTACAGAGAACAGTTGCGGATAGCCGAGAACGTCCTGGCGTTCCTCGCGTCGATCTCCCTCGCGTTGTTGAGGGAGGAAGACCGGGAGAGGGCGGGCCTAGACCTCAAGAAGTACTGGTCGGGTGGGATCTCGCCCGGCGATTGGAAGGAGATAGTCGGGCGTTGCTCGAAGGTCTTCGCCGGATACCGGGACGTCCCGCTCGCCGTGGCTATTCAGAAGCTGAAGATCCTCTCCGAGAACAAAGGTTTCGGCCGGGACATATACGAGCTGATCAAGGCCAAGAACGACTACAAGCACGATCGCGGACCGTCCGGGCTGGAGGAGATAACGAGCGCCTCGGACGAAGCGCAGGAGAGGCTGAGGCGGTGCATGGAGGCGCTTGCCTTCTTCACCGATTACCCGTTACGCCGCGTGGAAGAGTGTAATGTGGATCGTAGCGGCGACGGGTTCCTCCTGAAATGCTCGCGCTACACGGGAGACCACCCGGACCTGCCGTGGGAAGAGGTAGTCCTCCACGAAGGGTTGCGCGAGGACGAGCTGTTCCTGGAGCTGGGCGGCGGGGACTGGCTCCCACTCTACCCGTTTATCGTGCCCATGACCTGCCCGCGCTGCAAGGTCGCAGAGACCTACTTCATCGACGCCTGGGACCGGAAAAAGAACACGGCCCGCATGAAGAGCTTCGAGCGAGGACACACGATGAGTAACCCCGAGGTCTCCGACTCTCTGTCAGGGTGGACTACATCAGCCTAATAGCAAGTAGAGCAATGCCTTCTGGGCGTGCATCCTATTCTCTGCCTGGTCGAAGACGCGGCTCCGCGGCCCGTCCATGACCCCACCGCTTACCTCCTCGTCCCGATGGGCGGGGAGGCAGTGCAAAAAGATGGCCTCTGAAACAGCGTAGCTCATTAGCTCCTCGTTCACCTGGTACGGGGCGAACTTCTCCCTGCGCTCCCCGGCCTCGGCCTCCTGGCCCATGCTGGCCCACACGTCGGTGTACACGGCCTGCGCACTGCGTACCCCCTCGCGCGGGTCTTGCGTGAGCGTCGGGGCCGCTCCCAGCTCTCCGGCGAGCTTTACTATTTCCGGGTCGGGGGCGTGGCCTTCGGGGTGGGCTATCGTTAGCTGCGCGCCGGTCAGGGCGCAACCTATGGCGAGAGAGTGGGCGACGTTGTTGCCGTCGCCGACGTAGGTTACTCTCGCGCCTTCTAAAGAGCCTAGCTCTTCGTGGATGGTGAGGAGATCGGCGAGGGCCTGGCAGGGGTGGTGGAGGTCGGAGAGGCCGTTTATTACGGGGACTCCGGCGGCTTCGGCTAGCTCCTCGACCTCGTGGTGACCGAAGACGCGGGCCATGATCGCATCGGTATAGCGGGCGAGGGTCTTGCCTATATCCGAGGTGGTCTCGCGCTTGCCCATCTGTATCTCCTGGGGGGAGAGAGGAAGGGCGTGGCCGCCGAGCTGGTACATCCCGACCTCGAAGGAGACCCGGGTGCGGTTGGAGGGCTTCTGGAAGATCATGGCGAGCGTCTTGCCTCGCAATGGCTGGAAGGGGACTCCTGTCTTCTGGAGACTTTTTAGACGCAGGGCTTCATCGAGGATCAGCCCGATCTCCCCTGGTCCGAACTCGGCGAGGGTGAGGCAACTCCTCCCCGCGAGGGGAGATGGCGCTCCTTCGTGCTCCTGCACGGCTCGCTAACTCTTCAGGCGACGGCCGACTGGGGCCGGGCCATAGTGGACACGCCGATCGGGACGCCCACGAGGTCGTCTATGGCGGCGCGTATGGTGTCGAGGGCGTGGCGTATCTCCGCCCGCGTCACGGTGAGGGGCGGGGCGAGCCGCACGGTGGTCCCGGCGACGAGGTTGACGAGCACGCCCTCCTCCAGGCAATGCTCGAAGACCTGCCTGGCGAGCTCCGGGTCCTTGAGGTCGAGGCCGAGCAGGAGGCCCTCGCCACGCACCTCCGCATTGGGAACACGGTCGGCGATCAGGGCCAGCGCGTTCTCGAGGATCCGGCCCTTGAACCGCACCTCTTCGAGGAACGCGGGATCGTCGACCACCCCTAGCACCGCCTTGACGGCGGCCATCGCGAGCGGGTTGCCGCCGAAGGTGGAGCCGTGGTTGCCGGGGGTGAGCGAGGCGTACTCCTCCTTCGCCATCACCGCGCCGACCGGCATGCCGCCGCCGAGACCCTTGGCGCTCGTGAGGACATCCGGAACTACGCCCGCACCCTGGTAGGCGTAGAGGTGGCCGGTCCGGCCCGCGCCGGTCTGGACCTCGTCGAAGATGAGGACCGCCCCATACTCGTCGCAGAGGTCGCGCAGCCCTTGCAAAAAGCCCTCGGGCGCCGTGTTGATGCCGCCCTCGCCCTGTATGGGCTCCACGAGCACCGCCGCCGTCTGCGGGCCGACCATCCCTTTAGCCGCTTCGAGGTCGCCGAAGGGCGCGTAGGCGAAGCCGGGGAGCATGGGACCGAAGCCCTCGTGGTAGGCGGTCTGGGCGGTGGCGGTGAGGCCACCGTAGGTGCGGCCGTGGAAGGAGTTGGTGAAGGCCAGGACCTCGCTCTTCTCCGGACCGTACTCGTTGTACGCGTGCTTGCGGGCGAGCTTTATGGCGGTCTCTACCGCCTCGGTGCCGGAGTTGCAGAAGAAGACCTTGTCGAAGTCTGTCGAGGCGGTGAGCATCTCGGCGACCTCGGCCTGGAGGGGGATTTCGTACAGGTTCGAGCAGTGGATAAGCTCCGCCGCCTGCTCCTGGATCGCCTTCACGAGTGCCGGGTGGGCGTGGCCCAGGGAGTTGGTCGCGATGCCGGCGATGAAGTCCAGGTACCGGTCTCCGTTCTCGTCGAAGAGCCAGCTACCCTTGCCCTTGGTTGGGGTGATGTTCATCCGCTTGTAGGTCTCCATTACCGCCTTCATGCCGCGACTCCTTCCGATATTAGAGTTCCGATCTCCTCACCCGCTATGGCTCTAGCGAGCGACCCTGTCTTGTTGCCGTTGACGATCCTCGCCGCAACGCCGCCCTTGGCAGCCTCCGCCGCCGCCCTCAGCTTCGGTACCATTCCCCCGACCGCGAGCCCCTTCTCCACGTACCCTTCGCACTCCCCCGGCTCCAGCGCCGGAACGGCCTCGCCGCCATAGAGCAGCCCGTCCACGTCCGTCAGGAAGAACAGGTGCCCCGCCCCCAGCCCCACCGCGAGCGCCGCCGCCGCTGAGTCCGCGTTGACGTTGTACGCCCCCTCCGGCCCGAGGCCGACCGGCGCGATCACCGGCACGAACCCGCCCGACCACAGCGTCTCCACGAGCCGGGTCTCTACCCTAGCCACGCTCCCCACGCGCCCGAGCCCCGGCACAGGCTCGACGCGCAGCGTCGGCCCATCCGTACCGGAGATGCCGACCGCCGGGACGCCCATCGCGTACAGCTCCCGGACGAGTGCCTTGTTCACCTCGCCCGCAAAGACCATCTCCGCCACCCGCATCGTCGCCTCGTCCGTGACCCGCAGGCCCTCGCGGAACTCGGTGGGAACGTTCAGCGCCGCGAGCATCCGGGTGAGTTGCTGGCCGCCGCCGTGTACGAGCGCCACGGGGGTCTCGCCCGCGAGCAGACCGGGCAGGTCTTCGAGCGCCCCGCCCGCAAGCGCCCCGCCCCCGATCTTTACGACCACCGGCTTCGTCCCGAACTTCACGTCCTGTAGCTCCCGTTTATCCTGACGTACTCCTCGGTCAGGTCGCAGCCCCACGCCGTCGCCGAAGCTTCGCCCTCCTCGAGCCGCGCCGTGACGGTGACCTCTTCCCCGGCCAGAGTCGCGTTCGCCTCCTCCGCGTCGTGCTCCACGGGCTCCCCGTCCGCGAAGACCTTGATCGGCCCGAACCAGAGCTCCACGCCCTCGGGGTCGAACGACGCCCCCGAGTAGCCCATCGCGTTGATCACCC
>CADCVG010000110.1 GCA_902806075.1 uncultured Rubrobacteraceae bacterium
ACATTGCCGACCGCGTCGGGCAGGCCGGCGCCCCCGGGGTGAACCTCTACCGGGCTCTCGCACACGCGCCAGGGCTGCTCAGAGCGTGGATCGACTTCGCCTGGGCGTTGCGCGAGGAATGCGAGACGCCCCGCCCGCTGCGCGAGCTGATGATCCTGCGCACCGCCCAGCGCGCGCTCTCACAGTACGAGTGGACCCAGCACCGCCTTATGGCCGCGGAAGCCGGCGTTGACGAGCATCAGGTTGCGGAGTTGCCGATGTGGCGAACCTCCCCGGCCTTCACCGACGCCGAGCGAGCTGCCCTCGCCCTCACTGACGCTCTCGTCGACGGGTATGTTCCGGATCAGGTCAACGCCGCGCTGGGCGAGCACTTCGACGAGAAGGCCCGTGTGGAGCTGACGCTTACCGCTGCCTTCTATTGCGCGGTGCCTCGTCTGCTAGACGCTCTGCGCGTGCCCGTCGAGGAAACCTCTCCCGAGCGCGCCGCACGAGAGGACGGTAACGATCGGGAGTGAGCGCCGTCCTTGCCTCCTTCAAAGCCTCCCAAAACGCCTTCGAAGCCGCAGAGCCGCGTTGCCGCGCCCGCAGGCTCGTGGGCCTCGTGCAGGACGGTGGCGAGGATCTTCTCGATTCTCACCGCCTACCCGCTTCTGCTTCGCAGGCTGCTGTCGAGAACCCCTATATCCCTTTCGTCACCCTCTCCCCGTCATGAGTTCCTTTAGCAACGGCACCTCCATAGCTCTCTCGTAACCCCCTATGACCCCCGCCTCGCCTCGGGGCAGCCTTCCTCCCTCCGTCACCTCCCAGGCGACCTGGCCATCGTCGCGCCTCAACCGGACGACTTTCTGCTGCTGCGCCAGTCTGCGGACGTGCGAGTGTACGCAGTTGAGGCTGTAGGGGCCGTAGTCGTAGCGCTCCTTTATCACGAAGGTTTCAGCGTGGAGCTCCGGTATCGTCAGCGCGCCGTGTCGGTTGAGGAGCACCAGCAGACGGCGTTCGAGTTGTAGCTGCTTAATCAGCATGTCCTCCAGGTAGTCCCTCGTATCCTGCTTGCCGGAGCGGGGCAGCTCGTGCCCCGGGAACAGGTACTCGGCCTCCAGGGCTAGGCACTTCTCGATGCTCTCAATCTGCTCGTCGGCATTGCCTACCGGATGGGGGTGTATCGGGGTGGGCCAGTACATCACGTCCACGAGGTACAGGCTGTTAGAGCTAGGGTTGTAGAGCGAGAGGTGCCCGGGGGTGTGACCAGGGGTATGCAAGACCTGGATTTTCAGTTCTCCGACTTCGAGTACATCCCCGTCTTCAACGGTCCGGTCCACCTCCACAGGGTAGTTCCAGTGCTTACGCATCGCGTCTTCGGGGATGAGGGCAGCCGACGGGTCCTCAAGATTCAGGTCTTCGGCGATCTCCTCCAGGTTCCCCCCAAAGGATTCGACGTAGTCGGGGCGGGTAGCCAGCATCGGATCTTCGAGGATCGCCCGCTCCTTAGGGTGGCACAGCACCTCGGCCCGGTAGCGATTTTTGACGTACTGGGTGTTACCAGTGTGATCGAAGTGCCAGTGCGTCTGCACTATGTACTTCAGGCGCAGGTTGCGTTGGTCGAGTATCTCGCAGACCTTGTCCAGGACCCCCGAAGGGTACTCCGGCCGGGTCCGTATCCCCGGGTCGGTCATGAGTACCTCACCCCCGCTTATGATGAACGCCACCATTGAGGAGATGCCGGGGTAGAGTTCCGACTCCGCTGAGACCCCGTGGGGCCCCGGGATCACGACCCCATCCGGTGTCTCGACGGTCGCCCAGAGCAGCTTCGTTGTCACTACTTTTCTCTCCCCATTCCGAGTTCAACTTTCTCGGGGGCGACGTTAATGCACGAGCGCTCCAACGTCAACGGAAGCCGATAGCGCAAGCTCAACTCCGATCCGTCCCTCGATACTTCGGTTTCCGACACTCTGTGATCCGGGAAGCTCGTGACCGGTGCATGGTAATCAGCAAGCGCAGGTCATGCGGCTGTGGAAGCCCTGAAACGCCACCGGGTGCGGCAGGCCGAAGAGAAACTAAAGGTAGGCAGTCTCTACCAGAACCAGGGCCTCGCCTTTGCCGGAGAGATCGGGAACCTTATCAACCCGTCCAACCTCCGTCAGCGGTCTTTCGCATCGCTTCTCAAGCGCGCAGGATTGCCGCCGATCACTTTCCACAACCGCCGGCACACTTGCGCCTCGCTCCTGTTTCAGAGGAACATCCACCCGAAGTTCGTCCAGGAACTCCTGGGTTACGCCTCCGTCGCCATCACCCTCGGCACCTACTCCTACATACTGCCTGGGATGGGCGGTGAGGCCGCCGACGCGATAGGAGAAGCGCTCGGGTAGCTATCTCCAGCTGCCATCATGGTGTCTCTTCACCGATCATCAGTCGAAGCACCGTAGCACCATGCTCTGCGAAAACCGCTAGCAGGAGAGACGATAGGTTGTGCTTTCTGAACTTAAACTGGAGGACGTGGAGGCGAACGGCAGTTCTCTAAGCGCTTTCGTTACGCGTGAACAAGGTGGACGACAGCATGTCTAACTTCTTCATACGCCTGCTCTCCCTTGTCAGCGAGCAACCGTTGCTCACACCGTACGAGCAGCCATCTGCCTTCATCCACCGCCTAGTCTAAGATAACTACTGAGACCCCCGGCAGGGTCCTTGGCACTGGCGTTTTTTCGGTAGTGATGAGGAAGCTAGAGCCAAGCTGTTATGAACATCGAAGGACGGATGTGAAGCGTTATAGGGTACTAAGGGAAGAGTTCGACACGCGGGCGAACATCCTCTCGACGACTGTGGAGGACCACTGGGAGGAGCACATCAAGGAGATGTGGTTGGAGAACAAGGAGCAGATCAAGCGCGGTTTGCTTTACGAGTACGGCTTCGACGATGCTGCGATGAAGCTGAAGAACTTCCTGGATCTTGGCGCCAAGCCGTTCTCAGTGATCTCCTACCACAACCGTTTCGCGCAACAAGCGCGACGGGCCTTTATCATAGGGGCGTATTATCCCTCACTAACGGGTGCTTGCGCCTTAGGGGAGAGGATCTTGAACCACCTGGTGCTGGACCTGCGCGAGCAGTACAGGGAGACACCGGAGTATAAGAACGTTCAGAAGAAAAAGTCGTTCGATAACTGGGATCGCGTGATCAGTACGCTCGAGGCTTGGAACGTGCTCTTGCCCCCTGCGGTGGAAGCGTTCAAGAAGCTCAAGGAGGCTAGGAACCGTCGCGCTATCCACTTCCATCGGGAGACCGACGATAGGGATCGGGAGTTCGCGCTAGAAGCCGTGAAGGCCCTGAGCGAGATCATCTCCGTCCAGTTCGGCACGATACCGCCTAAGCCGTGGTTTATCCCCGACATCGAGGCGGCCGGAGTCTACATCAAGAAGGACATGGAAGAAGATCCTTTCGTCAAGCTGATATACCTTCCGAACTCTGTCCTCGTCGGGCCGGAACACTACCTCGAGGGCATGGACGATGGTCGGTGGAAAGTGTTCGATAACAGCAACTACGACGACCGCAACATCTCCGACACAGAGTATGGCGAACTACTCAAGCAGGCGCAGGATGAACGGTTCGCTCAGATGAGAGAAGCTCAGGAGGGTACGGACACTGAGCAGCAAACGTAGGAAACGCAAGCGCAAGAAGGCGCGAAACGCAGCAGACGCCGCTCAAACGGTCGGTGGGCCTTCAGGCAGCCAACTCCACTTTACGATAGGCACCGGTCCATCGATCGATCCAACGCTAGAGCAACTTACGTTGGCAAACGACGTGCGGCTGCTTAAAGCGGGTCTCTTGTACGCCGACCGCGTGAGGATGTGCAGCGTCGGAGCCTCGCTGACCTTGAGGATGCTTAAGGTTACCAGGATCACCGATCTCGGTCGCCAGATGGACTATATCGAGCGCCACTTCCGGGAGAACATCGGGCGGGACGATCCAGAAGCAGCGGAAACCATGATCGAGTTCGCACGACGCTACCGTGGTCTGCGTCGCAGTAGAAACCCAGACCGAGAGCAGATCGCACTCAAGATGCAACTTGCGTCTGAGTTCGGCCGCATCTGGGCGCAGTTCAGCAGCGGTTGGGAGGAGTTTGCCCGCAAGGCCGGGGCCAGAGAGGTAGTAGCGGCCCAACGCTCAGGTCTCGTGGACTTTTACGAGTTCGACGCCGGCGGCATCGAAAGGACCGCAGGTCTGACGATATCTTCGAACGAGCTTAGGTCCAACGAGTACTATGGGGAGATCACGACAGAACTTTTCGAGCTACTGTCACGTTCGGTGTCGGACGGTTCAACACACCCCTTGTTTGATGATCAGGCCGGCAACTTCGTAAGGTTAGGCGTCGACGCCGGAGTGACCGAGGTGTCGGAGTCTGGGTTAGCCCGCGGAAGGCACGCCGGTTTGGCCTCTCATCTGCTCCGTCGCCTTCCACTTTTCGATGATGCGACTGTCGGCGAGGTCCTCGATATCCGAAAAGAGCTGGATAAGCCGCTGGTCAGGTTCCGCAGCGCTATCGTGGCTTTCTCAGACGGGATGCGGGCTGCCAGTTGGGAACCAGAAGCCGCTGGGGACGCGGTGGAGTTACTCGTGAAAGAGGTGGAGCCAGCCGTGCTCGAGATCGAGGAGTTAGTACAAACCAACCACCTGCGAGGTCACCTTACTAATGCACTGACTGACCCGCAGCACTGGACGGCTGGCGGCGCCCTCGGCGTCGCAGCATACAACCTTGCCTCACTTCCCGAGCTTGCGTCTCTGGCCGTTGGCGGCACCGTGGGACTCGCCGCATCAGCTAGAAAGGCTTACCTTGAGTGGCGCGAGATGCAGCAAGAGATAGAGGGCAAACACTTGTTCTTCTACTATGAGGCCGGTCGCCGTCTCTCGGAGGCCAGCAGATGAGCATCACGTGATAGCCCTCTACCCCCCTGGCCGCCTACACTTCGAGGCCGCCAGCAGAGAACTGCCAGGGGTTGCACTCAGGTGAACCACAGGGGCACCAGTGCGATCACCAGGGTGGGCACGAAGTCTATCGCCTGCTCTAGCGCTTTTCTATCTGCCAGCTGTGGTCATCGGCTGAGCTATGCGGCGAACCGGAACCCGTGCAGTTCCTCCGCGCTTATAAGCCTTGAGGCTGCGTGGAAGTACAGTTGGAGTAAAAGGCGACGGAGACTATCTGGGTCGCTAGTTACACCAGAGCGTTTTTCCTGCAAAACGCCGCTTTTTATAAGTGGGCGATGCTGGGTTCGAACCAGCGACCCCCTCCTTGTAAGGGAGATAACGGGCGTTGCACCATGTTGCACAGGTTTGCGAATACCGCTTATCTAAGCGGGTTTAGCTTCCCTCGCTTGCCCCGCGTTGCAGCGCATTGCGCTCCCGGTGGTATCAGCATGGTATCCAATGGTGCCGCGGTTAGGGCATATCTGATGGTTCACCAGGACAACCAGTCCATCAAGAGGATCGGGAGGGATCTGGCAGGATAACATAGTGGCATCGATATAGAGAGCCGCCCCTCGCATACATTATACGAGCATCTCCAATCCTACGTAAGGACCAAGGAGAAGGCCGGCAAAGGGAGAAGTGCGTTCTTCCACTTAAGCGAACGCGGAGATGCCGGTGACGTCACGGCCGACGATGAGCGACTGGATGGTGTCGGTCCCCTCGTAAGTGTAGACGATTTCCATGTCCGTCAGGTGGCGTGCCACATGGTACTCGAGGAGTATGCCGTTACCACCGAGGACGTCGCGGGCCATCTCGCAGACCAGCTTGGCCTTTCTGGCGTTGTTCATCTTCGCCAGGGACGCCATCGGGCCGCTCATCTTGCCCTGCTCCCGCAGCTCCGCCATGCGGAAGCAGACGAGCTGCATGGAGGTGATCTCGGCGAGCATGTTCGCCAGCTTGTTCTGGATCATCTGGAACGATGCGATGGGCTTGCCGAACTGCATCCTCTCCTTTGCGTAGGTGAGCGCCGCCTCGTAGGAGGCCACCGCGTGACCCACGGACTCCCAGGCCGCGCCACCACGCGTGGCGGTGAGGACCTTGTTGACGTCCTTGAAGGAGTTGGCGCCCTCGAGCTTATTCTCGACCGGGACGCGCACGTTCTCGAGCTTGATGTCCGGCTGCCAGACCGCCCGCTTGCCCATCTTGCCGGTGATGAGCTCCGTGGAGTAGCCCTCAGGGTAGCCCTCTGCGCCCTTCTCGACTACGAAGCCCTTCACCTGCCTGTCCTCGACGTCGCGTGCCCAGATGATGACGTTGTCCGCGAAGGTCGAGTTGCCGATCCAGCGCTTCTCGCCGTTGATGACGTACTCGTCGCCCTCGCGCTTCGCGCTGGTCTCCAGCGCGACGGTGTCGGAGCCGTGCGTCGGCTCGGTGAGGCCCCAGGCACCTATCTTCTCGAGCCGCGCCATCTCGGGCAGCCACCTCTGGCGCTGCTCCTCGCTCCCGAGCATGTGGATGGTGCCCATCGCGAGCCCCGAGTGGACGCCGAGGAAGGTGTTTAGGCTTCCGTCGCCTCTTCCCATCTCGATGGCGACGATCCCGGCCGCGAGTTGGCTCATCCCCGGGCAACCGTAGCCTTCTATGGTAGTCCCAGCTATGTTCAACTCTGCGATCTTTGGGATCAGCTCGAACGGGAACTCGGCCTTGTCCCAGTACTCGTTGATGACCGGGATGACCTCGCGGTCGGCGAACGAGCGCACCTTGTCCCGAATCTCGCGCTCCTCGTCCGAGAGCATCTCTTCTAGTAGATAGTAGTCCGTGTTCAAGGATTGGGTAACGTCGGTCAACAATGTCTCTTTCCTCTCTGCCGTGGTTTTCTCACGCCCAGGCTCCTTTTAGGCCCGGGTTTCGTCCCCGATCCTGGGGAGTTCGCGTTTAAGGATCTTGCTGGTCGCGTTCTTGGGCAACTCCTCCATAAAGACGACCCGGCGGGGATACTTGTAGGCGGCGACGCGGTCCTTGGCGAAGGAGATCATCCCCTCTTCGGTGGCCGACTCGCCCTCCTTCATGGCGACGATGGCGGTCACCTCCTCGCCAAGCTCCTCGTAGAGGGCCTCTTCCACCTCGCGCGGGTAGACGTTGTAGCCACCGCGTATGATCATGTCCTTCACCCGGTCCACGATGTAGAAGTAGCCGTCCTCGTCCATCTTCACGATGTACCCGGTGTGGAACCAGCCGTTCCTCATTGCCTCGGCGGTCGCCTCCGGCCTCTTGTAGTAACCCTTCATCACGTTATGGCCCCGTACGACCAGCTCACCTCGCTCCCCACACGGGACCTCCCGATCATTCTCGTCGAAGACCTTTACCTCGATGCCCCAGAAGTGGAGCCCGATCGAGCCCACCTTACGCTCCTCGACCGAGCGGTTGAAGCAAGTGCCCGGGCTCGTCTCGGAGAGGCCGTAGCCCTCCAGGATCACGAGCCCGAAGCGCTCCTCGACAGCCTTCATGACCTCGACCGGCATCGAGGCCCCGCCCGAGATGCCTAGACGCAAAGAAGAGGTATCGTAGTCCTCCGCGTTCGGGTGACGCAAGAGGTACTGATACATCGTGGGCACGCCGACGAAGGCGGTGACGCCGAAGTCCTGTATAGCTCGGAGTGCCGCCTCGGGCTCGAAGCGCGGGACCATCACGATCGAGTTGCCCTTGTAGATCGAGGCGTTCATCACGGTGGTCTGGCCGAAGATGTGGAAGAGCGGCAAAATGGCCATCCCCACGTCGTCCTCGCGCAGTTTGAGGAGCTTGTCTGCCTTGTAGACGGCGTTGAAGAACAGGTTGAAGTGGGAGAGTTCCGCCCCCTTCGGTTGCCCCGTGGTCCCGCTAGTGTAGATCACGACCGCCGTGTCGTCCGGCATGGTCTGCGCCATATCGAACTCCGCCGGGTGGTCGCTCAACAGCCCCTCAAAACCGTGCGCTCCCTCCGGCGCCCCCTCCCCGTTCGGCTCCTCGACAATGACGAGGTTCTCGCAACCTTCCGTCCCTTCGAAACCTTTCCGCGCCTCCTCCAGAACCCCCTCCCAGGCGACGAGGGCCACCGCGTCAGAGTCGTCGAGGTGGTAGGCGACCTCGGGTCCCCGCAGCAGCACGTTCAAGGGGACCACCGAGGCGCCCGCGTTGAGGATGCCGTAGTAGGCGACGACGAACTCGGGCAAGTTCGGGACCATGATAGCCACCTTGTCACCGCACTTCACTCCCATGGAGGCGAGCGCGTTCGCGAACTTCTTGGCCGCGTCGCGCAGCCCAGCGTAGTCGAGGACTCGGTCTTTAAGGATCAGGGCTGGCTTCTCCGGCCGCTCCTTGGCGCTCTCTTCGAGGAGCACCGCCAAATTCAGTGTCACACCCTTATACCTCCGATTCCGATGGAGCCTTCTTCCGGCCTTGCTCGTCGTACTCGTACCACCCCTTGCCGGTCTTTCGGCCGAGCTCGTTCTTCTCGAACTTCTCGACGACGCTCTTCTTAGGCTTGTCCTTCGGGTCGCCGCTCTCCTCGTAACGGGCCATCTTGACGTAGTAGCCCACGTCTATTCCGGTGAGGTCCATCAGCTCGAACGGTCCCATCGGATGTCCCAGCGCCGTCTTGCAGGCCGTATCTATGTCCTCGATGGAGGCAACGCCTTTCTCGTGGAGGCTGATGGCCTCGTCCCGGAGGGCCCCAAGGATGCGGTTGGCGACGAAGCCGGATATCTCCTTGCTGAGGACGACCGGTGCCTTACCGATTCTGCGGGTCAGCTCCACGGTCGTCTCCACGGTGGCGTCCGATGTCTTGGGGCCTCTCACGACCTCGACGCACTTCATGACGAGCGCGGGGTTGAAGAAGTGCATGTTGCACACCCGGTCGGACCGATCGGTCGCATCAGCGACCTGCGAGGAGACGATGGTCGAGGAGTTAGTGGCGAGGATGGCATGCTCCGGGGCTGCCTCGTCGAGCTTGCCGAAAAGTTCGCGCTTGACGTCGAGCTTCTCGACGGCGGCCTCGATAACGAAGTCGGTTTCCGAAGCCGAACCCTCGAGATCGTTGGTAAAGCTCATCCGGTCGAAGGCGGCATTCACCTCGTTCTGTTCCATACGGCCCTTCTCGACGTTGCGGGCCATGCGGGCTCGGAGCTGCTCCTGGGCCTTCTCGAGCATCCCCTCGTCTATGTCCTGGACGGTCACACCGTAGCCGGCCAAAGAGCAGACCATCCCGATTTGCGAACCCATCGCCCCAGCCCCTACGACGAGGATATTGTTTACTTTGTCTATGCTGGGCTCGGTCATCCCCTACCTCCCCTTGAAGTCCGGCCTGCGCTTCTCCACGAAGGCACTCGTGCCCTCCCGTTTGTCCTCGCTGGTGAACAGGACGGCCTGCGCGAGCCGCTCGATGAGTAGGCCGGTCCTCTGGTCGGTCTCGTAGCCGGCCTGCACCGCGAGCTTGGCGAGCCGCACGGCGAGCGGTCCCTTGGAGAGCACCTGCCCCGCCGTATCCTTGACCGCGTCCATCAGCCCCTCCTGGGGGACCACCTTCGAGACGAGCCCCGCCGACAGGCCCTCCTCCGCGCCCATCATCCTGCCGGTCAGGATCATCTCCACCGCCCGGCCCTTGCCGATGAGGCGTGAGAGTCGCTGGGTGCCGCCCGCGCCCGGCAGGATGCCGAGCGTAACCTCCGGCAGCCCGAACCGCGCGTTCTCCGAGGCGATGCGGATATCGCAGGCCATCGCCAGCTCGCACCCGCCGCCGAGTGCGTAGCCGTTCACCGCCGCTATCGTCGGCTTCTCGTAGCCCTCGACCTCGTCGCAGAACACCTGCAACGCCGAGGCGAGCGCATCGAGGAAGGTCCTCTGCCTCAGCTCTCCGATATCCGCCCCGGCGGCGAACGCCTTCTCTCCGGCCCCGGTGAATGCTACTACCCCCACCCCATCGTCCTCGCGGAAATCGTCGAGCGCGGCCCGCAGGTCCTTGAGCACCTGGGAGCTCAGGGAGTTACGGACGTCGGGACGATTCAGGGTAATCGTGCCGATGCCATCTTCGACGCCGGTCAGGATGGTCTCGTACTCTGCCATAAGGTCTCCCCCTCTAGCGAACGATGTTGCCGTCTTCGTCGTACTCGTATATGCCCCTGCCAGACTTCTTGCCGTGGTGCCCGGCGGCCACCAGCTTGTGCAGCAGGGGCGAGGGGCGGTAATTCTCGCCGAGCGTCTCGTGCAGGTACTGGAGGTTCCTCAGGCGAGTGTCCAGCCCGACGAGGTCGGCGAGTTCCAACGGCCCCATCGGGTAGCCGAGGCCGAGCCTCAGCGCCTTGTCTATGTCCGGGGCGCTCGCCACGCCCTCAACTAGCATGTTCATCGCCTCGTTGCCGACCAGGCAGCTGATCCGGCTCGTAACGAAGCCGGGGAACTCGTTGACCTCGACGGTCTCCTTGCCCATCCTCTCCGCGACGCCGCGCGCCACTTCGACAGTCTCGTCGGTCGTCTCTAAGCCTCGGATCAGCTCGACCAGCTTCATCCGGTGCACGGGGTTGAAGAAGTGCATGGCGATGCAGCGGTCGGGACGCCCAGTCCCGGCAGCGATCTCGGTCGGGCTCATCGTCGAGGTGTTGGTCGCGAGCACAGCCTCCGGCTTGCACCACCCGTCGAGCTTGCCGAAGATCTCGAGCTTGAGGTCCATCTTCTCCAGGACGGCCTCTATCACCAGGTCTGCATCCGATACAGCCTCCCGCAGGTCGTCGGTGGTCGAGATCCGCCCGAGCGCCTCTTTTGCCGCTTCTTCGCCCAGCCTGCCCCGCTTGATGGCCTTGTTCATCTCTTGCTCTATGTTTCGCACAGCCCGCTCCAGGGCCGCACGCTCGACATCGTGCAGCCTCACGTCAAACTCGCCGAGGGCCGCAACGTGAGCGATTCCCCGCCCCATAACCCCCGAGCCAATAACGGCCACCTTCTCGACTATCATCTTCCACCTCTACTCTCGTTTTTAACGCATCGGCCGCCAGAGATCCAGCAGTAAAAAGCGCAAGTCTTTCCCAGCGCTTCACACCCCTATCTTGCCTGCGAAGATCCGCCGCTTGTGAGGTGCATTAGAGAAACTCCCTCTTCAGGCGCGCAGCGATGATGTTCTTCTGAGTCTCCGACGTTCCCTCGTAGATGCGGGCTACGCGCGCATCGCGGTAGTAGCGCTCGACGCCGGCCTCCAACATGTAGCCCTGCCCACCGTGGATCTGGACCGCCTTGTCCACGACCCGCCCGTACACCTCGGAGCCGAACAGCTTAACCATCGCCGCCTCCTTGATAACGTTCATCCCCTCGTCCACCATCCACGCCACCCTATAGGTCATCGAACGCAGCACCTCTGTCTCGAGGGCCATCTCGGCCAGGTAGTGCTGTATCACCTGCTGCTCGAAGATGGGCTTACCAAACTGCTCGCGCGTCGCGGCGTGTTTCATCGACATCTCCAGTAACTTCATACACGAGCCCAGGTTGCGGGCGGAGAGGCCGACGCGGCCATTAGCGAGCACCCGCAGGGCGTTGGCGTAGCCCCGGCCCTCCTCGCCGAGCATATTCTCCGCCGGCACCTCGCAATCCTCGAAAATCAGCTCCCCAGAGTGCGAGCCGTGCAGCCCCATCTTCCGGTCTACCTTGCCGATCCGAAAGCCGGGGAATTCCCTCTCCACGATAAACGCCGTTATTCCTTTCGGCCCCTTCTCGGGGTCAGTGACGGCCATGACAGTCAGGATCCCCGCTATCGGTCCGTTGGTGATGTAGCGTTTCTGGCCGTTGAGGATGAATTTGTCGCCCTTGCGGACCGCGTGGGTCTTGACATTCGAGGCGTCGGTCCCGGCCTGGGGTTCGGTGAGGGCGAAGGCGCCGATGAGCTCGCCGCGCGCCATCGGCGGGAGGTACCTGCGCTTCTGCTCCCCGTTACCGAGATCGACGATGCCGACCGAGCCTATGCCGGTGTGCCCCCCGATCACAGTGGTGAAGGCGTTGGAGGTCTTGCCGATCTCCTCGTAGATCGCGCACTTCCCCACCATTTCTATGCCAGCGCCCCCATACTCCTTGGGGATGGAGAGCCCGAAAAGCCCGAGCTCGCGGCTTCGAGCCAGGATCTCTTCGGGAATCATCTCCGTCTCCTCTATCTCCTGCGCCCGCGGGTCCACCTCCGCCGACACGAACTCGCGCACGGCCTCCTTGAGCTCCAGGACGCCCTCTGGCAGTGAGAAATCCAACCTAACCCCCTCCTTCCGCTCCCGTACCCTCGTCTCTCCAGGAGAGCATGGCGTCCAGGGCGATGACGCCCCTGCCCTCCTCCATGACGACCACCGGGTTCACGTCCATCTCCTTTATGGCTCCGCGGTTGCGGTGGGCGAATAGGGAGACCTTCGATAGGGCCACGGCCAGCGCCTCCTCGTCCATCTTCGGACCGCCCCGAGCCCCCACGAGCAGTGGGTAGCCCCGCAGCCCGGCGAGCATCCGGCGCGCCTCCTCAACGCCGATCGGGGCGCGCCGGATGGTGACGTCCTTCAGCACCTCGACGAACACCCCGCCGAGCCCGCACAGGACCACCGGCCCGAACTGGGGGTCGTCCTCGACCCCGACGAACATCTCGATCCCGGGCCCCTCGATCATCTCCTCGACGAGCACGCCTCGGATCACCGCCCCTGGCACGTGCTCCAGCGCGGAGCGGGTTATCTCGTCGTAGGCCCGGACGAGGCCGTCGGCCCCCCCGATCCCAACCCTCACGGCTCCGGCGTCCGTCTTGTGCAGGACGTCCGGCGAGATCACCTTCGCCACCACCGGGTATCGCAGGCTTCCGGCTATGCGCTCCGCCTCCTCCCGGCTCCGGACCACCTCGCCCTTCGGCACCGGGATCCCGATCTGGGGAAGCTCTCTCTTGGCCCGCTCTTCCGTCCAGACGCCCCGCGCGTCCCCAACGGGCACGGGGGCGTCCTCGCCAGCGGCGGATGTCGCTGGCGCGCCCTCCCGGAACTCGCTGAACCGCACCAGCCGGGTCACCGCGACCGTCGCGCTCTTCGGGGACCGGTAGACGGGGACGCCCGCCTCCCTGAGCACCTCCCACCCTCCGCCGATCACGTCCCGGGCCCCGGTGAGGACGGCTACGACCGGCTTATGGGTCCCCGCGTCGATCTGCGCCATCTCCGCGCACATAATCTTCAGCAGGTCGCGACCGAAGGTCGTTGTGAAAACGACGATGTCCGTCTCGTCGGCCTCGACGAGGGTGCGGAGCGTCTCGCGGAATATCCTTCGGTCGTTGAGGGCCTGGGCGGTTATGTCCACCGGATTCATCGCGGAGCCGTAATTGGGAATAACGCTCCTCAGCCGCTCTCGGGTGGACTCGCGAAGCGTTGTCATCTCCAGGCCCTGCTCCTCGCACTGATCGGCCGTCATTATGCCTGTGGCGCCGGAGGTGGTGACGACGGCGACCCGCCGCCCGCGGGCCGTCTTCTGGCGGGCGAAGATCTCCATCGCGTCCAAAGTGTCGTCTATGTCGTCAACCTGGACTATACCGTGCTGCTGGGCGACCGCCCGGAAGACCCTGTCCGAACCGGTCAGGGAGGTCGTGTGGGAGAGGGCGGCCTTCTTGCCGAGCTCCGACCGGCCGGCCTTGAGGACGATGAGCGGCTTGCCGAGCTCGCGGGCGCGGCGAGCGAGTCCCACCAGCCGCTCCCCGCTCGGGACGCTCTCCAGGTAGCACATGACGAGCCGGGTGGGCTCGTCCTCCAGCATGAAAGAGGCCAAGTCTAGTGTGTCGAGGTCCACCTGGTTGCCGGTGTTCGCCGCGTAGGAGAATCCCAACTTCTCCTCCTGGGCGAGGGCGAAGAGCGCGTACCCCAGCGCACCGCTTTGGGAGACGAGCGCTACGGGACCTGGGAGGAAGTCCTCCGCCTCGAAGGAGGTGGAGAAGCCCATGGGGATGCCGTCCCTGGCGTTCAAACAGCCGATGCAGTTGGGGCCGACCAGCCTGATGCCGGCCTCCCGCGCGACGCGCAGCACCTCCTCTTGCAACAGGCGCCCCTCCTCGCCCGTCTCGGCGAAGCCGGCCCCGAAGAGGATGACGTGTCGCACCCCCTTCGCAGCGCAGTTGCGCAGGACGTCGAGCGTGCGCCTTTGGGAGACGGGGACGAGGGCGAGGTCCACCTCCCCCGGCACCTCCAGCAGGCACGGGTAGCATGTGCGCCCTCCCACCTCCTCGTAGCGTGGGTTGACCGGGTAGATATCGCCCCTGTACCCGTGCGCGAGGAGGTTACGCATGGGCTTACCGCCGATCGTGGTGAAGTCCTGGGAGACGCCCACGATCGCGATGGATCGCGGGCGGAAGAGATTCCCCAGATCCGGCGCCGCCTTACTTTGACCCACCCCTAACCGCGAGCGCGGCTCTTCTTCCGCCTTCGACACTTAACTCCTCCTTCCAGACGAAAGAGTGAATTCGACCGTCACCCGAATGGCGTCTAAGTCGACTTACCCTCATCTTTCCCCGCCGGGCCACCATCCTCTGCAACGACCACAAGACCGGCGACGCTTTCGCACGGTGCCGGTCAATCGCGGTTACGGTACGTTTCACGTCCCAATCCTCGCGGGTCAGTTCCTCAGGCGCAAGGTCGGTTTCAGTTTAGCATTATCGCGTCGCCCAGGATGAGGATATGCATCTCGTCGGTGCCCTCGTAGGTGCGCAAGCTCTCTACAGCGTTCGTCATAACGATTGAACCTGCGTGTCGTACCCACAGTGGCCGAAAAAGCCCCGAGCGTCTTGGGGGCTAATCGCCGAGATCGCCGATCCCATAGCCTCGACTAGTGCTTCACGGGTGCGAGCCTCGGCTTTTCGCAGGATGCCCTTGATCTTAGCGAAGGCTTCCTCGATGGGGTTGAAGTCCGGCGAATAGGGCGGCAGGTACAACAACTCGCAACCCTGCCTCTCGATGAGCTCTTTGACCCTCTGGCCCTTGTGGGCAGAGAGATTGTCCATCACCACGATCTGCCCCGGCTGAAGCGTGGGCGCGAGCATCTTCTCGACGTAGGTCTCGAACACCACGGCGTTGATGGAGCCCTCCACTGCTAGGCACGGGCCCATACTTTCCACGCTCATGCTCGAAAGCAGCGTCGTGTTCGGCCCGCGGTTGCGCGGTGCCTTCATGCGCACCCGCTCGCCGCGCTTGGACCAAGCGTATAGCGGGCAAAGGGCGGTGTTCGCCCCCATCTCATCGACGAACACCAGCCGCTGAGGGTCTAGCGCCCCGGCTACCATCGCTCGCCAAGCCGCCCTCAAGAACTCGTCTCGCTCCATCGCCCCCACAGCCCCTTTTTACGGCTGAAACCGAGGCGCTTCAGGAGCCGACGTACGGTGGAGTTGCTAAGGGTCTTGCCGGTGAGGTGCTCTAGGAAACGGCGCCTTTGTTCAACGGTAGCCGCAGGGCGTTCCTTTATGTCCTCTTCGAGGAGTCTAGCGGCGTTCTCGTTGAGTTTGTGAGATCTTCCGGAGCCCTTCTTCGGCGCGAGGGAGTCCCTCTGTCGTGCCTTTCTCGCATAACGCTTGACCGAGGAGAGGCTAACGTCGAACAGGCGGGCAGCTTGGGCCTTGGAGGTCCCACGTTTGAGGGCGGCCACTATCTTCCGGCGGAGGTCTTCGGAGTAGGCTTTCATCCTTTCATGATCTGATCCGGGTCAAGATTCTTGATTAACGCTGTATAACCACAAAATCGAACCCCGCATACCCGGCGAGCTCGACGAGCGCGGGGAAAGGAAAGCTCACGAAACATCCCAGGGCCGCCTCCCCCCGTTCGAGCTTCAGACGCAGACCATTTGCCTTCAACCAAATCCGCTGGAAGTGCTCGCTGTCTCGGAGAACACGCAGCTGGCGAGGGTTTATTCGGAGAAAGGAACCTCGAGCGTCAAAGCCAGCTCCTTTAGCTCTTTCAACACGCTCTCTTCGACGGGGGTGCCCGACTTCAGCCTCTCCCTCTCCAGAGAGAATTCCATCTCTCCTGGCAGAAAAATCTCATCCACCCCTTTGGCTTTCTTGGCTTCTTTGACGTACGCGGAGAGCAACGACATCCTCTCCCTAAAGACGTTTATCGGTATGAAGCGCGCGGGGTCTATGGCCAGCATAAAGTGAGAGACTGACTGCCGTTGCGTCAGGTCATACATGGAGGGGATCTCCTTCGCGAACGCACCGTCGGCGAGGATCCCCGTGAGCGCCTCCACAATCAAGGCGAGCCCGAAGCCCTTTGGGCCCGCCGCAGGGGTTATAAAGCCGCCCTCGAGTACTTCGGAGGGATCCGTCGTCGGCGCACCGCTCTTATCGACACCCCAAGTATCGGGGATAGAGGCTCCCTTGGAGCGAGCGAACAGGACCTTCCCCAGCGCGACGCTGCTGAGCGCCATGTCCAGCACGAACGGGTAGTCGTTGTTCGAAGGCACGGCGATCGCGATCGGATTGTTGCCGATGGTCTTCTCCGCACCGCCCGCAGGTGGTATAAGGGGAGTGGTGTTGCTCATGGCTATCCCGACCAGATCTCTCCGGCTCGCCAGCAGAGCGTAGCGTGCAGCGATGCCGAAGTGGTTGCTGTTCTTTATCGCCACGGCACCCAGCCCCTGGCTCTCCGCCTTCTCGATAGCCAGCCTCATAGCCCGGGTCGCCACTATCTGCCCGGCAGAGAAGCAGCCATCCAACAGCGCGGTAGTGTTCGTCTCTGCCTCTACGGCGGTCCTCGCCTCTCTGAGGATGTACCCCTTGCGTATGCGCTGAGCGTAGACCGGTAGGCGCATAAGACCGTGACTATGTATCCCCCGCGCGTCCGCCTCCACCATCGTCTCGGCGATCAACGCGGCTTCCTCCTCGGGGACGCCTACCCTGGCCAAACATTGGCCCGCAAAGCGCCTCAGTTCCTCAGCGCTGAACTTCGTCATCGAGTTCATCAGTGACGGTTGCCCGCCTCCTCTTGAAGAATTGGAAGGCAGAGATCGCTATTATCAGTACCACCAACCCCAGGATGGTACCCGAGATCGGGCGGGTGAAGAAGATGAACGGATCTCCATTCGAGATTAGCAGAGATTGGCGGAACGAACGCTCCATGATCGCACCCAGAACAAAGGCGAGTACCAAAGGCCCCGGTTCGAACCCGGTCTTACGCATCACATAACCCAACACGCCGAAGACGAGCACGACCCACATGTCGAAGACGTTATTGTTGACGCTAAAGACACCCACCATGGTTACCATCAGGGCTATGGGGGCCAGAATGCCGGCACGTACCCGCAGCAACTGCACGAATACCCCGACCAGGGGTATATTCAAAATCAAAAGGATGAGGTTGCCGACATACATGGAAGCGATCACCCCCCAGAAGATCTCGGGGTTCTCGCTAATAAGCTGGGGGCCCGGAGTGATCCCCTGCAACAAGAGCGCGCCGAAGAGAAGGGCCAGCACCACGTTGGAGGGTATGCCGAGAGTTAACAGGGGAATGAACGCCGAGGTGGACGACGCGTTGTTCGCCGTCTCGGGGCCCGCTACCCCTTCTATTGCTCCTTTTCCGAACCTCTGCGGCTCCCTCGCGCGCCGCTTCTCCATCGCGTAGGAGGCCAGAGAAGAGACCACTCCGCCACCGCCGGGAAGAACCCCTATAAAAAAGCCGAGGACGGAGCCGCGGAGGATCGCGCCCCTCGATTGGGCCCAGTCCCTCATGGTGGGCCAGATATGAGATATCCTGGAGCTGACCATGGACGCCCCATTTTCCTTTTCAAGGTTGTACAGGATCTCCCCCACGCCGAATAGCCCCATGGCAATGGCTATGAAATCCAGCCCACTGATCAAGTCTTGAACCCCGAACGTAAAGCGCGCTGTTCCCGCCACCGGGTCCTGGCCGACGGTGGCCAGCAGAAGACCGAACCCGGCGGTGATGAGACTCTTCGCGAACGATTTAGTTCCCAGGTAAGTGACCAGCAATATACCCAGCACCGTCAGGGCAGTAAACTCCGGGGGGCCGAAACGCAGCGCGACACTCGCCATCAGAGGAGCAAAAAGGGTCAACCCCACTACCGAAACGGTCCCCCCTATAAACGAGCCGATGGCTGCTATGCCTAAAGCCGGTCCGGCCCTCCCCTGCCGCGCCATCTGGTAGCCGTCGAGGGCCGTCACGACCGATGCAGCCTCGCCGGGCAACTGCAACAAAACAGAGGTAATGGTCCCGCCATACATGGAACCGTAGTAGATACCTGCCAGCATGATTATAGCCGCCTCCGGGGGGATGGTGTACGTCAGCGGCAGCAGCAGGGCTATCGTGGCCGTGGGCCCGAGGCCCGGCAACACCCCGATCACCGTGCCGATGAGGACCCCTACAAAGACGTAGAGAAGGTTTGTAGGCTGAAACACAACCTCGAAGCCCGTTAGCAGATTTCCGAATACCTCCATCTACCCTCCCCAGAGCGATGCGACTATATCTTCCGGAAACGGAACCCCCAGCAACAGGTCGAACAAAATATAGAACCCCGCCGTACAGAGCACGGCGATGATCAACGTTAAACCCCACGGCTCCCTACTGAGGAATCTAAACCAGAAAACAAAAATGAGGAAGCCCGGAATTATGAAGCCGATCTGCAAAAAGAGCAGGATGAACACACCCAGCGCCAAGAGCCCGAAGACAATAAACTTGGTGCGCGCCGTAAGTCGCTCATAATCGCGAGCATCGCGCTCTGTTGCCAGTAGCGCAATAGAGCTCAGCACAATCGTCACGCTGATGAGGAACGGCCATAATCCCGGTCCGGGCCTGGTAAACTCTCCAATACGGAGGCTATACGCCATTACAAGCGCGAATATGCCCAGCAGCAAAGGAACAACGCTTCCTAGACGGTACACGTCAGTGGCTCCGAAACGGAGAATGGCTCCAGCGAACAAACGAGTGTATCACTACCCTTGGCTTTCCTTTCCGGTTATGAGGTCACTACGGGTTTGTACACGCTCACTATCTCATCCAGCCTTCTCCTCAGCTCTTCGCTGCCGACAAACTCATCCGGGACGTAATTCTCGCCGAGCTGCTCGCGGACTTGTGGGTCTTCAAGGCAGGTGCTGAGCGTATCCTCCAGCGTGCTAACGATTTCAGGAGGGGTGCCACTCGGCGCCGCGAGGCCGAAAATCGAGGTGCTGTAAGTGAGGGTCTCGTAGCCCAGCTCTCTTAAAGTGGGCACATCTGGCAGGTACTCGACCCTCTCCGCCGGGCTGACGGCAAGCGGCCTGAACTCTCCAGATTCGAAGTAGTCGAGTATGTCCTCCGAGGCGTTGACGAAGATGGCGTCAACGTTGTTGCCGAGCAGGGCGGCCGTAAGCTCCGCGTTGCCGTTGAAAGGAACCGTGGTCACCTGGACGCCGTACTCTTCAGCCAACCGCTGAAGCTCGATGCTCTGAGAGGTGGTGGCTCCCGGCACCCCCACGTTGAGTGCGCCAGGATTGGCCTGTGCCGCATCGAAGAACTCCTCCGCCATCTCGTACTCCGACGCGCTGCTCACCGCCAGCACGGACGGAATCTCCGTTATGACCCCGATCGTCACGAAATCGTCTTCAGTGTAAGTGACGTTTTCTTCCACGTAGGGCGTGATCACCGTTGCGGGGGCGGCGATGACCTTGATCGTGTACCCGTCAGCCTCGCTGTTGATTAACTCGTTCATCGCCAGGGCTCCACCCGCCCCCGGCCTGTTGTCCACCACGAGCGTCTGGCCGAACTCCCCCTCGAAACACGTTGCGACGGAGCGCGCCGCCAGGTCCGTAGGCCCACCCGCCGTGTACGGCACAAGCATGGTAATGGTATCGGAAGGATACTCCTCCGCGCTCTCAGCGGATCCACCCCCACCACCACCCCCACCGCCGCTACACGAAGCCAGAAGCACCGCCAGCGTTCCCAGTAGTAGCAAGAAGCTGCCCCTCTTGGTCAAGGTCAAGAGGATCTCCTTTACTCAGCGTAGCCTACGAAGCTCCCTCATCCCCCCAGAATGGGCTGATAGGTCTCCCACGCTTCGTCCAACAAGGTCCGGAACTCTTCGCTGCCTATAAATTGCTCGGGAATGTACCTCTCGCCGATCTGCTCGCGGGTTTCTGGGTTTTCAAGCGCGGCCTGGCACGTGGATTCCAGCTCGCTAATTAGGTCAGAAGGGGTGCCCTTCGGGGCCACGAGGCCGTAAGTTGAGGTGCTGAGGGTTAGCGTTTCGTAGCCCAGCTCGGCGAGCGTCGGGACATCCGGAAGGTAAGGAACACGTTCAGGGGAGCCGACGGCGAGCGCCCGGAACTCCTCGGATTCGAGCCTGTCGAAGACAACATCGCCGGCAGGATCGAAGAGCGCGTCGACGTTCCCACCGAGCAGCGCGGCGACCGCCTCGGAGTCGCCGTTAAAGGGGACCGGCGTAACCACTACACCGTACTCATCGGCCAGCCGCTGCAACTCGACGCCCTGGGGAGTGTTCGCGCCGGGGAGGGCGACGCTGAGCGTGCCGGGGTTGGCCTGCGCCGCTTCAAGAAACTCCTCTGCCGTCTCGTACTCCGAGTCTTGGCGCACCGCCAACACCGCCGGGGTCTCTATAGTCACGCATATTGTTTCGACGTCGTCCTTGTCATACGGAAGGTTCTCGAGAAGAGGTACCAGTACAAGTGGCGAGGTGGTGGCCATCTCTAGGGTATAGCCATTGGGCTCACTGTTCACGAGTTCGGTGGTGCCAATGGTGGCGGAAGCCCCTTCCTGGTTCTCCACCACAACCGGCTGGCCGAGAGAATCCTCGAAGTACGCCGCAATCCCGCGCCCTGCGAGGTCGGTCGGCCCGCCCGCAGCGTAAGGTACAATCTCTCTTATTTCCTGAGAGGGGTACTCCTCCGCGCTCTCAGCGGATCCACCCTCACCCTTGCCACCCTTGTCACCGCCGCTACTGCAAGATACCAGCAAAAAAACGGCAACTATCGCAGTTACCATCACAACTCCGAGCCTTCTTGGCACACTAAGTCCTTCTCGTACGCTCATTTCGTCTCCTTCAATCAAACTAGGCGTTTGCGCTTACCCGAAGACAGAGATTAACCATCCAACGCCGAACACGCTGGAATTCCACCGCGCAGCACCCAAGAGCCGCTCTTTCGATCATCTGGCGACAGGTGTGTATTCAAACGGCCGGGTTCGGAGTTGCCCGCTTGGCGGTCCGAACGATGCGCAGGCGCGAGAGAACTATGCGTCTCTCTGCCATAAGCGTTCCCCATCCGCCCCACCTTTCTCTAACCCCGAACAGAATTGAGGTATACCCTTCTCCGCAAAGTAGTGTACCAACATGGCTCTTGTGAGGTCAACTACGTTTTGTTACACGAGCAATTTCGAGCTGGTCGCGGGTTACGCAGCGTTATGCTGCTACTAAACATAGGTTTGTAGAAAGCCCGCTGCGACTCGTAAAACTTCCGGGCAGCAACAAGTCACGGCCAGGTATCCCGTCAGTTGTCGAATGCTCGACCAGGAACACCAGCGCCCACCAGTAAGCACCCAGCATCACACCTTCGTGTAGGCCACAAGCGACCTTCCGGACGCCAGGGCCTGGAACGGTCTGCCTCAGAGGCCCGAGGAAAGATCCACCTCGGTCCGGTGTACGAGCAGGGACAAGTCGTCGGCCGACCGAAGTGGTGCGTCAGTTTGCTCCTGCAGGTCCTCGAGGTCGAAGCCGTCGATCATCTCGCGAACAACGAGCCCCTCGTCGGTCACGTCGATAACGGCCAAGTCGGTGTAGATGCGGTCGACGACGCCAGTTCCCGTAAGCGGGTACGTGCACGTCTTGAGAATCTTCGGCTCACCTCGGCGTGTCGTGTGCTCCATCACCACGAACACGCGCTTTGCCCCGATGGCGAGATCCATGGCACCACCGACGGCGGGCGGCAGATACTGGTCACTGGTCATCCAGTTCGCTAGGTCGCCGGTCTCCGAGACCTGGAACGCTCCCAGGACGGTCAGATCGAGATGGCCGCCGCGCATCATAACGAAAGCATCGGTGTGATGGAAGTAACAGCCCCCCGGAAGCAGCGTCACGAGCTGCTTCCCCGCGTTGATGAGGTCGGGGTCTTCTTCGCCCGGCTTCGGCGCAGGTCCCATGCCGAGAACACCGTTCTCACTGTGGTAGATCACTTCGCGTTCGGCGGGCACGTAGTTAGCAACGAGTGTCGGCACGCCGATCCCGAGGTTCACGTAACTTCCGTCGGGGATGTCGCGCGCGACCCGCGCGGCCATCTGCTCACGAGTTAAGGGTTGAATCATGATGAAGCTCCAACTTCGACTACTCGATTAACGAAGATTCCGGGAGTGATAACACACTCGGGATCGAGCTCGCCGAGCTCAACGATCTCCCGGACCTGAACGATGGTGAGGTCGGCCGCCGTGGCCATGGTCGGGCCGAAGTTCCGCGCGGACTTGCTGTAGGTCAGGTTCCCCCACCGATCGGCCCGATCAGCCTTGATGAGCGCAACGTCGCCGCGAATAGGGTACTCCAGCAGGTACTCGCGGCCATTGATCTCCCGCGTCTCCTTGCCCTTGGCAAGGAGGGTGCCCCCTGCGGTTGGGGTATAGAAACCTCCCAGACCGGCCCCTCCGGCGCGCATCCGCTCGCTGAGCGTTCCCTGTGGAACGAGCTCGAGCTCTATCTTGCCCGCCCGGTAGAGCTCTTCGAACCAGATGGACCCGGCCGAGCGCGGATACGAGCAGACGATCTTGCGCACGCACCCGGCCTTGAGCAGCGCCGCTACGTCTGTATGCCCGCTGCCCGCATTGTTCGTCACCAAAGTAAGGTCGGTAGCGCCGCGGTCGATGAGCGCATGGCATAAGTCGATCGGAATCCCGGCAATGCCGAATCCGCTGATCAAGATAGTCGATCCATCTTTAACATCCGAAACAGCTTGAGTGAGTGTAGCAACCCGTTTGTCGATCATAGAATCTCATCTCTATTGCAGCACCAGCTTACGCTGGGGACGACGAGTGTTTGAGTCACGGACTCGCCTTCGCGAATCGGGGTGTTGTCGTCGGCATGCTCGCCGGCGATCCCTACCAGCAGTTCGGATAAGGCCTCGGACCTCTCCCCAGTCATCTCTTCTCCTCTCACCTTCGCCAAGCCTTCTCCCTGGCTACGACCGGCAGCTCCCCAAGCTCTGCGCGGCGAGGCTTCCTACTTGAAAGCGGGGATGCCGGTTATGGCGTTGCCCAGGATCAGGGTGTGTACCTCGTCTGTGCCCTCGTAGGTCCGCACGCTCTCCAGGTTGTTGGCGTGCCGCATGATGGGGTAGTCGAGCGTTATGCCGTTGCCGCCGAGGATAGTGCGCGCCTCCCGCGCTATCTTTATCGCCTCCCGGACGTTGTTGAGCTTGCCGAAGGAGATGTGCTCGGGGCGTAAAGTACCCTCGTCCTTCATCCTCCCTATGTGCAGCGCGACCAAGGTGCCCTTCTGGATCTCGAGCATCATCTCGACTAGCTTCTGCTGCGTAAGCTGGAAAGAAGCTATGGGTTTCCCGAACTGCTCGCGATTCTTCGAGTACTCCAGGGCGCACTCGTAGCAGTCCCTGGCGGCGCCCATGGCACCCCACACGATCCCGTATCTGGCCTCGTTGAGGCTGGAGAACGGCCCGCGCAGGCCCTTGGCCTCCGGGAGCATCGCCTCCAAAGGGAGCCGGCAGTCCTCGAATACGAGGTCGCACTGCACCGAGGCGCGCATCGAGAGCTTCAGGGTGATGTCCTTGGCGGAGAACCCCGGGGTGTTTGTGGGGACTAGGAAGCCGCGCACGGGGTTGTCCTCCTCATCGGTCCGGGCCCAGACCACGGCCACGTCTGCGATGGTCCCCATCCCGATCCAGCGCTTGCGGCCGTTAAGCACCCAATCAGAGCCTTCCTTGCGCGCGAAGGTCGTCATGCTGGCCGGGTCGCTACCCGACTCGGGCTCGGTGAGTCCGAAGCACCCTATCGCCTCGCCTCTCGCCATCCTAGGCAACCATTTCTGCTTCTGCTCCTCGGAGCCGAACCTGCGGATCGCGGACATGGCGAGCGATCCCTGTACCGAGACGAAGGTCCTCAAGCCCGAGTCGCCGGCCTCTAGCTCCATGCAGGCCAGCCCGTACGAGACGGCGCTCTTCCCGGCGCACCCGTAGCCCTCGAGGTGCATCCCCAGCAAGCCCAACTCCCCCATCTCCGGCACGATCTCCCGCGGGAAGATCGCCTTCTCCCACCACTCCTTTATGTTGGGTTTTATTCTCTCCTTAACGAAAGAGCGTACGTCGTCGCGTACCCGGCGCTCCTCGTCCGTGAGGTGGGTATCTATTCCGAGAAAATCGGATGCCCGAGCCCGGTGGGCGAGCTCTTCGGAGAGCTTGGCGTCCTTCTGCGTCATGGTCATTTTGCCGCCTCCATTCGTCCGGGTTGTCTTGGCGGTCGAGCTCTGACCGTCGAGACGCGCATCGTATATTGCGTAAAACGAGTTACCTCCCGCCGTGCCGGTCACTCCACCTTCTCTACCACCATGGCGATGCCCTGCCCGACGCCGATGCACATGGTTGCCAGACCGAACTGGACCTTGGGCCTGCGCCCCATCTCGTGCACGAGGGTGGTCAGGATGCGAGTGCCGGAGGCACCCAAAGGGTGCCCGAGGGCGATGGACCCGCCGTTCGGGTTCAGGCGCTCGTCCTCCGGGTCCATCCCCCACTCGTTCAGGACCGCTAGGACCTGCGCGGCGAATGCCTCGTTGAGCTCGACGAGCCCCACGTCGTCCAAGGAGATCCCTGCCCTCTCGAGGGCCTTCTTGGTGGCGGGCGCCGGACCTATCCCCATCACCCGGGCCGGCACCCCGGCGGTCGCCATGCTCCTTATCTTCGCCATCGGCTTCAGGCCGTGGGCACGGGCGAACTCGGCCGAAACCACGAGCGCCGCCGCCGCCCCGTCGTTTAGGGAGCTGGAGTTGCCGGCCGTCACGCTTCCCCCCTCCTTGAAGGCTGGCCTGAGTTTGGCAAGCGTCTCCAGCGAGGCGTCGCGCCTGGGGCCCTCGTCGGCCTCGACAAGCTCCTCACCCTTACGCCTCTTTACGGGGACGGGCACGATCTCTTCCCTGAAGCGCTTCTCGTCGGTCGCGGCTATAGCCTTCTTGTGGCTCCGCAGGGCAAACCGGTCCTGGTCCTCCCGAGAGACCTTATACTCGCTGACCATCCTTTCGGGTTCGTCTTCGTCGGGGGTGATCTCGTAGCGCTCCTGCGCCAGGTTCTCGGCGGTCATCCCCATGGAGTCGATGTGGCCCATCTCCTCCATCTTGGGGTTGACGAAGCGCCAGCCCAAGGTGGTGTCGTACATCGTCGTGCTGCCGGTCGGGAAGGCGCGTTCGGGTTTGGGTACGGCCCAGGGCGCCCGGCTCATGGACTCCACTCCGGCCCCCACGTAGGCGTGGGCCTCCCCAACCATGACGGCCCGCGCGGCGTTCGCCACGGCGTCCAGCCCCGAGCCGCAGAGGCGGTTGATGGTGGTCCCGCCCACCCTTTCCGGGAAGCCAGCCAGGAGAACAGCCATCCGCGCGACGTTGCGGTTGTCCTCCCCGGCCTGATTGGCGCACCCCATATAGACGTCTTCTACCTCCTCGGGCGGCATGCCTGTCCTCTTCATCAGGGCTTCAAGGGTAAGCGCGGCCAAGTCGTCGGGCCGCACCGGGCTCAACGCCCCGCTGTGCTTGCCTATCGGGGTGCGAACTGCCCCCACGATAACTGCTTCCGCTACTCCTCTTCCGATCAATGTGCTCTCCTTTGCGACGCTTCTTACATTCAAGCATATACTGGCAGCTCGTGCCGGACATCTCGTAGACCAGGGAGATCACAGTATCCGAGGCGACGATATCCTCCCCCCTCTTCGCGCCTACCTTCAAGGCGTGAAGACACCCCTCCTCGGTCTTCTCCGCTCTGGTGACCCGGCTGCCTACGGTCAACTCGTCACCGACGTAAACCATTCCGAAGAAGCGGGCGCGAACCTCTTTTACGTAGCCGTGCTCTAGATAGGGAGAGAAGAGGAGGCCCATCGTAGCGAGGGTGAGCATGCCGTGGGTTATAATGCCCTTCAGCCCGCCGCGTAAGTGGCCTCGTCTATCGTGTGGAGCGGGTTGTAGTCCCCAGAGGCTCCGGCGTACTCGATGAGCTGCAACCGCATCACCGCGGCAGCACTCTCTCTTCGAGCTCGTCCCCGATCTCCCAGGTAGGTTTAGCGGCGCTCACGTCGTCGGGCTCTTCCTCAAGGCGGGGGGCACGACGGCGACGTCCTTCATGGTGAAGAGGCGTTCTCCAGAGGGACTCTCGCCGGAGCGCTCCACAACCACGAAGCCCAGCAGCCCGACACGGCCCTTCTTCTCGTAGTGGTCCTTGAGCACCGTACGGCAGAGGACCTCCTCCCCACCCGTAGCGGCCGCCGCTCGCAGCGGATGCGGTGCTCGCCGTGAATCATGCTGCTCCCCGGCCAGTCCATGCCCTCTATCTCCCCGTACTCGAAGGTGCGCGGGAAGGTCGGCGACGCGATAAACTTACGTAGCGCTCTTCTTCACCGCCACCTCGCCCACGTAGAGCGGGCTAGGATCGCTGATGGCCTCAGCGACCTTCCGCACCGCCCCTTTTCCACGATGTTCGATACTGCCCTGGAGCGTTCCCCGACCAGCGTCTTCCAAACGCTCGATCACGTCCATGCCCGCGGTTCCCCAGCGGCATAGAGGACCCGGCCGTTCATGAAGCCGGCCTCCTTCGAGGCAAAAAGAGGATGGCGGCGATATCCTCGGGCTCTTCGCTCCTGTCCATGGGAATGTCTTTGGCGATCCCGGCCCGGAATGTCTTGAAATCCACGCTCATCATGGCAACACTGAGGACGCCGACGGTGCGGATGCCCTTTGCTGCTCCATTAGAGGTCGCCCCTGTGGGCGAGATCTTCAGTGTGGACGATCAGAGTGCGCACCCGCTCTCCGAAGCCAGCGAAGCGCGGATCTTTGGTCTGTCCTTTTTTCCAGCGGGCGTAGATCTGCTGGATGATCACCGCGAGCTTGAAATATCCGAAGGTCATGTACCAGTGCATCCGAGAAAGGTCACGCCCGCTCAACGCCGCATAGAGCTCCATGAACTCCTTACGGCTGAGGAAGCCGGGCTCCGAGGTAACAGCCATTATGACCTGCTTCAGCTCCGGCGGGTCGTCACGCTCAACCCAGTAGGAGAGCGAGACGGCGAGGTCGAAGAGCGGGTCTCCGATAGTCGTCATCTCCCAGTCGAGAACGGCGCGAACCTCGGTGAGATCGTCGGGATTCAGGAGCAGGTTGTTCAGCTTATAGTCGTTGTGGATTATAGTGGCCGGGAGGCTCTCGGGAATGTTGCGCGCGAGCCAATCGGTGAGCGCGCTGACCTCCGTTATCTCGTCGGTTTTCACCTTGTCGTAGCGCCCGATCCAACCCTTCACCTGCCGCTCCAGGAAGCCCTCCGGGTAGCCGAGGTCCGAAAGCCCCGCCGCCTCGTAGTCTATGGCGTGCAGTTGCACGATGGTATTAACCACGGTCTCGGAGATCCCGCGGCACAACTCGGGCGTGGGCTCGACGCCCTCCGGGAAGGAAGCATTTATGACGACGCCTTTTCGCCGCTCCATCACGTAGAACGGCGCCCCGATCACGGACTCGTCCTCACAGAAGAAGTAGGGCTTCGGGGCGAGCGGGTAGACAGTGTTGATCCTCGTCAAGATCATAGACTCCCGCCTCATGTCATGCGCCTTCGGCGGCACCGGCCCAAGGGGCGGGCGCCGCAGCACTCCTTCCCAGCCCCCGATCTTGACCAGGTAAGTCAGGTTCGAGGCCCCGGACGGGAACTGCCACACCTCCAGCCTGCCCTCCGGCAGCCCCTCTATGCGCTCTCTGAGATACCGCTCGACCCTTTCGAGATCAAACCGCTCCCCCTCGCGCACCCGTATGGTCTCGGCCATTACACCTTTTCCTATCTCGCGCCCAGCGCCCCGCATGGCGGGTGGTCTTTGCTCTCCATGCGCCACATCCGGCCCTCTTTTACCTCGGCGAGCAGCTCGCTCGCTCCCACGTCCCCGACGAACTCGAACGTGTCCATGCGGTCGTGTTTAAAGAACCACCGGCCCGCCCGGCTCTGTTTTAGAACCTCCATCGTCTTTTCCCGGCAGCGATTAGCAAAGTCCAACGCCAGCCAGGCGCCGTCATTTTTACGCCAGCCGCTCGTGTCCAAGTGCGAGAGGATGGTGGCGACGCCCAGGAAGTCCTCCAGGGTGAAGGTCCGCCGGAGCCGGCGCAGATTATGTAGATGGAGTCCGGGCCCGTCTCTTGCAGGTGGCGCGCAACGGCAGGGGCGTTGCGCAAAGAGCCGATCAGGAGCCCCTTAGCCGGGGCGGCCTTGCCGATGGCGCGCGTGCCGTTGGTGGTCAGATACACCACGTCCTTGCCGGACACCATCTCGGGCGGGTACTCCTCCGGGAAGGGTCCGCAATCGTAGCCCTCGATCATAAGGGCGTCCTGCTCGCCGCCCTTTAAGAGCCGCGAAGCGTCGAGCCTGCGACTCATGGCCTCGCCCTCTTCCAGGCTCGCGACGGGGAAGACGACCCTCGCCCCATTCTCCAGGATCGTCAGCAGCGTCGTCGTCGCCATAAAGACGTCTATCACGACGACCGTGGAGTTAGGGAGGCGCTCCTCGACGATCTCCTCCCTGCTCATCAACACCCGAAGCCTTCTCATACAAACTCCAGTCCCGTGCTGCCTCTCCTCTCTCCGCAAATTAAAATGACACTCGGCGTCGTATGCCGTCCCGCCAGTTATGGGTTCTCCGCTAGCCGGTCCGGGCACCCTTCTGTTGCTCCTGCTCCTGCAGCTCTCGCCAGAGTATCTTGCCGGTTCCGCTTTTCGGCAGAGCGTTGGTGAACTCCACTATACGCGGGTACTTGTAGGCCGCCATTTGTGCCTTGGCCCACTCAATGATCTCCTCGGGCGTCACCTCCTTGCCCCGCTCCTCTTCCCGCAACACGACGAAGGCCTTTGTCGTCTCCCCACGCCGGGGGTCGGGCACTCCTATGACGCAGGCCTCCTGGATCGCGGGGTGCTTGTAGAGCGTGGACTCGACCTCGGAGGGCCAGACCTTGAAGCCGCCGGCGTTGATCATGCGCTTGAGGCGATCGACTATGAAGAAGTATCCCTCTTCGTCGTACATCTCCATATCTCCTGTCCTGAGAAAGCGCTTGCCGTCCCGCTCGATAAAGGCCGCCTCGGTCTCTTTGGGACGCTGCCAGTAACCCTTCATGACGTGCGGGCCGCTGGAGATATAATAACGTGTGGAAGGAAGCAGCGGCAAGGAGGACAAGGGTCTCGTACCGGCGCTTGTGCAAAAGGAGCACGCGGCCCAGCTGTTAAGGACCGAATTTGGTCCCCAGGCACGGCCCTGAAACGGCAAGGGAGAAAGGAGGCTAGCGATGGATGCCTTAGAGAGAACCGGCCGCCCTGCGAGGGGATCGATGCGGCTGAGTTTGTCGGAGCCTGCGAACAGCATGACGGATGTGGCCAACGCAGAGAGCTTCGATCCGTCGCTCGTACAACCACCCCTCAGCAGTGCGAGGAAGTTCGAGGTGCTCCAGATTACACTCAACGCTGAGCAGCTTGTGCCCGACGAGGTGAGGACATAAATCCCCGCCCGTACTCCTCTCTCCTCGGTGGCGAGCTGGACTAGCGGCGAAGTCCGTCAGTTCTCTCATTCCCGCGAGGATGTGTCACGCCGAAACTCCTTTCGTAGCCGGTCCGCGAGGCACCAGACCCATGGACCGGCTTGCGGGCCGGGAAGCCAAAAACATCCTAGGTTGGCCGGGAGAAGCGGTAGCAAAAACGGGAGTGTAGACAGCCTGTGTGTACGACCGCCATGAAGGACGGAAGTAGCGGCCCTCGCAACCACGAAGCTAGAGGTCGGCCCGTAAAGACGGGTACCAACAACCTTCTAGCCAATGCGAGGCTCGGGTACTCTGATCACTTTTACCCGGCCTTCTCTCGGATTGCGTCGGAATGGCCAGCACGCGAGCACGATCCGTTGGTTCGCCCGGTTCCCGTTCAAAGCGCAAACTACGACCCTTCTTCGGGCTGATACCAGGAGCGCCAATGGCGAAAGATCGTCTCTGGAGTCGTAACTTCGTTCTGGTTTTTCTGGCTGCTTGGGGTTTCCACCTGGGTCATCAGTTCGTTCTTCCCGTCCTACCGTTGTTCGTCAACGAGATCGGCGGGAGCGTGCTGTTCGCCGGAACCGTGAATGCGGCCTATCTCTTCCTCGCGGTGCTCATCAATTTGCAGATGCCGACTGTTCTCGCTGATCGCGATCGCAGGCCGGTATTCCTCGTCGGTCTCGTGCTTCTCGCCGCCGCCACGCTAGTCTATCCGCTGACGGGCACTCTCGCGGCGGTCCTCTTGCTTACCATGGTCCGCGGCGTGGGATGGGGCGTAGCGACCGTAGCAGGAAACACGACGGCCTCAGAAATCGTGCCGGCCTCTAGGCGCGGAGAGGGACTCGGATACTATGGATTGGCTCAGACCGTGGCACTGCTGGCCGGAACGGGAACGGGGTTGCTTCTCGTGGAGGAGTTCGGCTTCGCAGTGGCCTTCCTAGCCGCTGGGTTCTCGGGCGCAGCAGCGGTCGTTGTCGCAGCGGCGATGCGCCCTGTGCTCCCGAATCGGGAAGCGGCGACCCCCGCCCTCGGTATGCGAGGCGCCTTCCGCGATCCGCGATTGCTGCTTCCGGCGCTCACGTTCGCCCTGCTGACGACCACGTATGGTGGCGTCGTTTCGTTCACGGCCCTGTACTTATCGGAAACCGGTCTGGGAAACCCTGCTGCCTTTTTCTTCGTAAGTTCTATCGCGAATGTCGTGGCGCGCCCTCTAGGCGGACGCCTCTGCGATCGTGTCGGAGCGGCGACGCTAGTCGCGCCGGCGTTGCTACTTGCCCTGCTCGGAATAATTATATTGGCGTTCGCTCCAGGACCTGGCTGGCCGTTGCTGGCAGCCGGGCTATTCGGTGTCGGGTTCGGCACAGTCGTGGTCAGCACCCACATCATCCTGGTCGAGGGTGTGGGAGCGCCACACCGCGCGGTGGGAAACGCTATGTATTCGACCGCGTTCAACGGCGGCGTAGGAGCCGGAGCGCTTTTGCTCGGCGCTATGGCCGACGCCGCTGGCTATACTGCCATGTTCGGCCTCGCTGCGGTCTGGCTTACAGCCTCGCTTGCGACATCTCTTCTCGGCCGCAAGTACACCTGACGCTGGGTAGTTTTGGCAGATGCAACAAGTCGGCGACCGCATCGAATTCGTCCAGACGGCCCACGAGGAATTGTCGGCCTTCAGCGGCTACTGCTCACGCCAAGCGTACTGATGAGGTGGGGGTGTGCATGGAGAACAGTTCCGCCAGCGGTTCTACATTGAGGCGAAGCCTTAAGCCAGCGAGACGTCTAACGCCCGATTCCTTGCGAGCACAGCTTTGGTTCCCTCGGTGGTGTCAATTGGTGTCAGCAGATTTGCGTCGGGCGCGTTCGGCTCGCCTGCCAGAATGGTTATCGTATTTATTGCGGCATTCGCCATTGTTACGACAGAACCGAGTGCTCTTATGAGCGTTGAGGATCACGTTACCGCAGAACTCGCATCTTGTGACCTTACTCTGAGCGCCGAGCAGTTGATACAGATACCAGAACATCGCGCCCGTCAGGTTGGAGAACCCCCAGCCAGTATGCATCTGAGCTAAACGACGGGGAGATATGCTCAAAAGTTGTGGACGAGGACTTCCCGGAGAACGCGGTGTACCTTCCCCATAAGCGACTGAAAACAGCCGACGCGCCAACGTCGGCGGGGAGGATACACCGCGCAATGCACAGACTACATCAAAACGAGCAGGCCCATCAAGAAGCGATGCTCGACCTCGACGAGATCGCCCGTCAGGGAGCGCGCAGGATGCTCGCCCAGGCACTGGAGGCGGAGGTAGAAGCCTACCTCGAAGCGGTTAAGGACCAGCGCGACGAAAACGGCCACGCCCTGGTCGTTCGCAACGGGCACGCCAGGGAGCGTGAGATCCTCCTGGGAGCCGGGGCGGTGGAGGTCCATGCCCCCAGGGTCAACGACAAGAGGGTGGATGAGAACGGCCAGGGGCGGCGCTTCAAGAGCGTGATCCTCCCTCCCTACATGCGCCGCTCGCCCAAGGTAACGGAGGTCTTGCCGCTGCTTTACCTCCATGGCCTCTCAAGTGGGGACTTCGTGCCCGCCCTCAGAGAGTTCTTCGGTACCGAGGCCGGGCTTTCTGCGTCCACCATCACCGGCCTTACGAAGAGCTGGCAATCTGAGCGGGAGGGCTTCATGAGCCGGGGTCTCTCGAAGCGGGACTACGTTTATATCTGGATAGACGGCATTCACACCAACGTGAGACTCGGTCAAGACGACCGTTTGTGCTGCCTGGTGATGGTCGGAGCCAGGCTTGAGGGTAAGAAGGAGTTGGTGGCGTTGGCCGACGGCTACCGGGAGTCTACCGAGAGCTGGGCACAGCTTCTCCGAGACCTCAAACGCCGAGGGATGAGAGCACCGGAGCTGGCATTGGGAGACGGAGCTTTGGGCTTCTGGGCGGCGGTGAGGGATGTCTTGCCCACAACGCGCCATCAGCGCGACTGGGTGCACAAGATCAGAAATGTTCTCGACTCCATGCCCAAGAGCGTTTATGGCAGGGCGAAGGCCGCCATAAAGGAGATCACCGAGGCTGAGAACAAGAAAGAAGCAGTGAAAGCTATTGAGGCGTTCGCTGCCGAGTTTGGGGCGAAGTGGCCCAAGGCGGTCTCCAAGGTTGTAGACGACCAGGAAGCCCTCTTGACCTTCTACGACTACCGGCTGCTCTTCATTGGAGGCATTTGAGGACCACCAACCCGATAGAGTCGCTCTTCGCGCCGGTCCCCGTGCAAGGACCGACATAACCAAAGGGCCAGGATCACGGCAGGCGGGGTTGGCGATGATCTACAAGCAGATAGAGGCTGCCGAGGGGAGGTGGAGGAAGCTAACTGGCGCTCACCTAGTGGCGTTGGTCAGAGAGCGGGGGCGAGATTCGAAAACGGAGAGCTGGTTGAAGGAAGTGAGCAGAAGGTCGCCGCGTGACTGGAGAGTCTGATCCACAACTCTTGACGATACCTCGGGCATGGGCGGCGAGGCCGCCGACGCGATGGGAGAAGCACTCGGTTAAGACCTCGGTGGTATCAGCGTGGTATCAGAAAGCCCCCAGTTTTACCGGGGGCTTTCGTCTGAGCGGAGTATCCAGCTTACCTATCGGATTTCCTAAGTGGGCGATGCTGGGTTCGAACCAGCGACCCCCTCCTTGTAAGGGAGGTGCTCTACCCCTGAGCTAATCGCCCCTTGCACGGGCCTCACCCGGCGTGCCCCCAACGGGATTCGAACCCGTGCCGCCGCCTTGAAAGGGCGGTGTCCTGGGCCTCTAGACGATGGGGGCGCGTGAGCCAGGTAGGGATCGAACCTACGACACGAGGATTAAAAGTCCCCTGCTCTGCCACTGAGCTACTGGCCCGACCTTTCTACGGAGTTTATCAAACTCCGGCGGACCGGAGAAGTCTAGCGTGGGGACTCCCTGTGGCCCTCCATGCGGCGGGTGAAGTAGAGGGCGACGGCAAGCGAGACCACGAGCGCCGTCAGGACCGCGAGCTCGAGCAGGAGGCTCTGGAACTGTGGTGTGCCTAAAGACTGCTCTATAGACGCGGTGACCGCCAGGATGCGCCGGACGACGGCTATGAGCCCGATCACCAAGAAAGGCCCCGCGACTATCTCGTCTTCCCGCACTATGGTGCTCACGGTCCTCAAGAGCTCGGCGAAGATAAAGACCAGGAGCACCCGGTCGAGGACCTCGAGCGCCGTGTCCAGCGCTCCGACCTCCGCGACGCTGAGGAGGCTGATCACCGCCGAGTAGAAGACCATCCCGACGGTGATGAGCAGAAAGACCGCCGCCCCGTAGTACACGACCCGCTCGGCGAGGTTTACGACGTTCGCCGGCAAAGCCTTCTGCCCGGTCACCTTGTCCCCCTGCCCCTCCTCGCTCAAGCTTCCTCCTAGTGCAAAAAGTGGCGCCGCTTGGTCATGACCATCGCCACGCCACGCCGGTCCGCCGCCTGTACGACCTCCGCGTCGCGCTTGGAACCGCCGGGCTGTATGACCGCCTTCACCCCCGCGTCGGCTAAAGCCTCAAGGCCATCAGCGAACGGGAAGAAGGCGTCGCTCGCCGCCACGGCCCCCGTCGCCCTCTCGCCCGCCTTTTCGACCGCGATGTGCGCCGCGTCGACCCGGCTGGTCTGGCCCGCCCCGATGCCGACCGTCGCCCCGGACCGGGCGAGCACGATGGCGTTGCTCTTGACGCTCCTTGCGACCTTCCAGGCGAAGAGAAGGTCGCCTAGCTCCTCCGGCGAGGGGTGCCTCGTGGTGGCGACTTCGTACCCGGAGTCGTCCTCGACGCGGTCGGCGTGCTGGAGCAAGAGACCGCCGGTTACGTGCTTGGCGGAGAGCCCGGAGCGCTGCAGGAGACCGGCCTCAAGCACGGTCATGTTTGGCTTCGCGGAGAAGAGCTTGCGGGCCTCCTCGTCGAAGCCTGCGGAGATCAGGACCTCCGTGAAGACCTGTGAGATCTCCGCCGCCAGCTCCCGGTCTACGGGCCCACTCAACGCCACGATACCCCCGAAGGCCGAGGTCGGGTCCGAGGCGAAGGCTTCTCTATAAGCTTCGGCTAAGGTCTCGCCGACGGCCGCCCCGCAGGGGTTTGCGTGTTTGACGATCACCGCCGCCGGTCCGTCCCCGGCGAGGTCCGCGAGCAGGTTGCGCGCGGCGTCCACGTCGTAGAGGTTGTTGAACGAGAGCGGGCGTCCCTGCAGCCGCTCCACCCCGGAGAGCAGGTGCGGCTCCCCCTCCTCGACGTAGTAGGCCGCCCCCTGATGCGGGTTCTCCCCGTAGCGTAGCTCCAGCCTGCGCTCGTAGCGCCTCTCCAACGTCTCCGGGAACTCTACGGGGACGTTCGAGACCTCGCCGTTGTCCTCGGGGCCCTCACCGGGGATCCGTGCGTCCTTCTCGACCCGCTCCTCGAGCCAGGCGGCGATGGCGGCGTCGTATTCGGCGGTCTTACGGAAGGTTTCGAGTGCCAAACGCTTCCTGGTCTCCTCGGAGACCTCGCCGAGCTCGAACTCCGCCACGACCTCCTTGTAGAACTTCGGCGAGGGCACGACTATGACGCTCTTGAAGTTCTTCGCCGCCGCCCGGAGCATCGTGGGACCGCCGATGTCTATCTGCTCGATGGCCTCCTTCTCGGAGGCTTCGCCGGCTATTGTCTCCTCGAACGGGTAGAGGTTCACGCAGACCAGGTCTATCGGGCCTATCTCGTGCTCCACTAGCTCCACTACCTGGTCGGGGTCTTCGAGGTCGGCGAGGATGCCGCCATGTATCTTGGGGTGGAGCGTCTTGACCCTCCCCCCGAGCATCTCCGGGGCACCGGTAACTTCCGAGACCGGGACCACCGGGACGCGGGCCTCTTCGAGAGCTCTGGCGGTTCCGCCAGTCGAGATGATCTCGAACCCCATCTCGTGCAGCTTCCTCGCGAACGCCGCAACCCCCTTCTTGTCCGATACCGAGATGAGCGCCCGACGCTTCATATCTTCACCCTTCCCCAGAAGTAGTCCGCGACCGCCCCAACGAGCAACCGGTGCTCCACCGGGTGCAGCCGCTCCATCAACGTCTCCTCCGTATCCCCCGGCAGAATCGGTATCTCCTCCTGAGAGATCACCGGCCCCGCGTCCACCTCCTCGTCCATGAAATGAATCGTTACCCCGGTCCTCTCGGCCCCCGAATCGAGAGCCCGCCCCACCGCGCCAAGCCCCCTGAACTCCGGCAAGAGCGAAGGATGTAGGTTTATAACCGCCGAAAACCGTTCCAGGAACACCGGCGAGAGCACCCGCATGTATCCCGCCCCAACCACCAACCCCACCTCGTGCGCGGCCACCCTCTCCGCGAGCTCCCGGTCGAACCCCTTGCGCGTCTCGAAGTCCCGCGGGTCCACGTACTCGACCGCCACCCCCGCTCTCCGCGCCCGCTCGAACGCGAACGCCCCCTCCTTATCCCCGGCCACCACTACGAGCTCCTCCGGGTAAGCGTCCAGAAGCGCCTGCAGGTTCGTCCCCGACCCCGAGGCGAGCACGGCGAAACGAGACCCCTCCGGAAGTCGCTCAGGCAAACTCCACCCCTTGAGCCTCCACGACCTCCCCGATTCGACGCGCCTCGCACCCCGCCTCCGTGAGCACCACCAGGGCTTCCTCCGCCTGACGTACCGGCACCACGACGCAGAACCCAACCCCGAGGTTGAAGACCCGCCGCATCTCCTCCTCCGCCACGCCGCCCAAGGTACGGATAAGGTCGAAGACCGCCGGCTCCTCCCAGAGGCCAGGATCGAGGCGAGCGCCCAGTCCCCCGAGGGCGCGCGGCAGGTTGCCCGGCAGGCCGCCGCCGGTGATGTGCGCCATCCCGCGTACCTCGACGGCCTCCCGCAGAGCTAGGACCTCGCGCACGTAGGCCCGGTGCGGTTCCAGGTAGACCTCGCCTACGGGCCAGTCGAGGCCCTCCGGCGTCTTGGAGTAGGAGATATTTGCGTCTTCGAGCGCCTTGCGGGCGAGGGTGTAGCCGTTAGTGTGCAGGCCGCTGGAGGGCAGCCCGATCACGGCGTCCCCGGTCTCCACTCTCTCCCCGGTGACGACCTTCTCCCGCTCGCATGCCCCTACGCACGCCCCCACCACGTCGAAGTCGCCCTCCCCGTAGAGCCCCGGCATCTCCGCCGTCTCGCCCCCGATGAGCGTGATACCTAGAGACCTACAAGCCTGCGCCGCCCCCCGGACGACCTCCGCGACGTTCCCCGGCTCCAGTCGCCCGCTCGCCACGTAATCCAGAAACAGGAGCGGTCTCGCGCCGGTGGCGAGCACGTCGTTGGCGCAGTGGTTGACGATGTCCTCGCCTATAGAGGTGAAGGTGCCCATCTCTCTAGCCACCAGCACCTTCGTTCCCACGCCGTCAATCGTCGAGGCGAGGACGGGATCCCTGTAATTCGAGAGCGCATACAGGCCGGCGAATCCTCCCAGCGGGGAGATGACCTCCGGGCCGTGGGTGGCCTCGACAGCGTCGCGCATCATCCGCGTGGCGCGGTCGCCCCTCTCTATAGAGACGCCGGCGGCCTCGTAGGAGGAGCCGGGGGAGCCTTTGGTCACGCCTGGTTCTCCACTACCGCCGTCACCTTCTCCAGGGCGAGCTTCTTCGTCGTCCCGGGGAGCGGGTAGTCACCGTCGAAGCAGGCCCGGCAGAGACCCTTCCCACTCTGCTCGGTCGCAGCGGTCATGCCCTCGACGGAGATGTAGGCGAGGGTGGTAGCCCCGATCTGCTCGCGTATCTCCTCGACCGTGTAGTTCGCGCCGACAAGCCCCTTCCTGTCGTCCATGTCTATCCCGTAGTAGCACGGACCCGTCACCGGAGGCGAGGAGACCCGGAAGTGGACCTCTTTCGCGCCTGCGTCAAAGAGGAGTCCCACGAGCTTGCGAGCCGTGTTGCCGCGCACGATCGAGTCGTCTATCACCACGACGCGCTTGCCCTTGATCACCGACGGCAGCGGGTTGAGCTTCAAACGGAGCCCCACCTGGCGCATCCCGTCCGTCGGCGCTATGAACGTCCGGCCCACGTAGCGGTTCTTTATTAGACCCTCACCAAACGGGATGCCGCTCCTGTGCGAGTAACCGGTGGCCGCCATTATCCCCGAGTCCGGCACCGGGATGACGACGTCGGCCTCGGCGGGTGCTTCTTCGGCCAGGATCTCACCCATCCTCTGCCTCGAACCCCCGACCTCCCGCCCGTCGAAGCGCGAGTCAGGCCGGGCGAAGTAGACGTACTCGAAGACGCACAGCGCGCGGCGCTCCTCCTCGCCCCGGTAGCTCTTGAGCCCCTCGTCATCTATCACGACGACCTCTCCGGGTTCGATCTCTCTCAAGAACTCCGAGCCTATTATGTCCAGACCGCACGTCTCGCTCGAGACGGCGTAACCGCCCTCGACCTTGCCGATGCACAGCGGACGGAAACCGTGCGGATCCCGGAACGCGACGAGCTTGTCCCGGAAGATCATGGCGACCGAGTACGCCCCCCGCAGCCGACGCATGGTCCTCAGAATAGCCTCCGCAGCCGAATATCCCTTCTCGAGCTCTCCAACGGCGCACGCCGCTATGGCCGCCGTGTCCGACGTTGACTCGAACTCGAAGCCCTCCCCCTCTAGGTCGTGTCTCAACTCCGCCGTGTTGACGAGGTTGCCGTTGTGGGCGACGGCGACGTTGACCTCTCCCCGACCGTGGAACTCGGGCTGGGCGTTCTCCCACGAGGCCGAACCCGTGGTCGAGTAGCGGACGTGCCCGAGGGCTATGTGGCCCCCTTCGAGAGACTCAAGCTTGCGCTCGTCGAAGACCTGAGAGACGAGGCCCATGTCGCGCATCGCCAGCGTCCGCTCACCGTCCGAGATGGCGATGCCGGCCGACTCCTGGCCCCGGTGCTGCAGAGCGTACAGCCCGAAGTACGTCCGCTGGGCGAGCTCGCAGGAGATCTCTCGCGAGTACAACCCGAACACCCCGCAGGCCTCCTTCGGCTTCCCCGCCGAGTCGTCGAAAAGCAGATCGTCCTGAGACACGTTAGCCAATCTGGCCTCCCTCCGGGGCGTAACGCTCGAAGAGGTCCCGCTCGTAGGCACCCCGAAGCTCGTCGAGCCCCACATCGATACCCGCGACCTTCAGCCTCTCTCCGCCCGTTTGCCCGATCCGGTTGTGGTGGACGCCCCCCAGATGCTCCTCCAGTTCTCCCAGCCTCTCCTCGGGGACCGCGACGAGGATGCATCCGCCGACCTCGCCAAAGAGAGCCACGTCCTGGCGCCCGCCCGGCAATAGTCGCGCCTCCACCCCAACGCCGCCCTTCATCGCCATCTCGGCGAGCGTGACCGCAAGCCCCCCGCCCGAGAGGTCGTGGGCCGTATCGACGACGCCCGCCGCGATCGCCCGTCGCACCGCGTCGGCGGCGGCTTTCTCGCCGGCGAGGTCCGGGGCGGGAGGCGTGCCGGCCATACGTCCATACACTATCTCCAGGTACTCCGAGCCGCCCAGAGAAGGCCGGAAGTCCCCGACGAGCACCAGAGCGTCGCCCTCCCGCTTTATGGCGGGGGTTGCGCGGCGGTTCACGTCCTCGAAGAGGCCCACCATGCCGACGGTCGGCGTCGGGTAGACGGCCCCCCTCTCGGTCTCGTTGTAGAGGCTCACGTTCCCGCTCACGACCGGGGTATTCAGGACCTCGCAGGCTTCGGCCAGCCCCTCGATACACGAGACGAGCTGGTAGTAGGCTTCGGGCTTCTCGGGGCTGCCAAAGTTCAGGCAGTCCGTGAGCGCGACCGGCTCGGCGCCGACGCACGAGAGGTTCCGGTAGGCCTCGGCGACGGCCGACGCCGCCCCGCCCTTCGGGTCGAGGTAGCAGTGGCGGCCCTTGCAATCGGCGGTCGCGGCAAAGCCTAAAGAAGTGTCCTTGATCCTCATTACCGCCGCGTCCGCGCCGGGCAGTACGACCGTGTTCGCCCCGACCTGATGGTCGTACTGGGTGTAGACGGAGCGCCGCGAGCAGAGGTTCGGGTGGGCGAGCATCGCGAGCAGGGCGGAACTGTAGTCCTCCGGAGGAGGCAGGGTCGCCAGGTCCAGGTCGAGGGGCTCTATAGCGTCCAGGTAGGACGGGCGGACGACCTCCCGCTCGTAGGTCGGGGCGTCGGCGAGGTGCCCGGCGGGGACGGTGCCGACCACTTCGCCGTCTTCGAGTATCCGCAAGTCCCCGTGCGAGGCGACGCGGCCCACGACGGCGGCTTCGAGTTCGTAGCGTTCGGCGAGCTTCAGGACTTCCCCGGCCTTCTCGGGTTCGACTATCGCGAGCATGCGTTCCTGGGACTCGGAGATCACGATCTCCCACGGCTCCATGCCCTCCTCACGCAGGGAGACCAGGCTCGTGTCTATCTCGATCCCGACCCCGCCCTTCGCCGCCATCTCCGAGGCGGAGGAGGTGATCCCCGCCGCCCCCAGGTCCTGCAGAGAGACGAGCAGGTCTTCGTCGAGCATCCTCAAGCTACACTCGATGAGCATCTTCTCGGCGAACGGGTCCCCGACCTGCACGTTCGGCCGCCTCTCCTCGGAGCCCTCGCCGAGCTCGTCCGACGCGAAGGTCGCCCCGTGAATACCGTCCCGCCCGGTCTTGGCACCGAAGAGGATGACGAGGTTCCCCTCCCCCACCGCCCGCGCCCGCATAAGGCTCTCGGAGCGAATGATCCCCACGCACATCGCGTTCACCAGCGGGTTCCCGGAGTAAGCCCGGGCGAACTCGACCTCGCCACCTACGGTCGGCACTCCCACGGCGTTCCCGTAGTGTCCGATGCCGCGCACGACCTCCCGGAAGAGGTAGCGGTTTCGCTCGTCGTCCAGCGGCCCGAACCGCAGCGAGTCGAGCAGGGCCACCGGCCTCGCCCCCATCGCAAGCACGTCCCGGATAATACCGCCCACGCCCGTCGCCGCCCCCTCGAAGGGCTCGACCGCCGAGGGGTGGTTGTGGCTCTCCATCTTGAACACGAGCGCCCACCCGTCCCCGACCTCGACCACGCCCGCGTTCTCCCCCGGCCCCTGCAAGACCTGCGGCCCCCTGTTCGGGAAGCGTCCGAGGAGAGGACGCGAGTTCTTGTAGCCGCAGTGCTCGCTCCACATCACGCTGAACAGCGAGAGCTCCAGGAAGTTCGGCGCCCGGCCCATCAGCTCCAGGATGCGGTCGTACTCGAAGTCCGAGAGCCCTAAAGAGGTGTACGTCTCCTGGATGTTCAAGCCCGCGCCCCCGCGAATCGGAGCATGGACTCGAAGACCCTCAGCCCCTCCCCGGAGCCGAGAAGGGGATCGGAGGCGCGCTCGGGGTGGGGCATCAACCCGACGACGTTGCGGCCCTCACTACAGATGCCGGCGATGTCGTTGGCCGAGCCGTTCGGGTTCTCCAGGTACCGCAACACGACGCGCCCCTCGTCTTCGAGCTCCGCGAGCGTGCGTTCGTCGGCGAAGTAGTTCCCCTCGTTGTGGGCGACGGGGAGGGTGAGCTCGTGGCCCGGCTCGAAGAGGGAGGTCCAGGGCGTGCCGGTATTCTCGACGCGCACGGCGACGCGGTCACAGATGAAGCGCATGTTCGAGTTGCGAAGCAGCGCGCCCGGCAGCAGATGCGCCTCGGTCAGGACCTGGAAGCCGTTGCAGACCCCGAGGACGGGACCGCCGCTATTGGCGAACTCTTCCAGAGGCCCCATAACCTTCGCGAAGCGGGCGATGGCGCCGGGCCTGAGGTAGTCGCCGTAGGAGAAGCCGCCCGGCACGACCACCGCGTCCACGCCCTTCAGGTCGGCGTCGGCGTGCCAGAGCTCGACCGGCACGGCGCCGGCCCGTTCGATGCCGTGCATTGCGTCGCGGTCGCAGTTAGAGCCCGGGAAGACTGTAACCCCGATCCTCAACCCACGACCTCCCACTCGTACTCTTCGACGGTGGGGTTGGCGAGCAGGCGGCGGCACATCCCCTCGACCTCCTCGGGGCTCTCGACCTCCATCTCGACGAGCCTGCCGATGTGGACGGTCTTCACCCCTCCGAAGCCAAGAGCGGGGAGCGCGCGCCGGACCGCCTCGCCCTGCGGGTCGAGGATGCCGCTCTTCGGGCGGACGAGGACCCGGACCTTCAATCTACGGCGCCCCTCTGTGTGATCTCCGTGACCCGCCGCAGCATCTCGGCGTAGGCTTCCTCGACGCCTCCCATGTCACGCCGGAAGCGGTCCTTGTCCAGCTTCTCGCCGGTCTCCTTATCCCAGAAGCGGCAGGTGTCCGGGCTGATCTCGTCGGCCAGCATCAGGTTGCCCTCGGAGTCGCGTCCGGCCTCTATCTTGAAGTCCACGAGGATTATGCCGCGCTCGTCGAAGAAGGGGGCCAGGACTTGATTCACCTTCAGCCCCAGCTCCTCGCAGAACTCCAGATCCTCATCCGACACCCCAAGCTCTCGGAAGTGGTACCAGTTGAGCACCGGGTCACCGAGGTCGTCATCCTTGTAGCACAGCTCGACTATTGGGGCCTTTAGCTTGCGGCCCTCCTCGAAGCCCAGGAGCCGCGAGAGGGAGCCGGCAGCGACGTTGCGGACCACGATCTCGACCGGCAGCATCGTGAGCCTCTTGGTCTTTATGGTCGTATCGTCCACCTGCTCGACGAAGTGGGTCGGGATGCCGTGCGTCTCCAGGTAGGCGAAGATGGCAGCGCTCATCGTCGCGTTGGTCTTGCCCTTATCCTTCCACGAGCCGCGCTTCTGCGCGTTGAACGCCGTCGCGTCATCCTTGTAGCGGTGCAGAAGCACGTTCTCTTCATCCGTCGTGAAGACCTTCTTTGCCTTGCCCTCGTAGAGCAGAGTCTCAGTCACCTTCCAACCTCCTTTTCAGGTCCTCTACACGTTCGAAGACGACCTCTAAATTCCTCAGCGCGTACGACGGGTCGAAGAGCCCATCGAGGTCGCCGCCGAGCTTCTCGCGCACCTCTTCGTCCTCTTCCAGAAGCTCCCGGAAGCCGCCCTCGCCCTCCCAGGCCCGCATCGCGGCGCCCTGGACGACGGCGTACGCCTCGTCGCGGCCCATGCCGGCCTCGACCAGGGAGAGCAGGACGCGCCCTGAGTATACGATGCCGCCGCCGGAGTTGAGGTTCTCGCGCATCCGGGCCTCGTCTACGCGGAGACCTTCAAGGATGCGCCGCGTGATGCGGAGCATGTAGTGGGCGAGGGTGGTCGAGTCGGGCAGGACCACTCTCTCGGCGGAGGAGTGGGAGATGTCCCTCTCCTGCCAGAGGGCGTTGTCCTCGAAACCCACCCCCGCGTAGCCCCGCAAGAGGCGGGCCATGCCGCTGAGTCGTTCGGCGAGGATGGGGTTCTTCTTGTGCGGCATCGCCGAGGAGCCCTTCTGTCCGCGTCCGAACGGCTCGGCGAGCTCCCGCACCTCGGTGCGCTGGGCGCCCCGGACCTCCAGGGCTATCTTCTCGAGCGTCGACCCGAGTATAGCCAGAGTGCTCAAGACCTCTGCGTGACGGTCGCGTTGGACGATCTGGGTGGAGGCCGGCGCGGGCTTCAGCCCGAGCTCCTCGCAGGTAAGCGTCTCGACCTTCGGATCGACGTTGGCGTAGGTACCGACCGCGCCGGAGATCTTGCCGGCTGCGGCCACCTCCTCGGCGTGGGCGAGCCGCTCCAGGTTGCGCTCCATCTCGAAGGCCCACACCGCGAGCTTGTGCCCCAGAGTTGTCGGCTCCGCGTGTACCCCGTGCGTCCGTCCGACCATCACCGTGCCGCGATGGTTCATCGACATGTCACAGAGCAAAATCGCGAGCGCCCTTGCCTCCCCCCGCACGAGCCGCAGGGCCTCCCGGAGTTGCAGGGCACCGGCAGTGTCGAGGACGTCGGAAGAGGTCAGACCGAAGTGGAAGTGTCGGGCGACGCGGGCGGCGCCCTTCGCGGCGAGCGTCTCGGAGACGGCGGTGACGAAGGCGATGACGTCGTGGTTCGTCTCCTCCTCGACCTCCTTTATTCGCTCGACGGTGAAGTCGGCCTTCTCGGCCAGCTCCTCTACCTCTTCAGAGGGGATCTCCCCGAGGCGGGCGCGGGCGCGGCAGACGGCGAGCTCGACCTTCAGCCAGGCGCGAAACTTCGCCTCCTCGGTCCAGAGGGCGCCCATCTCAGGGAGGGTGTAGCGTTCGATCACGGGTTAGCCCTCTAACCTCTTGGCCAGCTCGGGGTCGGAGAGGGCCAGGATCTGGGTGGCCAGCACGGCCGCATTCGCCGCCCCGTTCACTGCGACGGTCGCCACGGGTACGCCCGAGGGCATCTGGACCGTCGAGAGCAGGGAGTCGAAGCCGTTCAACGCGCCGGCGGCTATTGGGATGCCGATGACGGGCAGGTTTGTGCGGGCGGCGACGGCGCCGGCGAGGTGGGCGGCCATACCGGCGGCGCAGATAAAGACCTTGACGCCCCTGCCGGGGGCGGAGGCGACGTACTCGGCGACGCCCTCGGGGTCGCGGTGGGCGGAGCGGACCTCGAGCTCGTACTCCACGCCGAGCTCTTCGAGGCGGACGGAGCATTTTTCGAGGACGGGCAGGTCGGACTTACTGCCGACGAGTATTCCTACGGACGGGGTCAAAGTTCCTCCATCTCAAGTGCTTCTAGGGCTATGTCGGTCCGGTACTGTTTACCGGGGAAATCTATTAGCTCGACGGCGGCGTAGGCGCGGGCGCGGGCCTCCATGATCGAGGTGCCGGTGCCGACTACGTTGAGGACGCGGCCGCCGGCGGTGTAGTAGATACCGTTCTCCTGGCGGGTGGCGGCGTGGTAGATGCGAACGCCCGGCATATCCGCGACGGTGTCGAGACCGGTGATCTCATCCCCCTCGGAGGACGACTCGGGGTAGCCCTCGGAGGCGAGGACGACGCAGACGGCCTTCTCGGCGGACCAGGAGATCTCCTGTCCCCCAATATCCTCCTCAGCGCTCGCCAGGAGCAGATCCAGAAGGTTCGTCTCCATCCGGGGCAAAAGGACCTGGGTCTCGGGGTCCCCGAAGCGGCAGTTGAACTCAAGCGCCTTCGGTCCCTCGTCGGTCATCATGACGCCGGCGTAGAGCAGGCCGGTGTAGGGCGCGCCGATCAGGGCGAGCTGGTGGACGATGGGGGTTACGATCTCCTCCAAGATAGTGGCGTAGGTCGCGGGGTCCATCCACATCGTCGGGGAGTACGCGCCCATACCGCCGGTGTTCGGCCCCTCGTCGCCGTCGTAGATGCGCTTGTAGTCCTGGGCCGGGACGAACGGCAGGATGTTCCGCCCGTCGGTGAGCGCGAAGACGGAGGCCTCCCTGCCCGTGAGGTGCTCCTCGATCAGGACCCGCTCCCCCGCGGCCCCGAATGCCCCGGCGAACGCCGCCCTGACGGCACCCTCGGCCTCCTCGTAGGAGCCCGCGACGATAACGCCCTTGCCCGCCGCTATACCGTCTACCTTGACGACGACCGGGTAGCTGTCGCCCGGCGAGAGCGAGCGCAGGTAGGCGAGGGCCGCGGGTAACCGGTCGAAGGCCTCGAAGCGGGCCGTGGGAACGCCAGCGTGGCGCATGAGCTCCTTGGCGAAGACCTTCGAGCCTTCGATTCGGGCGGCGGCGCGCGAGGGACCGAAGATCTTCAGGCCCGCCCCCCAAAAGCACTCGGCGATTCCGCCGATAAGCGGTGACTCGGGACCGACGACGGTAAGGTCGATTCCGGTGGTTTTTGCGAAGTTTCGCAAGGAGATCAGGTCATCCGCGGGGATGTCCACGAGCTCGGCGAGATGGGCCATACCGGGATTGCCGGGGGCGGCGAAGATCTCCTCCGCCAGCGGGCTCTGCGCCAGGGTCTCGACGAGCGCGTGCTCGCGCGCGCCACTGCCTACGACCATCAGACGCACGTCCTTAGACCCCTATCCTCTTGACTATCGCCTGGTCCCGCTCAGGACCGACGCTGATCATGCACAGCGGGACCCCGAGCTCTGTCTCGATGAACGAGACGAAGTCTCTAGCCTCCTCGGGCAGATCCTCCCGCCGCCTGCAACCAGTCACGTCTACCCCCCAGCCGGAGAGAGACTTGTAGACTGGCTGGGCGTGGTGGAGGTCGGTCTGGCTCATCGGGTACTCGTCCACCCTCTCGCCGTCTATCTCGTAGCCTACGCACACCTTTACCTCCTCGACCGCCGAGAGCACGTCGAGCATCGTCAGGGCGAGTGTGGTGATGCCGTTGACCGAGGCCGTGTACTTGATCGCCACAAGGTCCAGCCACCCACACCGCCGGGGCCGACCAGTAGTGGAGCCGTACTCGTTGCCGACCCGCCGCAACGTCTCCCCCATCTCGTCGAAGAGTTCCGTCGGGAAAGGCCCGTCTCCGACCCGGCTGGTGTAGGCCTTCGTCACCCCGATCACCTCCCCAAGAGAGGTCGGTGGTACACCTGTCCCGACACACGCCCCGCCCGCCGAAGGGTTCGAAGACGTGACGAACGGATAGGTGCCGAAGTCGTTGTCCAGGAGCGTAGCCTGCGCCCCCTCCAGCAGGACCGGCTCGTCCCGCTTGATGGCGCCCCGCAGGAGAGCCCCCGTGTCGGCGACCATCGGCTCAAGCAGGTCGCGGAAAGATAAGAGGTAGTCGGCGATCTCGTCGGGGTCGTAGGGCTCCTCACCGTAGACGTTCGTGATCAGGGAGTTCTTCTCGCGCAGGGCGGCTCTCAGCTTCGCGCGCAGTATCCCCTCGTCGAAGACGTCCTGCACCCGGATGCCGACCCGCGCGATCTTGTCTTCGTAGGTCGGTCCGATACCGCGGTTGGTCGTGCCGATCTTCGCCTTGCCCAACGCCTTCTCGCGGTACCCGTCGAGGCGGACGTGGTAAGGCAGGATCAGGTGCGCCCGCCCATCTACCTTCAGCCGTCCCCGAACCTCGATCCCGCGGTTCTCAAGCGCCGAGACCTCCTCGGCCAGAACCTCCGGGTTGACCACGACCCCGTTGCCGATGGTACACACGACACCCGCGCGCACGATGCCCGAGGGGATCAGGTGTACCACGAACTCCTCTTTGCCGACCCGTATAGTGTGCCCCGCGTTGTTCCCGCCGGAGTAGCGGGCCACGTAGCGCGCGTCAGCCGCCAAGGCGTCGCAGACCCGCCCCTTGCCCTCGTCCCCCCAGGCCAGCCCGAGCACAACCGTCGCGCTCATACGGCTACCTCGGAGAAACTAAACTCGGGTAAGGCGAATCGGCGGCGGGAGCGTGCGATACGTAGTAGAGACTCGCGTCCTTGCAACACAACCGCAATGTAGCATAGAAAGCCCAGGTTTTAAATTTATTCGAATGAATAGCGGAACACCGCTACCCGCAGAGCGGCCTCGCGCCCTTCTCTACCCCTGATCCACTATGCTTTGCAGCTTCCTCTGGAGGTTCTCAAGCGCCTCCTCCACCGGCGCCTCGCCCTTGAGCGCGGCGTTGAACTGCGCGGCCATCTCCAGCGACATGTCCGAGTAGTACGGCGAGACCGGGCGGGATCGGCTGTTCGAGAGGGCATCGCGGCCCAGAGAGGCGACCGGGACCTTTTCGAGCAGCTCCTCGTCTTCATAGAGGCTCTTGAGGGTGGGCAGGCGCGTGCTTTCCAGGGCGAGAGTCTTCTGCTGCTCCGGGGCGATCATGAACTCTATAAAGGTCCATATCTCTTCGATCTTGTCCTCCGAAGCAGCGTTGACCAGGAAGTTCCACCCGCCGAGACCGCTGAAGCTCCGCGTCCCACTATCGCTCACCGGGATCGGAGCGATCCCGACTTGCTCAGGGCTAACTTGCGACTGGTCCGGGCTGGAGAGTAGTCCGTAGACGAAGGGCCAGTTGCGCATAAATACGACGTCGCCGCTAGTAAAAGCTGACTGCGACTCCTGTGTGGAGTAGTCACCCGTCGCCGTGGAGGCGATGCCGTCCTCGATCATGCTGCGTCGCAGCTTCAGTCCCTCGACCGCCTCGGCGCTGTTTATAATGACCCGGTCCCCGTCCAGCACCTCGCCGCCCGCGTTCCATATGTGCTCCAGGGCGTTCACCACGCCTCCCTCGTCCTGCGCCCCCTGGAAGACGTACCCGTCGTACTCCTCACCAGAGTCGGCGCGGACCTTCGCGACCATCTCCTTCATCTCGTCCCACGTCTTCGGGGGCTCCGAGAAGCCGCTATTCTCGAGCAGGTCCTTGCGATAGTAGAACATCCCCGCATCCGTGAACCAGGGGACCCCGTAGGTCCTGCCCTCGTAGGTGATCGGTTGCAGGGGACCGTCAAGGTGGTCCCCTTTCATCTCGTCGGTAAAGCGGTCGGAGAGGTCGACGAGGAAGCCGTTGGCGGCGAACTGGGCCGGCCAGACGACGTCGCCCCCGATCACATCCACCGAGGACTTCCCGGACTGGAGCTCCGAGAACATCTGCTCGAAGTACTCGTCGCTGGCCGCCGGCGTCTCGCGCCACTCGACCTGGATGCCGCCCTCGTTCTGCTCGTTGAACCTGTCGATGAGCGTCTGCAAGCCCCCTGAGTTGTCCGGGCCGAAGGTGAAGGTGATCTTGTCTCCCTCGGCCCCTCCCCCGCAGCCGGCCATGCCGAGCATCGCCGCCCCTGCAAGCCCGGCTCCGCCCAGCTTCAGGAACTCCCGCCGGCTGATCCCGGCGCGCCTCACCCTTCCTCTACCCACGCCCCTCCGTTCCCGAACGACCAACCCTTCCGCCGGCAGCATAGTCCACGCGCCGCCTCCGCGCATCACTCGACCTACCCTCGCACGTGGTTCCGGGCTTACGCTACTCGAAGAGCACCACGGGCTCCGTGTAGCGGCGGACGCGGTTACGCCGCCAGGCTTCCCCGACGAACGCCTCCAACTCGGCGTTGCGGGCGGCAGAGCCGCCTTCGGCCAGGAGTTCGAGAGGGTAACGTACGTTCAGGACGCGCTCCTCGACCGTGAAGCGCGTGATCCCGGCCGGCAGCACCCCGCCCCCGGAGACGACCTCGACGAGCTCTCCCGGGGTGAAGCATCGGTAGAGGAGCATCGCCTCCATGGTCGAAAGCTCGACGGGCTTGCCGGGATCTACACGGCGCACCACCTCGCCCCGCGGATAAGCCGCCTGCAACGCCCACAGCGCCCGAACCTCCGACGCCAGCCCCTCCTCGCGGTCCGTGACGAAGAGCCTCGCACCATCGTGGAAGCGCGCCTCGGCCAGCGGGGTGCGTTCGGGCGGGGTCTCCGAGACCTCGATCCCCTCGACGGAACGGAACACCGCTTCGAGGCTCGCGGCGTCGAGCAGGTGGCCCCAGCTTACAGCCCTCTCGGGGAGTTCGACACACTGGACGAGGGCGAAGCGAACGTCGAGCCCCCGCAGGGCGTGGACTCGATGGGCGCCGTCGAGAACCAGATAGAGGCCCTCGCAGGGAGCAACGATAACAGGATTGCGCTGTACGCCCTCTTGCTCGACATCCGCCCAGACGCGGTCAAGGCGGGCGGGGTCGTGGGCCTCGTGCAGGACGAGACGCGAGAGTTCGACGAGTTGGAGGCGGCCCAGCGCGGGGATCATGCGATCGAGGGGAGCTTGCTACAAGAGAGTCCGGGCTTCCGGCTCTCTAGCGATCCCCCCCGGAGCGGCTGAAGAGGAAGTCCAGGATCACATACCCGCCGAAGAAGAAGACGGCGATGATCAACATGAACCCTATGATGCCGAGCAGCAGGTAGATTGTCTCCAAGAGCTCCAGACCTTTCCTATGTTCATCCGCGGGGCTTTGGCCCCACTAAAAGAGTCGGGACGGCCGGATTCGAACCGGCGACCACTCGGCCCCCAGCCGAGTGCGCTACCTGACTGCGCCACGTCCCGACGCGCTGCCGAAATAATAACATGGCGTACCCCATGCTATCATCGCCGACGTGGTACGGGCCGCAATGTACATCAGGACGGACCCCGAGGGCGAGCTACCCTCCATGGAAGAGCAGTATGAGGTCCTTGGTGCTTTCGCCGCGAAGGAGGGTTACGAGGTCGTGGCGCGCTATGAGGATCTGGACGCTCCGGGTCTGCTCCTCTACCACCGTCCCGGCCTCAAAGCGGCGATCAACAACATCAAAGAGGAGGAGGACTGGGAAGTCCTGCTCGTCGCTCACCCTCGCTGTGTATCTGATACGGGGTCCGCCGTACACGAGTTCGTCCACAAGCTCTCCCTCTACAACAATCGCCTTGAGTGTCCCGTACGCACCTGGGAGGAGTTTCTCTCGGCGATGAAGGTATACAGGCGAGAGATGAGCCGCCGGTAAAGGGGCTGTGAAACGCGGGAGACGTTCGATAATATTACGCTGGTGAATTTTCTTCTGACAGCCCTGGGAATCTTGCTATTGCTCCTATCACTCGCGGGGATCGCGGTCGGCTTTTTCATGGCGCTCGGCCGGCGTACGCGTGTGCCCGGCGTCTTCTTCGCCCTGTGGTGGATCCCGGCGGTCGCGGCGGCCGGTGGTATCCTCATGAACGACCCCGTCACCTTCTATATTGGCGCGTTCTGCTTCGTCGTCGCTGGGGTCGCTATGCTCCTGGAGAACCGCGACTCCCAGAGACCGGCCAGAGGCGGGAGGACGGGTTCCGGGAATGCCGGTAAGCCTACCCTCTTCGATAGGGCGAAGCGCCGGTTCTCCGGATGGATGAAGGCTCTGGAGTACCGTAAGGGCTCCTAGCGGCGATGCGAGCGCAGGGTGCTCGGAAGCCGGAGAGAGTTCATTGAGAGGATAAAGGGAGGCATGCGATGGCGCTGCTACGGACGATAATCGCGTTCGTCATCATTGTAATACTGGCTCACTTGGGGCTTACTTACGCGAGTATAGACGAAAACCTGAACGACCTCACGAGCGGCATCTATAGTCTCGGACGCCTCCTCGAAATCCCCGCCCAGGTGGTCGTAGACTCTCTACCAACCTCCGCGGAGCAATCACAGAGCACCGCGGGGCGCGGCCTCTACTTCATCGGCTTCGCCGCCGCGGTAGGCTACTTCGTACTCTTCCTGCTCCTCGGCATAGGGCGCAGGTAGCTTTTTAGGGGTCACTAACTTACCCATTTAGGGTGGTTACGACTAGTGACTCCGTCATGGCCTGACGAGCCGCGGCGCCCATGAGGAACTGGAGGAAGGCCTCGACCACCAGGCGCCTGCAGGAGATGACCACCTTCCGATAGAGGTGAACGGTGGGATCACAGCCGAGACGGATCCGCTCGTGGTGAAAGCCGGGGCTCAAGTGTTGATCGCCGGATCCGCAATCTATAAGGGCGAGCCGGAGGTGAAGATGCAAAGATCATCGAGGCCACCCGCCGGGCGCTGACCAGAGGCCACCGGGACGAGAGTCAGTAAGGCAGGCGCCAGCGGGAGCGGGCGGCACACTCTCGTCCCACCGGCTCCTCGCGGCGATAGCGGAGCTCAGGGGGAACCGACCGGGAGAGCTTGCACGGCTTCATACGCGAGAACCTCACTGGCAGCACGAAGCCATATACACCGACGAATGGGAAGCTTACAAGTGGATCGTGGACGGCGACACCAGGCACGAAAACGTCAACCATAGCGAAGAAGAATGGTCAGGGGCGAAGTTCATACCAACTCTATAGAGAACGTCTGATCTTTGCTTCAGAGGAGCATTATCGGCAGCTACCATCAGGTTAGCGCGAAGCACCTGGACGCTTACCTTGATGAACTAGAGTTCGTTCAACAATCGCGAAAACCTATACATATTCTGCGGTGCTATGCGCGAGCTGTTGGTAGCAGAGAACTGGCCCTATGAAAACTGATCAAGGATTAGGACCTTGCTGCAAAAGCTCAATTGCGCGTCTCGTCTATATTTACCGTATGTTATTGTGTATACAGGTGACTAAGAGTGTGACTCCTTATCACGGTGTGTTGTCTTCGGGGTAGGATGGGCTACGGAGGCTTACGGTATAGAGGTACTTTACAAGGTGATTATCGAGCCGGACGAAGATGGCGTTTTCATCGCTACCGTACCAGCCCTGCCCGGCGTGGTAGACCAGGGTGACACCGAGGAAGAAGCTCTCGAAAACATCAAGGAAGCCCTAGACTTCACCCTCACCGATATGATCGAGCGTGGGGAGAAAATACCTCCAAGCGATGCTGGTCGCGGCATAGTTCGAGAAGTAGATTTGATCTTCTAGCTTCGGGGTGACGAAGCTACCAGTTTGCTCCCGCGCCGAAGCGGTAAGAGCCTTCGAAGGCTAGGCTACGAGCGGGTCAACCAAAGAGGGTCTCATGTCCGGCTAAAAACTGAGGGCCTTACCTCTCTGACCGTTACTTTACGTCGCACAGTCGCGAAAGGTACGCTGCGCGACCTTATAGAAAAATCCGGCTTTACCGTGGAAGAATTCAAGGACGCTCTCTAGCCCTCCCCGTCTTGAGGGTCGAAGTCGGGGCGTATAGGCAGTGAACCCATCCGAAGAATCAGCGAGTCGAGACATCTTAGACGATACCCGATCATGCGCTCTCGCGGATTGCGAGCGCTCATATTGGCTCGTGCAAAGACGGCCAGCGCGTCGTTCCCTGGATTCCCCGGCAGTGAATGAGTGGGGTACCCCTCGTCGCTGAGAAAAAGCTGCGCTTCGCCCTTGCCAAAGGCGGCTTCTATCAGGTCTTTTGTTCTCTCTCGCCATCTGTCCAGCACACCCTCTGCGTGGGTTCCAAAGGCGCGTGGCCCCTCTTCACGGGCCTCCCCGAGCAAATCCTTTAGCGCGATGCGCTTCTCGATTGTCGCTAGATGTCCTTGCGCTTTGTCTCGCGCCGCTTCTACCTCTCGGATGTTCTCCTGGTTGACCTTCAGGAACCCGTACAAGAAGAGAATCCCAAACACCGTCGCTGGCACGTACCAAGGAACGAGTTGCCAAAGTGCGCCTATGCTGCCGCCTCCCACGCCGAACACAATGAGCGAAATGGTAAAAGCCCCGCGCAAGGTGTCCAAGCGCTTGGCAGTACGAAACAGAAGCACGAAGGTACGTCCGACATAAGGCGCGTAGGATCGCAGCACCCTGCCATTTTACCGTAGCCTGTCGCTTGCTACGTAAAGGTACAATCCCGACTACTTCAAGGTTTGAAGCTCTTCACGAACCTCTGGTCAATGTGATGTTTGAGTTTCCAGGCGAGGCGGCCGCGCCAGACCAGGGGTCCATAGACGGCGAGGCCATCGCCGCCACCGAGGTTGAGTATGTAGAGGAAGCGTTCCTGGGGTTTGTATCGGGCGAGCGGTTCGTTCTTGAGGATAGCCTGGAGGTTGTGAAAGATCACGGGTCCCTGGCGAACGGCGAAGACGCCGAGCCTGGGGAGGGCCTCACCCCTGTAGGAGATGCAGTCGCCGCCGCCGAAGAGATGCCCGTCGCCGACGCTCCGGAGCTGGCCGTCGACCCAGAGGCCGCCGTCTTTGCCGGTGGGCAGGCGCGAGGCACGGAAGATGCCTTTGGACAGGGGGGAGACGCCCGTCGCCAACACGGGCAAGTCGCAGGGGATCTCATGCCCGTCGTGGGTCCGGGCCACTCCCCTGTCGAGGGAGACTATAGAGGTGTTGGTCAGTATCCGCGCTCCCTTTTCGCGCAGAATGGCGTGGATGTACTCGCGCGCCTTCTTTGGGGCATCCGGCAAGAGAGAGTCGCCTGTCTCGGCGAGCGTGACCTCGCCGCCGGGGTTCAGGCGACTGAGCAGTGCCAGGGCGTTGGCAGCCACCTCGCAACCCGCCGCACCCCCGCCGACGACGAGGACTCTGGCCGGCCGATCCGTGGAAGCAAGGAGCCTGCGCCTTATCTCCGCGGTGTGCTGGATCGGCTTTACGCGGATGGCATTCGCGCCGTTGTCGGCGAAGGCATCCGTGTGCGTCTCGCTACCCAAAGAGACTGAGGCGGCATCATACGGGACCGAATCGCCAGTTTTGAGGAGGAGCTCTCGGCTCTCCGCGTGGATCTCCTCTACCCTGTCCTCGACGAAGGAGCCGCCACCCTCCTCGACGAGGCGGCGGATGTCTATAAGGTTCTCTCCGGGGGCATAGGCGCCGGAGATCACACCCGTCGCCATCCCCGAGTAGTAGAGGTACGGCGAAGGGTCTATGAGGGTGACGCGGAAGCCCCGCTGGACGAGTTTCTTCGTGCGGAGCAGGGAGTAGAGGTGGGCGTGGCCACCCCCGGCAAGCACGATATGCGGCGTGCGGACTCGGGTGCTCACGCTCACGCGTTTTGTATACCGCAAAAAGTGTAGGTCTGTGGCATGCATGCGTAAGTTCGAGAAGGATACTCTATACTTGTCAGGTAGGGTGCGTAGCAATCCTACCGTGCAATGGTAGTCAGGAGAAGCCGTGATCTAGCCTGCGGAGTCCGGCGTGGCGGGCCTGGAAGGATAGCCTATGGGCCTACAGGAGATGCAATGATCGAGTTTAGAGACGTAAGCAAGACCTATACCGGTTCCTCGCGTCCGGTGGTCAAGGACCTCTCCTTCGAGGTGCTCGACGGGGAGATCTGTGTTCTGGTTGGTCCGTCGGGTTGCGGCAAGACGACGAGCATGCGTATGGTCAACCGCCTGATCGAGCCATCCAGCGGCGAGATCCTGATAGACGGCGAGCCGAACACCGCGATGAGCGCCACGCAGCTGCGGCGCCGCATCGGGTATGCGATCCAGCAGATAGGCCTCTTCCCCCATCGCACTATCGCCGACAACATCGCCACGGTGCCGGGGCTCGTGGGCTGGGAGAAAGCCCGCATTACGGCCCGAGTGGACGAGTTGTTGGAGCTCGTCGGGCTAGATCCCGAGCAGTACCGGGGGCGCTACCCGGCCGAGCTCTCCGGCGGCCAGCAGCAGCGGGTCGGGGTGGCGCGGGCGATGGCGGCGGATCCCCCGATCATGCTCATGGACGAGCCGTTCGGGGCGGTTGACCCTATAACGCGCCACCGCTTGCAGGACGAGTTCCTGCGCATCCAGCAGGAGATAAAGAAGACCATCGTCTTCGTCACCCACGACATAGACGAGGCGATAAAGATGGGCGACAAGATCGCCATCCTCAAAGAGGGCGGCATCCTAGCCCAGTACGACACCCCGGAGAACATCCTCGCCGCCCCGACCTCCGAGTTCGTCTCCTCGTTCGTTGGGAGCGACCGGGTCTTGAAGAGGCTCTCGCTCATGCGCGTCTCGGAGATGGACCTGGAGCCGGCGAACGGCTCCGACACTCTGCCCCGCATAGACGAACGGACCAACCTCAAGGACGCGCTCTCCGAGATGATCGGGGCTGGTGCCGAGCGCGGGCTCGTCGTCTCGGACCGGTCTGGCGTGCGCGGGACCATCTCGATACAGCAGATCAAGAACCTCTCCCACCGGACGGAGGCCGGGCGGCACGGTGTCTAGCCTGGCCCTCCAGGACCTCGGGCCGAAGACCCTGGACTGGACCTGGATCTCGAACAACTTCGGGGATGAGATACTACCGGCGTTGCAGGGACACATCTTCCTCTCGCTCACCTCGGTGGCGATAGCCCTGGTTATCTCGCTCCCCATGGGCATCCTGGTCTCGCGCTACCGCAAGGCTTATCCGCCCGTCACGTTCATCACCGGCCTGCTCTTCTCGATACCGAGCCTGGCGGCTTTCATGCTACTCGTCGCCCTGCCCGGCGTGGGCCTGGGACCGGTACCGGTAATCATCGCGCTCGTCGCCTACTCGCTGCTCGTCCTGATCCGTAACGTCGTGGCGGGGATCGACTCGGTGCCGGAGGAGACGAAGGACGCCGCCCGCGGCATGGGCCTTACTAATCGCCAGATCCTCTTCAGGGTCGAGCTACCGCTGGCGCTGCCGGTGATAGTGGCCGGTGTCAGGATAGCGACCGTAACGATTATAGGGATCGCCACCATCGGCGCGTACATAAACGGCGGCGGGCTGGGAGAGTTGATCTTCACGGGCATCAGCCGCAACTTCCCGACCCGCGTCATCGTCGGCGCGGTCCTCGCCACCCTGATGGCTGTGCTCGCGGACGTGCTGCTTCTGTGGCTGGAGCGCCGCCTGCGTCCCTGGGCGCGGGTGCGGAGGGCGTAAGCTATGGGTAGCCTGTTTGAGGTATTCCAGAGACCGGACTTCATAACTCAGCTCATCGTACACGTAGAGCTCTCGGCGGCGGCGCTCCTGATCGCCGTCGCCCTCGCCCTCCCCACGGCGCTTGCCGTGAGCCGCTCGGCCTTCGCCTCCAACGTGGTCATAAACATATCCAACACGGGCCGGGCCGTGCCGTCGCTGGCGATACTGGCGCTCGTCTTCCCGCTGTTGGGGTTCGGGTTCGCGCCGTCGCTCGTGGCGCTCGTGCTGCTCGCCATACCGCCCATCCTGATCAACGCCTCCACCGGCATCCGGCAGGTGAGCCCGCAGGTGATAGACGCGGCCAGAGGGATGGGGCTTTCGGGCGGCCAGATCCTGAGAAGCATCCAGCTCCCCATCGCCATGCCCGTGATTTTCGCCGGCATCCGCACCTCAGCCGTGCAGGTCGTGGCGAGCGCGACGCTTGCGACGTTCATCGGCGGCGGCGGCCTGGGGGAGCTCATAATCCTGGGGTTCCAGCGCAACGACCTGGCCGTCCAGATCGGCGGTTCTCTAGCCGTCGCGGTCCTGGCGATAATCACGGAGGTTGGCTTCGGTATCATGGAGAGGGCCTTCACGCCGAAGGGCCTGATCGTGGCGCGCAAACGCCGCGGCAAGTAGAAGACCTTGAAGTTAGAGAAAGGGAGACCAGAATGAAGCCTAGAAAGATCCTTTACGCGGTGGCGTTCGCCGCCCTGGCGCTCGCGCTCGTGGGCTGCGGCAACGCCGGAGGAGGCGGACAGGGCGGCGGAGAGGGCGGGCCGACCATAACCGTCGGCTCGAAGAACTTCACCGAGCAGTTCATCCTCGGCGAGCTCTACGCCCAGACACTGGAGGCGAACGGATACACGGCCGAACGCTCGCTCAACCTGGGATCCGAGCAGATCGCCGATCAAGCGTTGCAGGATGGTGAGATCGACTTCTACCCCGAGTACACGGGGACGGCCCTGGTCAACATCCTCGGCTACGACGGCGAGAACCCGGAGACGCCCGAGGAGACCTACGAGGAGGCGAGAGAGCGCTACGCCGAGCGCGACCCGGCCGCCACGATGCTCACCCCCGCCGACTTCAACAACAACTACGGCATCTTCGTCCGGCGCGACGTAGCCGACGAGCAGAACATCGGTACGCTCGACGACCTTGCGGAGGCCTCAAGCGGGCTGACCTTCGCGACGTTCTCCGAGTTCCAGGACCGGGAGGACGGCTATCCGAACATGCTCGACAACTACCCCGGGCTCGACTTCGAGGAGACCGTCGTGGCGAACGACCTCGGCCTGCGGTACCAGGGCGTCTTGGACGGCGAGGCTGACGTGGGTGTCGGCTTCCTGACCGACGGCCAGCTCACCTCCGACGAGCTCAAGATCCTGGAGGACGAGAAGGAGATCTGGCCATTCTACTACCCGGCCCCGGTGATCCGTAGCGAGGTGCTGGAGGAGAACCCGGACGTCGAGGAGATACTCAACCAGGTCTCCGCGACCCTGAACGTCGAGAACATTCGCGAGCTCAACGGCCGGGTGGATACCGGAGGGGAAGACCCCGAAGACGTCGCCGCTGACTTCCTTGCCCAACAGGGCCTGGTCTAAGCCAGGAGCGCCGTGACGGCCTTTGTCCGCATAAGACCCGAGCTCATAACCGCGCACCGCATGCGCATGGAGATGGTCAACCTCGAAGACGAGGACATCGAGAACACCATCCGCATGAAGGGCTGGGCCTGGGTCCGCGCCCGCTGGGCCTGGGTCTACGCCGGCGAGCCGGACTTTATATACCGCCAGATCCGGGAGGTCATAATCGGCCTCCCGGACATCGCCTTCAACGAAGCGGGTATCGAAGAGAGCATCCGCAGCGTCGAAGAGAAGGCCCGCAACCCCGAAGAGCGCGAGGAAGGGCTTGCGCTGCTCCGTCAAGCCTTCGAGAAGACCGGGCAGCTAGAAGAAGCCCAGAGGTTCCTCGAAGGAAGGTAGCCTACTCCTTGAGGAACGGCAACCGGTCGTACTTCACGAACCGGTTGAAGTCCGGGTAGAACCTGCTGCTAGTGACGGGCTCGCGCGAGAAGGAGGCTAGAGGCTCTCCCTCACCCTTGCCGGGCTCGCGCAGGGTTATGCTAACCTCCTCCGGGCCGAACTCGATGACGTTGTAGGACGGGGGCATGGTACCGCGTACCCGCATGCTTGAGACCGTCCCGGAGTGGATGATCCTCACGCCCGAGATGCTCCAGACGTATGGGACGTGGCGGTGCCCGGAGAGGACCACGTCTACCTTTAACTCCCGCAGGATCGCCATCACATCCCCGGCGTCGCTCAGGATGTTCACGTCGCGGCCCGTGCCGGGGACGGCGAGGATATGGTGGTGGATCATGAGTATCTTCGGGCCCCTCTCCCACCCGCGGAACTCGGAGTCGAGCCAGGCGTAGTGCTCCCGGCCAACCTCGCCGTCGTCGAGGTCCGGCTTGGTCGAGTCGAGCACTACCACCTTCGCCTCGCCCCCGGGGAACGGGACGACGAACGCCCCCTCGCGCATCCCGAAGAGCTCCTCGAAATACCGGTAACCCACGCTCCTGGCGTCGTGGTTCCCCATCGCGTAGACCACGTTCTCACACTCGATGCGGTCCAGGTACCCCTTCGCCTCCTCGAACTCCCACCGGTAGCCCTCGGTCGTGAGGTCGCCGACCACCGCGACGAGGTCGGGTTGTAGGGCGTTGGTCTCTTCTATGGCCGAAGAGAGGAGCTCGGGCCTGAAGAGGCCCGAACCCACGTGTATATCCGACATCTGAACTACCTTCATCCCCTACCCCCTGCTCTCCAGTTCGCTGCGAGAGAATTATGCACCTTCGCAGACCCATGGGCAGGGAGGAGGATGGTCTCCCCCACTAACTGGCGAAGCGGCGTCCGGCTCTCACTGATAGTTCCCTCGGGAGCGGGAGATCGCGGAACCGGCGATCGTGATGTTTTCCGAGCACGCTACCGGACCGGCGGTTCGGGTCCGCGAGCTGTCGAGCTGCTCAGGAGTTCTCTGGCCTTTCTTAGCTGCTCCTCGACGGAGCCGGGAGAGGTCGAACCGGGAGACTTCTTGTTCGCGACGCTGCCCACCGGGGTGAGGAGCTCGCGGGGCAGGTCGGCGAGCGTCGGATGCACGGCGGAGAGCTCTTCGGCGGGGAGGTCCTCCAGAGAGCTCCCTGCCTCCTCGCATCGCCGGACGAGCTCACCGACCGCCCGGTGCGCCTCCCTAAACGGTACGCCCCGCCCCGCCAGGAAGTCGGCGAGCTCGGTCGCGAGCGCGAATCCACCCGCCGCCTCCCTCATGCTCGCACCGTCGAAGGAGGCGGTGCGCAGCATCTCCGGCAGCACGGCGAGAACGGCAAGGACCGAGTCGACCGAGTCGAAGAGGGGCTCCTTGTCCTCCTGCAGGTCCTTGGAGTAGCCTAGGGGGAGTCCCTTGAGGGTGACGAGCAGCGCGTTCAGGTTGCCGATGAGGCGTCCGGCTTTGCCGCGCATTAGCTCGTAGGCATCCGGGTTCTTCTTCTGAGGCATGATCGAGGACCCCGAAGAGTAGGCGTCGTCGAGCGTGGCGAACCCGAACTCCGCAGAGGTCCACAACACCCACTCCTCCCCGAGCCTGCTGAGATGTACTCCGAGCACCGCGCAGGCATAGAGCAGGTCAAGGGCGAAATCCCTCTCGGAGACGGCGTCAAGTGAGTTGACGAGCGGCCGCATCTCTAGAGCTTCAGCCGTGAGCGCGGGCTCCACCGGATGCGGCGTCCCGCCCAGCGCCGCCGCCCCCAGAGGGGAGACGCTCGCTGACTCGTGGGCGGCGTCGAGGCGCACGAGGTCGCGCGCGAACGACCAGAAGTGTGCGAGGAGGTGGTGGGAGAGAAGTATCGGCTGGGCTCGCTGGAGGTGTGTGTAGCCGGGGAGTATGAGATCCCCGTGCCTCCCGGCGACCTCGGCGAGCGCGCGCATCGCCTCAAGCAGACCGGCCCGTATCTCCCCGGCCGCGCCCCGGACGAAGAGGTGGAGGTCGAGGGCGACCTGGTCGTTGCGGCTACGGCCCGTGTGCAGCTTGAGCGCCACGTCCCCGACGATCCCGCGCAGACGCCGCTCCACGGCTGTATGCACGTCCTCGTCCGCGAGCGTCCACTCGAAGCTCCCCGCCTCGACCTCCTCCAACACCGCCCGTAACCCTCGCACCAACTCCTCCGCCTCCTCCCTGGAGACGATCCCCTTCTCGCCCAGCATCCGCGCGTGGGCGATGGAGCCCCGGATGTCGTACGGGGCGAGCCGGGCGTCGAAGGGGATGGAGGCGTTTAGCTGCTCGAATGCTTCAGCCGGGGAGGCCGCGAACCTGCCGCCCCAGAGGGGGCTTTTATCTCTCTCGTTCATGTGCGGCAGTTTAGCCGAACGGTGGCAGACAGTTGGCCTCTTTGAAGAGGCGCCGGTCCCTCAACGGAAGTAGAATTGCAGAGACACAATACGAGGAGGCCAAAGATGCGAGGATCGGCAGGCGTTCTTTACTGGGCCGTGATCGGGCTACTGGCTCTCTTCGGCCTTTATGTGTCGGTTCTCGCAGAGTTGCCCCTCTACTTGTTGCTGGTTCCCGCTGCGCTAATCCTCTTTGGTATGTGGTGGCCTGGACTCAGGTATTCGGGGGCGTTTCTGGTCGTTCTCGGAGGATACCCGGCACTGCTCATCTCCAGCGCTGTTTTGAGCCAAGGCATCAATGCGGACTGGTCGTGCTCGAGGGTAGCGTTCGACGGTATCGGCAACCCCAACGGAGGAACCGGCGCTTGCACCACGATCTCCATTGACCTCGTCGTAATCGGTCTGGTCTTCTGGGCGGTTACTCTCTCCGGAGTTGCCCTGCTGTATATCTTGCCGCAGCGCGCGCATTCCCGCGCCACTTCCGCTTAGAAGGATCGTTCCGGGCGGGTTCACGGAGAGCCGCCCGGAATGATCGCTATCCGGCTTTGCGAGCAGACTCGGCGAGGGGGTCGGCGCGCAGCATGTCCCTCCGGTACTTCCTGACGGCGGACTTGAGCGTGCTGAGACCCAGGGTAGCATTGCGCGTGCGACTGCCCACGGCCTCGCGTCCGACCCGGTCCACGAAGGCGTCGTAGTCGAGGGCGAGGACCTCGTCCATCGTGAGCCCGTCGTTCGTTACCTGCTCCAGGATCA
>CADCVG010000111.1 GCA_902806075.1 uncultured Rubrobacteraceae bacterium
CGAGGTCCTCAACGCCATCTTCTACATTGTCCGTAGTGGCTGTGCCTGGCGCCTACTGCCCCACGACGACTTCCCTCCCTGGAAAACCATCCATCATTACTTCAGGACTTGGCGCATCGATGGCACCTAGGAAAGGTTGCACGCCGCCTTGCGCGAGCGGGTGCGAGTCCGTATGGACAGAGATCCTCAGCCAAGCGCTGGCATAGTGGACTCCCAGTCGGTGAGGACTACAGGGGTAGGTGGAGCACAGCGAGGATACGAACTGGTTGGCAAGAAAGTGAAAGGCAGAAAACGCCACTTGCTGGTAGACACCGAGGGTTTGGTCCTCAAAGCTAAGGTCCATAGCGCGAAAGTGCTGGACCAGGAGGGGATCAAAGCGCTCTTGAAGGGTGTCAGGGATCTGTTTCCGCGCCTCTCGCATCTATGGTTGGACGCCGCTTACAGGGGTGAAGATAAGGGCAAGCGCCGGGTAGAGAAGGTCTTGGGGTGGACTGTGGAGCTCGTTGAACGTCCACGCAAGCCCACTCCAGAGGAAGTTCTGAAGTCATGGGCCCAGCAGTGGAGCAATGAGGGTGTGGAGGCAGACTGGCAGAAGATGTTGCCGCCCCGAGGTTTCCAAGTCCTACCTCGCCGCTGGGTCGTGGAGCGGACGTTCTCCTGGATAGACCAGAACCAAAGGATGAGCAAGGACTACGAGAGGTTGAGCGAGACTAGCAAGGCGTTCGTCTACGTGGCGATGAGCCGCCTGATGGCGAGGAGATTGGCTCGCTCGTGAGGCTTTTCGGACAGTCTCTAGCGGCAATCTGGTGAATAGAGGAACCGCCCATTAGGGCAGCTAGGCATCATGCCTAGAAAGACGAGTAATTGATAGTACAAACGTACTATAGCCTCCCCTCACTCACCAAGATAAGTTAACTATAGGTGACCCAACAGGGGTTGCACGAGAGGATAGTAGGTGAGCCGGTGACAACTATATTGCCCGCACCGGATACGAGCGAACTGCACAGGCTCTCCTGCCTCACGCCGGAACTGGCCCTGCGGGAAGCCGCCCCCTTCTTGGCCCATCTAGTAAGGGACCTCACCTTCCTAGATGTCCACATCCTTCCCCTCTTTGAGGAGGCGAGAGAGGCTGAGGACTGGTACGTGGCTCATCGCTACGATGGCCAGGATGGCTCATACTCCCTACAGGTCTTTGTCTGGCCTCCAGGAACCACAACCAAGATCCACGACCACACCAGTTGGGGAGCTTACTGCTGCGCCGTGGGATCTGTGCTTGAAGAGCGCTACGAGCGCTTGGACGACAGTTCGCGGTTCAACCATGCCCGCTTAAAGAAGGTCTGGCAACTGTCGTGGAGCAAAGTTGATGGGGCCTCTACGGTTCTGCCCTACGATGAGGGCATCCACCGGGTGGGGAACCCTGGAGAAGAGGTGGCGATTAGCGTACACCTCTACGGCCCTCGGCAAGGAAAGCTGGACGGGCGGGACTACGATACATCCTGCAACTACGTCTGCGACCGTATGGAGGCCTGAAGATCCAATGGCGTAGAGGAAGTTTCCGAGAAGCCATCAGCCTGTTGACGCTGCTCCGCCACAGGGAGAGCGACAGAAAGGAGGACGCATGGCCAACGACGGGCAGGATAACCCGGGCATCAAGGTACCCCCACCCCTGATCTACCTGCTGCCAACCCCATGAACTTCGTTTCGGCGCATAATGTCGCGCGGTTCATCGAGCTTGCCGTCATCGATCCTGCCATGCGCGGTGAGCTGGTGGAGGTCGGCGGGCCGGAGACCCTCAGCATGAGGCAGGTTGCGCAGACCTTCGAGACGGTAACCGGTGAGGTTAGCAGAAAGAGCCACATGCCCTTGCCGATGATGCGTCTGATGTCGGTGCTGATGCGCCCGGTAAAACCGACGCTGGCCCGACAGATCCAGGCTGGCGTCGTGATGGACACGCACGACATGTCCTTCGACCCGTTGGAGACCGTCCGCCGGTACCCGTCGATCTCACCCACGAGCCTGGCAGAGGTAGTGAGGCGAGACTACCTCGGTTGAGCTCAGCCCCGAGTGTCGCGTCCCCAAGATCCACGAGATAGAAGCTGTCCGCCTGCACGAGCAGGGCTCTCCCAAGCTGGCAACCCAACGGAGTTGACGGGCGGCCCCGCCGGCGTCCAAGATGTCCGCAAACGAGATGGGAGGTCGACGCGGTGGGACGAGAACCTGTAAGGCTCGGAGAGTGTAACGTCACGGGAGGCGTGCTCGCGCCGGTTCGGAGAGAGGCATGACGGAGTTTTCAGGCATCAAGGCGCTCGTCTTCGACGTCTTTGGCACGGTGGTGGATTGGCGCGGGTCCGTGATCCGGGAGGGCGAGAAGCTCGGCAAAGAGAAGGGGCTAGATACCGATTGGGCCGCCTTCGCCGACGAGTGGCGGGGCCGGTACAAGCCCTCGATGGATCGTGTGCGCAGCGGCGAGACTTCCTGGCGCAACCTAGATGCCCTCCACCGCGCCTCCCTCGAAGAGTTGCTCGAGGAGTTCGAGGTTACTAACCTCACCGAAGAAGAGAAGGACCACCTCAACAGGGTGTGGCACCGCCTCGACCCCTGGCCGGACTCCGTGCCCGGACTCACGCGCCTGAAACGCCGGTACGTCATCTCAACGCTCTCCAACGGCAACATCGCGCTGCTGACCAACATGGCGAAGAGGGCCGGGTTGCCGTGGGATATGATCTTCTCCGCCGAGCTCGTCCGCCACTACAAGCCCGACCCCGAGACCTACCTCATGCCCCCAGACCTGCTCGGCCTGCACCCCGAGCAGGTAATGCTCGTCGCCGCCCACCCGAGCGACCTGCGCGCCGCCCGATCTCACGGCCTCCGTACAGCCTACGTCCTCCGTCCGTTGGAGTGGGGGCCCGGGGTTGAGCCGGAGGAACCAGACTCCTCCTTCGACATAGTCGCCAACGACTTCGCTGAGCTGGCAGAGAAGCTTGGCGCCTGAAAGGCGGCTACCAAAAAAGCGCCCGCACGGCCGTCGCAACGCCCAGAACCCCGGTGAGGACCACGATGGTCAAGGTCACGCGCCGGAAGGTCTCCTCAGAGAGCCTCGCCAGCAGGGACGTTCCGACGATCTTGCCCAGAAGAGAAGCGGGCACGAGGGTGATCGCCAGGAGGGCATTCTCCCCGTTAACTATGCCACTGTGGACAAGGACGGGGAGGCCCGCTACGCCGATTATGAGGAAGTAAGCGGCGCTACTCCCCCGGAAGCGGTTCTTCGGCAGCTTGCGAGAGGCGAAGAGCAGGGCTATGGGAGGTCCGGCGAGCCCGGCAGAGGTGGAGAGCGCACCGCTTGAGAACCCGGCTACAACAGGGCCAAGCCTCCCCTCCGCCCCCGGCAGGCTCGTCTCCCGGACCAGGAACACAACCGAGGCAACAACGACGATGCCCACCCCCAGTCGTATGTAGTCAGGGTCCACGGCGGCCAGAATCTCCACCCCGACAAAGAGCCCGAGAAGAGCGGCGGGGAGCAATGCCAGCACCGCCCGCCAGTCGGCCTCCCTGTAAGAGTCCCGCACCACGACTATGTTGATGAACACTGCGAGCACACCTATAAGGGCGACGACCGTCGAGGGATCGTAGACCAGCAAGAATAGAGGCACGCTTATCAGGGCGAACGCGAACCCCGTGAGCCCGGAGGCGAACCCCGCGAAGAACGCCGCCAGCAACGCCACGAGTAACGCCGCGTCTAACAAGGGGACGCCCCACTCGACCACCTCGTGGTGAGGGCATTCGCGCCGGGCATCAGGAACGAGAGACCGGCGTCTCGTAACCAGGCGCTGTCTTAGCGCAGGACGCCGGCGTAGAGCTTCTCCCAGGCCTCCATCTCCGGCGTGAAGTAGCGGACGCGAGTCTTCTTGTACTCGCGGGTCGAGTACAGGGAGGCCCGCTCGGTGAGGCCGGTCTCGGCGGCCATCGCGTCGAGGACGGCCTCGCACTCCTCCTCGCTCCGGCCGTGTACCATGCTAAAGAGGGCGTAGGGCCAGTCATCGTAGACCGGGCGCTCGTAGCAGTGGGAGACGGCCTGATACTGGGCGAACACCTGGCCGACCTCCTCCACACGGTCCGGTGGCACCTTCCAGACGCCCATCGCGTTCGCCCGGAAGCCCGCCTTGCGATGGTAGAGCACCGCCGAGAAGCGGCGCATGATCTTGCGCCGCTGCAAGTCGTAGGCCCGCTCTAGAAGCTCCTCGTAAGAGAGTCCGACCTGCCGTCCCCAGAGATCGAACGGCCTCGGCGTGAGCGGCACGTCCTCCTGCAACGCCTGAATCGCCGCCTTATCGTCCTCGGAGACGTTCCGGTCCGCACTCACCCGGTCGGCCTCACCGTACTGCGGGGCCTCCTTCTTGGCGGTGGCTCCCTGGTTCATGTCGAGCGTCACCCCGATCTTGAAGAGCTTCAGGGTCGGCAGGATGCGCGTCTTCTCGGCGCCGCTGATCTTGTGCAGCACCTCCACAGTACCTTCGAGCCCTAACCGTGAGTCCGGTGGAACGGCGACGGTATACCAGAGGTTAAGCTCGTTGTTGCGTTCGTAGTTGTGGGAGACGCCGGGGTGGGAGTTTATGGCCTTGGCGGCAGAGTTGAGCTTGTCGGCGGGTATCGAAGCTGCGACGAGGCTCGACTGGTAACCCAGGACGCGGGTGTCGAAGATCGCGCTGATCTGACGTATCACCCGTCCCCTCTTGAGCGTGTCTATACGCCGGATTATCTCGTCCCCGGCCAGGCCTAGAGGGCGGCCCAGCGCCGCGAACGGCTCCCGTTCCAGAGGGAACTCGCGCTGCATCAGGTTAAGCAAGTCCTTGTCTACGGAGTCCATCATGCGGGTGCTGGAGGTTGTGCTGACCAAGGTTCACGGCCCTTCTCGACGCTTGTCTACTGCTTGTGTTGGCATGATAACAGGGGGAATCAGAAATGGTTAGTAATATTCTTACTCCCCGCGGGCCGCGGATCAAGAATCAAGCACCTCATCTCGCAGAACGAGTGTCGCTCCCCTACGACAGCGTGAAGATCTCGAGGACATCGCTTTGTTGGCCACCTCCCGTCACGGGCGCGCCGCCCGGGACGTAGACGGCACCTTCAACCGTCGCCGCGCCGAACCCGTGACGGGGGGTCGGCAGGGGCGCTAGAGCCATCCACGTGTCGGTCTCCGGGTCGTACGCCTCGTTCTCCTCGAAGGTCCCCGAGCCCTCCTCGCCGCCGAAGACCAGCACGCGCCCATCCAACGCCGCACCCGCGGTGCCGCTGCGCGGGGTGGGCAAGGGTGCGGCCTCCTCCCACGAGTCGGTCTCCGGATCGTAGACTTCGTGGATGCCGGTATTGTTCTGGAAGGTCTCGAAGCGGCCGCCTGGCACGTAGATCCTTCCGTCCAGCGCCACGGCGGGCATGTGCTCGCGGGCGGTGGGCAGAGGCGCGAGCTGTTCCCAGGCGCCGGTCGCCGGGTCGTAGACCTCGTGCGTGTCCACGTCCTGGGTACCGCGCCCTCCTATGGCATGGATCTTGCCGTCGAGTTGGGTCACGGCTACTGATCCGCGCGCGCCCACCGGCAAGGATGCCAACTCCTCCCAGGAGTTGGCGGCGACGTTGTAGGCGTACACGTCAGAGACGGCCTCCTCGTTCCCGCTAGAGAAGCCGCCAACCGCGTAGACTCTGCCCCCATAGCCAGCGGCGCCCACATGATCGAGGCCACGCGGCAGGGGAGCGAGCTCCTCCCAGGTGTCGGTGGAGGGGTCGTAGACCTGGTTGAGGGTCGAAGACGTCGTCTCCCCGGTGTAGCCACCGAGCACGTAGATTTTGCCGTCCAGCTCGGCGACCGCTACCTCGCTCGCCGCCGTCGGTAAGGGAGCCCCGGTCTGCCAGCTACCCTGCTCATCGCCGCCGGAGTCGCTGATAGTATCCGCGACGGGCGTGCCGCCGGTAGTCTCGTCCTCTCCCCTTCCCTGGTCTTCCTGGCCTCCGGTCGTGTCCGAGCCTCCGCAGGACGCGAGCAGCACGAGGAGAAGGGCCAGGTAAAGGGCGGGCAATGAGCCTCGGATAAAGCCCAAGACTTACCCTTGCTCTTCCAGCGCCTTCTGGTACTCGGCGTAGACCGCCTGAACGTCCTTCCAGACGGCCCGTTTGGCCCGGTCGAGGTCTTCGCCGCGCTGACGGAGTACGTAGGCCGGGTGGAAGGTCGCCATCGTCTTTATGCCGTCCACGTCGTACCACTGGCCGCGGTCTTTGGTGATCCTGAAGTCCTTGTCTATGATCGTCTTGGCGGCGGGACCGCCGAGGCACAGGATTATCCGCGGCTTTATCGCCTCCATCTGGCCCTGGAGGTAGGGGTTGCAGGCCCGGATCTCCCCGGTGCGCGGCTGGCGGTTCTTTAACCTGCCCCCCTCCTGCTGCGCCGCCCTGCACTTCACGATGTTCGTTATGTACACGTCCTGCCGGGTGAGGTCCACGGCCGCGAGTATGTCGTCGAGGAGCTTGCCGGCCCTTCCCACGAAGGGCAGCCCCGTGGCATCCTCGTTCTCTCCCGGCCCCTCCCCGACGAGCATGAGGGGCGAGTAAGGGTCGCCGGTCCCGAAGACCGTGTTGGTGCGGTTGAGGGCGAGGTCGCACCTCGTACACACGGAGACCTGCCGGGCGAGCTCGGCGAGCCGTTCCTCGCGGTTCTCGCCGCCCTCCAGGGACTCGAAAAGGCTATCCAAAACTCCTCCAAAAAACTTCGGTTGCACGGGTTATTCTACACGCGCTCCAGGGTGAGTTCGCGACGAGGCGTAGCGGGAGATTGGGACTCTAGGGTAGGATGTCCTGGGGTAGCCGTGTAGATGAGGGAGAGTGGGCTTTGAGCGACATCCAGGGACCGCGGCGGTACATAGCGGGGGACAGAATCCATGTGGAGTTGGATCTTGAGCACCGGACGAACCTCGGTAGGGTCTTCGTCGCCTTCACCAACGAAACCGACCCGCTGACGGAATTCTACTTCGAAGTCGCGCCCCTGCCGGAGGACCAGCAAGCGGGCGACGCGAAGACGAGCCGGATCGTTTTGGAGACGACGGTGCCTCCCGAGACCGTCCCGGGTGTCTACACGCTCAACCGGGTCAACGTCTTCTCCGTCGGCGGCAGGCTCGCCCGCCTGAGGGAGGAAGATTTGTCGGAGATACCCGTAAGAAGCTTCGAGGTCGTCGAGGAGCCGGCGGAGACGCCGACAGTCTCCGGCTTGAGGTTCGTGGGTTAACCATAGTAGCTCCACTTGCAGGCGTCGAAGGGACGCGGAAAGGAGGCTGAAGGTGGACTCAGCGAGGGTGCCGGAGAGCAGGGTCGAAGAAGGAGGAGGCGGGCTAGCAAGGGCTATCGGGCCACGCCTGCTGTTGCTCTTTATTATCGGGGATATGCTGGGAACCGGCATCTACGTCCGGGTTGGCGCCGTGGCCGGGGAGGTCGGAGGTGCCGTCTGGGTCTCGTTCCTGGTGGCGTTCAGCCTCGCCGCCCTTACGGCCTTCGCCTACGCGGAGTTGGTGACTAAGTACCCTGGCGCGGCGGGTGCGGCGCTGTATGCTAACCGAGCGTTCGGCAGCCCATTGTTCTCGTTCATGGTGGCGTTCACGGTAGTGTGCTCGGGGCTGGCCAGTGCGGGAGCAGCCGCGAGGGCGTTCGGCGGTGACTACCTGGCGCAGTTTATCAGCTTGCCGACGTTGCTCGTCGCTATATTGTTCGTGGCCGTGCTCTCACTCGTGAACTTCATAGGCATCTCGGAGTCATTCAAAACAAACATGGTCTTGACCCTGATCGAGTTGAGCGGGCTCCTGCTGATCATCCTGATCGGGGCTCTGGCCCTCTTCGGCGGCACAGCAGAGCCAGCGCGGTCGCTGGAGTTTACGAGTGACGCGGCCGTGCCGCTAGCAGTCCTTACCGGAGCATCAGTGGCATTCTACGCTCTGATCGGCTTCGAAGACTCGGTCAACGTCGTCGAGGAGACCGAGAATCCGAGCCGTACCTTCCCGCGGGCGCTCTTTGGGGGTATAGCGCTGACAGGCGTGGTGTACCTCCTGGTCGCCTTCACCGCAACGATGATCGTGGCCCCCGAGAGGCTCGCCGGAGAGGAGACGGCCCCGCTTGGTTTGGTGCTCACAGAGGGGCCGCTCGCGTTTCCGCCCCAGCTCTTCTCGGTGATAGCGCTAGTGGCGATCACCAACACGGCGCTGGCAAACCTGATCATGAGCTCCCGAGTACTATACGGGATGGCCCGCGAAGGTATCATGCCGGGTATCTTCGCCACGGTACATCGAGGGAGACGTACGCCCTGGGTGGCGATAGCCTTCGTCGCCCTGATCATGCTCGGCTTGGTCTCTACCGGCAGCGTGGGCGACCTCGCCAACACCACCGTCGTGCTCCTCTTGCTGGTGTTCATAGTGGTGAACGTCGCCGTTCTGATCCTGCGCCGCGACCGGGTGGACCACTCGCACTTCACGGCTCCCGCCGTAATCCCCGTCCTCGCCATCGCAACCATAATAGTCCTTCTCGTCCAGCAGGAAGGCGCCATCTTCCTACGGGCGGGGATACTCATTATCGTCGGGCTCGGCCTGTACGTCGTGAACTACCTGGTCAAGCGCGGCCTGGACCGGGAGACGCCCCAGCAACCGGGTAGGTAAGGGGACCACCGGGGCGAGACCCGGTCTCGAAGCTGGATAGGGCCAGATCGGGGAGCTTCCCAAGGTACGTGACTATCTGGGAGGCTCTTCGACCGATTGGGCTTCCGAGAGCACCACCTGAAGGGACCCGAGAAACTGTTGAGAAGTCTCCTCACTCCTATCGGGTGTTGGAGGTCGAACCCTCGGAGCGGTAGCCGAGGTGGAGGTGACCTTCGTGTAGCTCGAGCTGGTCCCCGTCCAGGATCCAGCCCTCCTCTCGCGAGCGGCCCAAAGCCTCCGTCCAGTTCGGCGGGCCGATGGTCTGGTCGGGCCTCCGTCCGGGGGGTATCCTCGCGAGGACCTCGCCGACGTTCACGACGTCCGGGTCGGCGCCGTTGCCCCGCACGGGCTTGCCGTCCACCCTCCGTATGTCCGCCGCTCTGCCATGATAGTGCGTGTTCGGCAGACCACCAGCCTCGCCATAGCCATCAGGGATCAACGGTCCATCCTTTACGCCCGGCAAGAAGTAGTGGCCCTCCTTGAAGGCGTCCACGCATATCTCGTGCTCCTCCGTTAGCTCCAGCAGCGCGCTCACGAGGCGCTCGTCCACGACTCCCGACCTCAAGTCCTCCGCCGCAGCCGCCGATGCCCCGAAGTTCGGGCTCTCCAGCAACTCTCCAGCCTCGCCGCTCCCACCCCCTCTCCCCCCGCCGAAGCCCCAAGAGCAAGGCCCCGGAGCGAGCCTTCCGACCTCCCCGAAGATGAAGGCCAGAAAGATCACCCCGCAGAGCGCCGCCACGGTCAGAACCAACGCCAGCCCACCCAGGGGCCTCGTACCCCCGCGCCGATCCCGACGATTCACCGTCCTTCTCCGGAGCACGTTGCCATACCCGGCAGAATACCAGCGTATTTCGGTAACTCGTCCGAGATCACTCCGCGAAGCATCCCATCATTTTAAGGCACGTTCAAAAGTTCCCGGCTCGTGGTCCCGGGTATAGTCTCGGTAGTTCATCGTCCAAAGGAGAGAACCCGCATGCCGCCAGGGGCCGAGGAGTACACCATCGGGGTCGAGGAGGAGTACCAGATCGTGGACCCCGAGACCCGCGAGCTGCTCTCACGGGGTGGACGGGTGGTGGAGCTGGCGCGGCGGTCCGTGGGCGAGGAGGAAGTGGCGGCCGAGTTGCTGGAATCACAGGTCGAGACCGTCACCCCCGTCTGTCACACGCTCGCGGACGTACGCGCCGAGGTCCTGCGTCTGCGGCGCGGGGTCATCGAGGCCGCGGAGGCGGAGGGCAACCGCATCGTTGCCGCGAGCACACATCCGTTCTCGCACTGGCGGGAGCAGGTGGTCACGCCGAAGGAGCGATACCGGGTGCTCGTGGAGACCTACCAGCAACTTGCCAGGGAGCAGCTCGTCTTCGGCTTCCACGTACACGTGGGCCTGGGCGATCGCGAGGCGGCGGTGCGGGTGCTCAGCCGCCTGCGCGCATGGCTCGCGCCGATGCTCGCCCTCTCGGCCAACTCCCCCTACTGGCTCGGGGCAGACTCAGGGTACGCAAGCTACCGCACGCAGGTCTGGAGCAGGTTCCCGGTCTCGGGGCCGCCCGGCCCCTTCAAGTCGCGCCACGAGCACGACGAGCTGGTGAGAGCCCTGGTGGAGACCGGAACCGTCGAAGACGCCACCAAGGTCTATTGGGACGCCCGGCTCCCCGAGAAGGTCGAAACAGTAGAGGTCCGGGTCATGGACGTATGCTCGCGCGTGGACGAAGTGGTGATGATGGCGGGCCTGTCCCGAGCCCTGGTACATGCCTGCCACGAGCGGTCCGAACGTGAGGCGCCCTACCCCAAGCCGCGTCCCGAGCTCTTGCGCGCCGCCCACTGGCGCGCCTCACGCCATGGCCTCGACGAGGACCTGATCGACGTGGAGGCCGGACGCGCCGTCCCCGCCCGGGAGATGATCGAGAAGATGCTCCTCTTCGCCCGTCCAGCCCTCGAAGAGGCCGGAGACTGGGAAGAGGTCTCAGAGCTCGTGTACGAGACCCTGAAGCACGGTAACGGCGCCACACGGCAACGCAGAATCTTCGGGCGTACGGGGCGGCTCGAAGACGTGGTTGACATGCTGATCGAGGAGACGGCGCGAGGGACGGGCCCGCCTTAAAGAGGGCGCTGTTCACTTGTCAGGATCTCTACCTCACGTGGCGTAAGCGGCTCGCGGCGCGGAGCGCCTAGAGTGACCCGCCGGACGAAGCCAGCCCCTTCGAGCCTGGGACGATAGGTCGGGAAGGTGAGGAGAGCGTAGCGTCCCGGGCCGCGGCCCCTGCGGGAGGGATGGTGTTCGATCCAGAGTACGGGGCGCGGCAGGTTGGGGAGGCCGGAGGCGAAGCGGTCCCTTACCACCTCGGCCGCCAGACGCTCGACCATCTCGTCCCCCCGCTCCTCGGGCAGGTCGCTGCACAGGACCACGGGTGCGTCCCCGGGCCTCTGTCCCGGATAGATCCGGATACGCGCCCATCCCACGCCGTAACGGTAACACTCGCCCTGGTGGATGTAGTCGTACATGGCCCCCAACTCGCCGGTAGCCCTCGCTCGCCCTATCCGTTGTCCGGCGCGACGCCCTCCCCGGGACGGCTTACGACCCGGTCGATCACACCGTACTCCACGGCCGCCTCCGCTCCGAGCATGTAGTCCCGGTCGGTGTCGCGCTCGATCTTCTCGTAGGTCTGTCCCGTCATCTCCGCCAGGATCTCATTCATGCGCTTCTTGGTCCTCATCAACTCCCTGGCGTGTATCTCCACGTCCGACGCCTGCCCCGCGAGCCCGCCGTGGATGAGCGGCTGGTGCAGGAGGATGCGCGTGTTTGGGAGCGCGCTACGCTTGCCCTTCGTCCCGGCCGCCAGCAGGAAAGATCCCATCGAGGCCGCCATCCCGAGCGCCGTCGTCGCCACGTCACAGCTAACGAACCGCATGGTGTCGTAGATTGCCATCCCCGCGTATACGCTACCGCCCGGGGAGTTGATGTAGATGTTGATGTCCTGCTCGGGGTCCTCGCTGTCCAGGTGCAGAAGCTGCGCCATCACGACGTTCGCTACCTGATCGTCGACCGGCGTGCCGAGGAAGATGATCCTGTCGGACAACAACCGCGAGTAAATATCCATCGTCCTCTCCCCGCGAGGACTCTGCTCCGTAACGTAAGGGATCACCATAGATGGATCGTCGCGCCGCATTCCTGCCTCCTCTCCCACCAGCTTTGGCTATACTCTAACAGAGTAGCATTACTGCAGTGTTTTTGCAAGTTTTATGTAGTGTATGGAGGTGGAGTTTGGATCTTCCGCACTTGCGGGGCGTGCGTATGCGGGCGGTTCTGAGCCAGGAGCAGTTGGCTGAGAGGAGTGGGGTTGCGCGGGATACGATCTCCAAGTTGGAGACGGGCCGACGCAAGGCCTACCCGACGACGGTCCGCAAGCTGGCCGCCGGCCTCGAAGTAGAGCCGCAACTACTGCTCGGCGGCGTCGAGTACCTCGACGAGGAGCCGGTCGAGGGAGACAAGGAGCATAAGGAACCAGGAGACGACAACAAGATCGGGTTCTAGGATCGGCGGGATGCCGGGTACAATAGATCATACTTTCAGGCAACACCAACCATACTTTTGGAGGATACGCGTCCGGCTCCGACCCGCAAAAATATACTTTAGACCGCCAGGCAGGCGGAGAGCAAGTTAGAAGAGGTGGAAGGTAGATTTCGCCCGTAGATACCTCTCCAGGGCTATGCGTTGGTCTTGCGGCGGGATATATTTATAGGGTAGTTTCGGAGGGGGTGTAAGGTCTCATACGGCGGCTTGGAAAGGAGCGGTAGGATGGGTAGCAGGATCGGGAGGCGGCGCGGGATAATGCTGATCGCGGTTTCGCTGGCCATGTTGCTGGCGTCCGTCCCCGCCCTGGCCGCTCAGACCACCACCGTACCCGCCGTCTCGGGCGACCAGAACGGTTCTCTGCCGGTAGGACTGCCCGGCGATCCCTCTGTCAAGCCCGACGGGGCCGTCTCGGGCGACCAGAGCGGCTCTCAGCCGGTGCCGCCCGGCGAGTTGGGCGTCTGCGATCACGCCCCCGGCGAGTTCTTGATCGGCTACGACTCGGAGGAGGCCCTGCGGGCCGCGCCTCAAGAGAACGTGGTGGACACCATAGATGGCATCTTCGTGCAGCACGTCGTCTACGACGAGATAAAGAACGAGCCGGACCCGGCCATAAGGAGCGCCGCCGAAGAAGCGAAGAGACAAGAGCTCGAAGCTCGGCCCGGCGTGAACTACGTCGAGTACAACTGCTCTGCGGCAGCCGAAGCTCAACAGTTTGCCCCCCCGCCGGCCGATTGCGGCGAGTGCGGCGCCAACATCGGGAGGGCGGCCGCACAGATCATCGGCGGCTCCGAGGACGCCGACGGCAAGACCGCCTACGAGGTCGCCCTCGAAGCCGCCCGATCCGTCGACGAAGACAACGTCGCCCTCGCCGCCGAAAACGGAGAAGAGGATATGGGCGTCGCCGGTACGGGGGAAGAGAACACGGGCATCGCCGGTACGGGGGAAGAAGATGTGGACGCCGCTAGTACGGGAGAAGAGGATACGGGCGACACGGAAGCAACGGAGACCGAGGAGGAAGAGACCACTGTGGATGGGAACACCTCCAAAGATATTGGCGAAGAGACCGTAAACGGCGCGGTGGCGAGTGGACAGAGTAGGGTCAACTCCCCGCTCCTGGCTCTGGGTGGGGGCGTGCTGCTTGTAGCCGGGGTCTTTATGGCCCGCAGGGTCTTCGGAGCGTAGCTACGGCTCCAGGCGGATGATGCCGCGTTTCAGGGCGGCGGTGACGGCGGCGGTGCGGTCGGTGACGCTGAGCTTGTCGAAGATGTGGAGCATGTGGCTCTTAACGGTCGTCTCGCTGACCCAGAGTTGCTTGGCTATCTCCTTGTTGCTCGTGCCGCGCGCCACCAGCTCTAGGACCTCGATCTCTCTGGCGCTCAAGACCTCCTCCGCCGGGCCTCGCATCCTCCGCATCAGCCGGGCGGCCACCGCCGGGGACAGGGGAGAATTTCCCTCCGCCGCCGCTCGTATCGCCGCGAAGAGCTCCTCACGCGGGGCGTCCTTCAAGAGAAAGCCGGTAGCCCCAACCTCGACGGCCCGGAGGATGTCCGCGTCGCTCTCGTAGGTGGTCAGGACCAGCATCTGGACCTCCGGGTGCTCCTCCTTTATTAATCCTATCGCCGTGACGCCGTCCATCTCCGGCATGCGCAGGTCCATCAGCACCACGTCGGGCCGGAGTTCGCCGGTCAGAGCCACGGCCACCTTGCCGTTCTGGGCCTCCCCCACCACCTCGAAGTCCGGCTCGCCGGAGAGCATCCCCCGCAAGCCGGCCCGCACTACCGGATGGTCGTCAGAGATCAAGATGCGTACGCTCACGGAACCTCCCTTACCTCCTTCGAATCCTCGGCCTCGGGGACTCGCGCAATCACCGGCATCTTGACCGCCAGCGTCGTCCCCTCTCCTATAGCGCTCTCGATAGAGAGCGTTCCGCCCGCCTCCTCGACCCGCTCGCGCATCCCCTTGAGTCCGAAGCCGCCGGAGTCGTGGTCCCTCACCCTCCCGTTCTCCCGTAATGGATCGAAGCCCACCCCGTCGTCACGGGCATCGAGCGCCACGGCGTCCCCAATATAGGAGAGCGTCAGCGCGACCCGGCTCGCCCCTCCGGCATGCTTGCGCACGTTCGCCAGGGCCTCCTGCGCCACCCTGAACAGGGTTGCCTCGATCACGGGCGCTAGGGGCTGCCGGGCGCCGGTAGTGGCGACGCTGGCGGCGATGCCGCTCTCGCTAGACCAGCGTTCGGCAAGCCCGGCGAGGGCCTCGGGCAGCGAGGTCTCCTCCAGCCGCTCCGGGCGCAGGGCCCAGACCAGCCGCCGCGCTTCGGTGAGGCTCTCCCGGGCGGTGAGCCGCGCCTGGTCGAGGTAGTGGTGCATCTGGCCGGAGTCCGGGGGCATGATGCCTTCCGCCGCCTCCAGATTCATCACGATGCTCGTAAAACCCTGCGCTAAAGTGTCGTGGATCTCGTGCGCCATCCTCTGACGCTCCCTCAAGACCCCGGCCTGCCGCCCCGCCCTGCGCGCCTCCTCGACCAACCGTAAGTTCTCAAGCGCGAGCGCCGCCTGGGCGACGACGGTCTGGTACGAGCGGACAGCGCTCCTCGGGAAGCGCCGCTCGCGTGAGGCCACCGCGAGCACCCCGATCCTCTCCCCCCCGGACGCGACCAGCGGCAGCAACAGTACGGACTTTATGCCCAGATCCCACCACACCACCCGCTCCCGAGCAGGCAACTCCCCGGCTCGCAACGTCCGCGAAGACCCCCTCCCGGAGCCTACCAGCTCCCACGCATCTACACTATCGAGGCACGCGCTGTCCGGCCAGCCGCGAGAGGTCCTCGGCTCAGGAACTCGCAGAGCACCGAAAGACACGGCCTCGTCCCCGTCCGTCGCGTGGCCGGACCACCACAGGGCCACCCCGACAGCTGCCGGACTCAACGGGTTGTCGCCGATAGCCTCCGCAACGGCTTGCGGTCCACTCGCCACACCGATGTCCCGGCTCGCCTCGTAGAGGGCCTCCTGCCCGGTAAGGGCTGCGCGGCCCTCGATACCACCTCCCAGCCCACCCGCCAGGCCCAGCGCGAGGTACTTCACCACCCCGTCCACGCTCAAGTCTCCGTAGATCAGCCCGACGGCCTGACCTACGACCACCGAGACAAGTGCTACGAGCACTCCGTGAGCCACCGGCGCCTCACCGGCCCTTCGCGACACCCACGAAGCCGCGAAGGCGGCCAGCAGCATGTGAACCAAAGGCAGACCCCATAGTCCCATCACCAGCCCGAACTGCCTGGCCTGCTCGGGTTCTACGCTTTGCGTAAGCAGGGCGGATGCCAGGATATACCCGTAGGTAACCGGGTACAGCAACAGTTGGGGAATGACCCCGACCACCACGCCGGCCGCTAGGATCAACTGCCACCGCACGCCGTTCAGCGCGCCGGTTCTAGACGGACCCACGGTATTCCGGTCCGTAGTCGGCTCCCCATGATCCGGGAAGGTCGGTGAGTAGAACGCGAAGAGAGATCCCAGCCTCCTGGCCCTCGTCCTGATAGACCCCATTATAATGCCGCTCTCCGCCAGGGTATTCTCCTGGTTCTCATCACACCGTGCCCTCCAGAGTGCCGTTATCAGGGATGATTGCAGAGAGGATACGGTCCGACAACCTTTTTTCTGACGGGATCATACTTCAGATACCCAGACTCATCCTTTTGGAGGACGTGTGTACCCGTGCCCGTGGTGACAAAGTTCCTTTAGTCCTGTTGAGTCCCTGAAAAGGAGGAGCGCGGTGGAGGGAAAGTTGATGGTTCTGATGGCGGTACTGACGGTGGTTTGTCGATAGCGAGCCCGGTGCTTGCAAAGAGCATGGCCCCTCCGTCATGGTGACGGGGAGCTTGCGGAGATAGGGCAAGGTATCGGGTGTCGGGTACTTCTCGAGGAGCGACACCGCAGACCTCTACTCCTACCAGGGCGAGAGGATCACCGTCTATGGCGCCTACGCGTCCCCGAGCGCCTCGTCGGTCTCCGAAGACGTGGGTGCCAGCAGCAAGGCCATGAACGAATCGCGCCTCGTCGACGTTACCAGGGCCGAGGCGGCGCGCTTCACAGACGATCCGACCTTCTACGACGAGTGCTCACCCAGCGGCGAGCCCAACCCCGACTACAACACGGATCTCCCGAGTGCCTGACAGAGCCCCCGGTATATTGCACCGCCATAGGTTGCAAGTCAGGCGCCCCATCATGGTTACGTTCTAGCTGACCATAGAGGGCGAGGTGGCCGAGGGGAGCAGCTTCTTCCTCAGCGGCGGACGGATGGATGTGGCCGCCTTCTGCTCCATCACGTGCGAGGAAAGCGAGTCGAAACCCGGAGGATAGACTCTGCGTAGATAATTGTATGGTTCGTAGAGAATTTCTCGACTGTTGGGAAGGAGAGGTTGATGCAGTTAGTCAGGGAAGTTCGTCGATACGGGAGACCGATTCGCAAGACCGGGTTCTTTCTCGTCATACTCCTGGCGTCGCTCATCTTCATAGCAGGGTGCGGTGGAGACGAGCAGGCACAAGAAGATTCCGTCGAAGAACAGAGCACCCAGGTACAGACCACGGAGCAGACGGAACAGGCCACGAGCGCGGAACGAACGGAGGATAACGGGATGGACAAGGGTACGACAGACGAAGGCTCCGGCCAGGAGGTCACGCTCAAGTTAGAAGGCGACGCCGGGACCGGGTTCTCCGGCGTGTGCGGCACCGAGAACCAGGAGGAGGATCTCGCCGGAGAGGTCCCCCAGAGCTTCGTCTACGACCTGCCCGAAGGCCAGAAGCTGGACTGTGAGATACGCAAGAGCGACTCGGCCTCGGGCACCCTCAAAGTCACCCTTACCGCCCCAGGCAACAACATAGTGCAACAGACCAATACCCCGGGCGGCTCGATAAACCTCTCCTTCTCGGGGAGCGGAGTCACCTCTTCGACCTCATCCTCGTCCAACTCCGTCGTTCAGCAGAGCTCATCCTCATCCAACTCCGTCGTCCAGCAGAACTCCTCGTCCAACTCTATCGTTCAACAGAACTGATCCTCGTCGAGCTCCCGCTAAACGAAGCGGGGCTTCGGGGTAGATAAACGAGCAGAGTTGGTCGGAGCGATTCCGGGCAGGCCGGTGTAGGTCGTGATCCCGCAGCGCACGCGACACCTTTGCAACCATGAGAAGGCCGACTGTCAGCGGCCTCTCCGTCTCGCTAGTAGACCCTTCCGCCCCTCTGTTCGACCTCGAGCTCGATACCGCCGACGAGGCGTGCTATCAGGTTGTAGAGGAGGGCGGAGATAAGCCCGCCGACGAAGCCCAGGATTCCGTAGAAGATGGGGAGAAAGATCACGGCCCCCACCCCGAAGAGCGTCCCGAAGATGAGTCCCTCGGAGCCGGACTGTGGCGAGCCCGTGCTGGCTATCGCGCCGATCAGCGAGAATAACGCTATGGGTAACCCGATCAGCAACCCGAGCAAAGCGTAGAGTACTCCGAGCACCTTCCCGCAAGAGAACACGCCAACACTCTTCAAGACCATCCCGACACCTCCCGTATCCTCCGTTACCATCGCCAATGTTACACAAAAGGCGAGCCCGATTATCCTGGCTTATGCCCCGCCGATTGTCCTCCTATTTCTCGGTCCTGCGGTCTTCTACTGGAGGAGCTTTCTGAGCTGGTCTTCGAGGTAGTCGGCGGTGACCTTGCCCTCGGGGGCGTAGGCGACGGCCTCTTTGCATAGATGGTAGAGAGCGAGGGTGCGGGTCGGGGAGAGGCGACGGCTGCCGGCCTGATCCAGGACCATCCTCATCAGCTCCAGGGCCACCTCCGCATCGGTCTTGCGCTGCTCCAAAGTATGGCCTCCCTCCGGCCAGTCGCCGTCCGCCGTGTCCCGACCGCTCTTTGTATTCGGGCACCGGCAGTATACAGGGAGCGGCGTTGGGGGCCGGCGAAGCTTGGCGTTATGGTAAACTCGAACGTACTTTGAACCGGAGGGGTATATCTTCGAACAGCGCGTGCGGCGTCGCGGAGCGCGACCGTGGGTGAACTCGAACGGGCGTACACGCGTTGTCCCATGTGCCGGTACATCTTTCGCGCGCCGCGTGTAAGTACCTACGTCACCATCGGTCGTGAGCCCGATCTCTGCCCCAAGTTCCCCGGCCGCCAGTCCGACGGGTCCCGCGCGATCCAGGCCGGAATAACGATGTGCCCGTCCTGCTCCTTCGCCGCCCGCGAAGGCTTCGACGACCTGGACCTCTCTTCCATGCAACGCTACGGTCTCGAAGAGCGCCTCAGAGAGGACGGTCTCTTGCGCGTCTTCCGCACGAGCCCGCCGCCCTGGCTCGCCTTCCACGCCGCCGAGGTCTGCGGCCAGGAGCGCGCCCTCTCCGCCCGCGAGCTCGGCGATCTCTGCCTGCGTGCCTCCTGGGTCTGCCGCAAGGAGAGAGAGCACCCCTTTGAGAGCACCTTCCAGCTGCGCGCCATCCGCTACTTCCTGCGCTCCCTAAAGGAGGACAGGCTTGCAGGGCGCGAGCTCTCCGTCACCACCTACCTCGTCGGAGAGCTCAACCGCCGCCTCGGCAACCACCGCGAGGCCCTAAACTGGTACGTCAACGCTGCCCGCGCCTCCGGGGACGACCCGACCCTCACCTGGCTCGGCCGCCTAATCGAACAACAGAGCAAGCTCGCCAAAGAACAGGCCGCGTAGTAGAGGAAGTCCAAACCTTCTAGCTCACAGCTCTCGTCTTATCTTGTTCGTCTGCTCCGAGCAGGCAGCTTCGCACCGCTGATTGCCGGAACTGGAAGATACGCTTGAGTTGCAGCCGGACCAGCGGATGGAAGACCTCGCTAAACGGCCAAAATGGCAACTCGTAGCGCACGACGTCTTCTATAATCGTCTCATCCCCATCTTCGTAGAAGCGGTGGGTGTGTTCCCAGAGCCGATAGGGACCGTGCAACTGCTCGTCCACGAACTCGGTTGGTGGTTACCAGCTTGAGATGCGCGCCCGCCAACGCAACGGAATCCCGAACAACCGAAGCTTGTAGTCTACAAGGGCCCCTTCTTGCATCTGGACGGGTTGGGGCGTGAGGATGCGAAAGTGGAGTTCCGGCGGGGTGATGCGCTGTAGGTTGGCCGCATCGGCGAAGAAGGCGAACACCTCTTCTCCTGGCAGCGGCAGGCTCATAGATACCTTGAGAACGTGGAGCGTCACACTCTCATTGTAATAGGTGATGTGGCGATCATTCCGGGGGACGCGTTTGGATAAGTTGCTCCCTCGAAATCCTAAACCGTGCTACGCCGCTGGCTCTATACAACCCGGCTCGTCGTTGGCAGGTCTATTGACCTTACGGCTCACCGGATACGCCTCCATAGCCTCGTCCGGGTAGGGCCTAAGTAGAGACGTTAACGGTTCCTTCTCGTCGAAGTCGGGGTCGAGCCATAAATCGTAGTTCTCGGGGGGAAGGATCACAGGCATACGATGATGTATCTCGCCCATCAGGTCGTTGGCCTCGGTAGTTATGATGGCGCAGGAGCGGATCTCTTCGCCATTCTTCCAATCCTCCCACAACCCTGCAAAGGCGAACGGAGAGCCGTCCTTCATATGAATGTAAAAGGGTTGCTTGCC
>CADCVG010000112.1 GCA_902806075.1 uncultured Rubrobacteraceae bacterium
GGTCTCGATGTGGGCGGGACTAGAGAAAAGTACAAGGATGTTGGAGGGGCGGCAGGATGGGTAAGGTAGTAAACCTGCGGGAGGCTATAGCCGGGTGGTAGGGATGGGGACGTAAGGAGCTCGGCTACCCTGGTGCCGGGGTTACGATGGTCGTTACCGACCTCGGGGTCTTGAGGCCAGATCTGGAGACCAGTAAGCTTACGCTGAGCGCCTTGCACCCCGGTGCCACGGTTGAGAAGGCAAAGGAGGCGACGGGGTGGGAGTTGCGCGTAGCCGAAGACCTCGCGACGACCGATCCGTCCACCGAAGAGGAGCTGCGTATCCGGCGCGACCTGCGCGCGAGGACCGAGGCGGCGAGAAAGAAGACTTAGAAGAAGGAGGTACTCTGTCCACGACGTAATGTCGGGAGGGTCTGGGGAGCGGCACCGGCACGCAGGGAGCGAGAGGAGTGATGGATAGGTGGCTTATGGAAGAGTGAACGAGGCGTGGATCGTCGGCGCGGTCCGCACGCCTGTAGGCAGGCACGGCGGTGCGTTGAGCCCCGTGCGCCCCGACGACCTGGGCGCGATAGCGCTGGAAGCCCTGATGGAGCGTACGGGCGTCCCGCCCGAAGAGGTCGAGGACGTCTACTTCGGCTGCGCCAATCAGGCCGGGGAAGACAACCGCGACGTCGCCCGGATGGCCCTGCTCCTCGCGGGCTTCCCGGAGCACGTCGGCGGAACGACCATCAACCGTCTCTGCGGCTCGGGCTTGGATGCTGTAGCGAACGCGGCCAGGGCGATCATGCTTGGGGAGGCTGACGTCTACGTGGGCGGAGGGGTGGAGTCCATGAGCCGGGCTCCCTGGGCGGTGCCCAAACCCGAACGTGCCTTCCCGACCGGCAGCACGACGATGTACGACACCACTTTGGGCTGGCGCTTCGTCAACCCGAAGATGGAGAAGATGGGCCACACCGACTCTTTAGGGATGACCGCCGAGAACCTGTCGCAGGAGCGTTTCATGATTACCCCGGATGAAGACCAGCCCGAGGGGCTCGCAGAGGAGTACGATGTCTCCCGGGAGGCCCAGGACCGCTTCGCTCTGCGCAGCCATCAGAAAGCGATAGCTGCCACCGACGAGAAGCGCTTTCGCGAGGAGATCGTCCCCGTCACCGTAAAGACCAGAAAGAGCGAGACGGTAGTCGAAGCCGACGAAGGCCCGAGGCGTGATGCCTCCCTGGAGAAGATGGCCAAGCTCAAGTCGGCCTTCAAGGGGGAAGGTAGTGTTACCGCCGGTAACTCAAGCTCTTTAAACGACGGGGCCGCGGCAACACTCATTGTCTCGGCCGACTACGCTCGCGCCCACAACCTTAAGCCTTTGGCAAAGATAAGGAGTATGGCGGTAGCAGGGGTGCCGCCGAGGGTGATGGGGATAGGACCCGTGCCCGCAACGAAGAAGGCGTTGGATAGGGCAGGGATCTCTCTAGACGACGTAGGGCTTATAGAGGTGAACGAGGCCTTCGCCGCTCAGGTTCTTGCCGTTCTGCACGAGTGGGGGATGGACCCGGAGGACGAGAGGCTGAATCCTAACGGGGGAGCCATTGCCCTTGGGCATCCGTTGGGAGCATCGGGGGCGAGGATACTCACCACACTCGTACACGAGATGGGGCGCAGGGACGAAGTTCAGTTTGGTCTGGCTACTATGTGCATAGGGGTGGGCCAGGGTATCGCGATGGTAGTCGAGAAGACGTCCTGAGAGAAGGGAGAAAAAGAATGAGTCAGCAACCCCTGAGGGGGGGCGTTGATGATGATTGGGAAGGTTCCGGGCAGCCGCCGTATCTCTTCCCGGATTACGTATCGACGCGCCTTAGAGCTCCGAATAAACCGCTCATCATCCTCCCGAAGACCCTCTCGGATACGACCGGGCCCGCCTATGGCCGTAACTCGATAGGGGAGCTTGACAATGATCTGACCCGCCAGCACCAGGGCGAGCCCTTGGGGGAGAGGATCATCGTCACGGGGCGCGTCCTTGACGGGGACGGCCGTCCGGTGAGGAACAGCCTGATCGAGATTTGGCAGGCGAACGCCGCCGGGCGCTATGTTCATCAGGGGGATCAACACCCGGCACCGCTGGACCCGAACTTCAGCGGCGCCGGCCGGTGTCTCACGGACGATGAGGGCCATTACAGGTTCGTCACGGTCAAGCCGGGGGCGTACCCGTGGAAGAACCACCACAACGCCTGGCGTCCGGCTCACATACACCTCTCGCTCTTCGGGCCGGCCTTCAGGAGCAGGCTCATAACCCAGATGTACTTCCCCGGCGACCCGCTCTTCGGTCAGGACCCGATCTTCCAGTCGGTGCGCGATCCCAAAGCTCAGAAACGCATGGTCTCGACCTTCGATCTCGAGACGACCGAGCCGGAGTGGGCTCTAGGCTACAAGTTCGACATCGTGCTCGAAGGAAGAGACGCGACCCCGATGGACGGCCACGGATGACGCCGCAGCCTGGGCTAGAGCTCACGCCCTCTCAGACCGTGGGTCCTTTCTTTCACGACGCACTCCTAGCCGAGGATCGCTCCGAGCTCGTACCACCGGAACACCCCGAGGCCATCAGGATCGAGGGGACGGTCTACGACGGGGCGGGGGAGGTCGTGCCCGACGCGATGGTCGAGATCTGGCAGGCCAACCGGTCAGGTCGGTACAATGACCCCACGGATGATCGGGATGACCTGCCGCTCGACGAGAGCTTCTCCGGCTTCGGACGTTCCAAGACTGTGGACGGGGGCCGATTCTCCTTTACGACTGTCAAACCCGGTTCCGTCCCCGGCCCCGACGGCCGGATGCAGGCCCCGCACATAATGGTCTCGGTCTTCGCCCGCGGCCTCTTGAAGCGCGTCGTGACCCGCATCTACTTCCCGGACGAAGGAGAGGCAAACGCCGCCGACCTCGTCCTCTCGTCCATCAAGGACCCGGAGCTTCGGGAGACTTTGGTTGCCCACGACGAAGGAGGGGCGCTGCGCTTCGACGTCCATCTGCAGGGCGAGAACCAGACCGCGTTCTTCGAGTTCCAGCGATGACCGGGGAGCTGTTCAGGCCGATCTTTGTCCCTGATAGGTTCCGGGAGATCGTCTCGGGGAGGGCGTGGCTGCAGGCGATGCTGGATGTGGAGAGGGCTCTGGCCGTCGCGGAGGCGCGGGCTGGTCTGATCCCCGTGGCAGCTGCCGAAGCCATCGCCTCCCGCTGCGACGCGAACCTTTTCGACCCGGAGGAGATCAGTCACAAGGGGCGTGCGGCCGGCAATCCCGTCCCGCCACTCGTGCGGGCGCTCACCGAAGCCGTCGCCGGGGTCTCCGAAGACGCCGCCCGGTACGTCCACGAGGGGGCGACGAGTCAGGACATCACGGACACCGCCGCGATGCTCGTCACCCGGCGCGCGCTGGACCTGATCCTCGCCGAACTCGACAGTATTGCGGCGGCCTGCACGCGCCTCGCGGAAGACCATCGCGAGACCCTGATCGCCGGGCGCACGCTCCTCCAGCAGGCGCTCCCTACCACCTTCGGCCTCAAGGTGGCTGGCTGGCTCGTCTCGGTCCTGGAGGCCCGGCGCCGTCTCCTCGACGTGTACACCTCCAGGCTCGCCGCGCAGCTCGGCGGGGCGGCCGGGACGCTGGCCTCGCTCGGGGGCTCTGGTGTCACAGTCCTCGGGGAGTTCGCGCGGGAGCTGGGCCTGGTCGAGCCCGCCGTGCCGTGGCACACCGACCGGACCCGGGTCGCGGAGGTCGGGAGCGCACTCTCGCTGTTCGCGGGCGTACTCGGAAAGATAGCGCTCGACGTAATTCTCATGGCACAGACGGAGGTCGGGGAGGTAGCCGAGCCCGCCGGGGAGGGGCGTGGAGGCTCTTCGACGCTGCCCCACAAGCGCAACCCCGTCCTCTGCGTGACCGCCACCGCAAGCGCCCGCCGGGTACAAGACCTCTCGCGTACGCTACACGCGGCGATGGTAGGGGAGCACGAGCGGGCCGCAGGCTCCTGGCACTCCGAGTGGGAAGCTCTCTCCGACGCGCTCGTCCTGACCGGCGGGGCTGCCGCCGCGATCCACGAGGTGACGGAGGGACTGGAGGTCCATCCCGAAAAAATGCGGGAGAACCTGGGCGAGACCGGAGGCCTGATCCTCGCCGAGAACGTCACCACAGTCGCCGCTGAACGCCTCGGGCGGCTGAAGGCGCATGACCTCGTGGAGGCCGCCTGCCACCGGGCGCTGGACGAGGGGAAGCCCCTGCGCGAGGAGCTCCTGGAAGATGCCGAGCTCGGTGAAGCCCTCTCCGCGGAGGAGATAGACACCGCGCTCGACCCGGCATGCTATCTCGGGTCCGCGAGGGAGTTCGTGGACCGAGCCTTGAACCTATACCATGAGGAGGTATCCGCATGACTACGCAGGGTGCGGTCGAACTGAACTACTCTCTGGAAGGGCCGGAGGATGCGCCGGTTCTCGTGCTATCGAACTCGCTCGGCACCACCCTCGACATGTGGGACGAACAGGCGTCCGTGCTGCGCGAACGGTTCCGTCTCTTGCGCTACGACCACCGTGGTCACGGGGGCTCCTCCATCCCGCCCGGCCCGTACGCTATAGGAGATCTCGGGGGCGACGTCCTGGCCCTGTTGGATACTTTAGGGATCGAGCGTTTCTCTTTCTGCGGCCTCTCCATCGGGGGGCTGGTCGGGATGTGGCTCGCCAGCGAGGTTCCACAGCGCGTCGAGCGCCTGGTGCTGTGCTGCACCTCGGCGCGGTTCGAGCCGCCCGACTCGTTTGACTCTCGCGCCAAAACGGTCCGGGCTGATGGTGTCGGCGCCATCGCCGACGCGGTGGTGGAGCGCTGGTTTACGCAGGAGTTTCGTGCCAACCACCCGGGAGTGGTCGAGTGGGGCGGAAGCATGCTGCGGAGTACGCCTACCGAGGGATACGCGGGCTGCTGCGAGGCGGTACGGGACGCTGACCTGCGGGGCAGGCTCGGCGCGATAGAAGCTCCGACGCTGGTGATCGCCGGCGCTGACGACCTCGCGGCACCCGTCGATAAGGCGGAACTGATACGCGACTCGATCCCCGATGCCCGTCTCTTGGCGATTGAAGAGGCGGCTCATCTGGCCAACGTCGAACAACCCGAGGAGGTCACGCGGGCGGTGCTGGAACACCTCGAAGCGGTGGCCGGGAGGAGGAGCGCCGGATGAGCGACGATCCGCTCTACGAGCGCGGTATGAGGGTGCGGCGCGAGGTGCTCGGGAACGAGCATGTGGACTCCGCCATCGCGCGCACGACCGACCTCACCGCGGACTTCCAGGACTTCATCACACGTTATGCGTGGGGCGAGATCTGGACCCGTCCCGGCCTGGACCTCAGGCAGCGCAGTTGCGTCACCCTGGCCGTACTGGTTGCTTTGGGCCGACTCGAGGAGCTGGAGATGCACGTCCGTGCGGCGCTGCGCAACGGCCTGACGGCGGACGAGATAGGGGAGGTTCTGCTTCATAGTGCCATCTACTGCGGGCTACCGGCCGCTAACGCCGCCTTCGCCGTCGCGCAACGCGTGCTCGCCGAACACGACGGGCCTCCAGGATCGAGCGGGGGCAAAGAAGAGTGACACTCCTTACATACGCCCCCGGTGCGGATATTTGAGCAAGAAGCGTTCGGATACCCGATCTCGCATGACAATCTGGCCGGGAACGCCGCTTACGAGAAGTGGGTGTTCTCGACCGGACAACGCGAGAATATCTTGGGGAGGTGACGTAGTTGGGGAAGGCAACGTGCAGCAGGCTCGTTTGTGACCCGTAAGCAGGGCCTGATATGACCAGAACTCTTGGGGAAGAGTGAAAGGAGGGATCTATGAGCCACATCGTTCAGCAAGACGCCGATTACCCGGTGAACCCGGACTTCGATCCGCTCGACCCGGATTATCTGGCGGACCCGTACCCGTACTTCGCGAAGTTCCGGCGGGAGGCTCCGATCTTCTACGCGCCGAAGATCGATTTCTGGGTCGTCAGCCGCTACGAGGACATACAGAACATCGTCAAAGACCCGGAGACCTTCTCGAACGTGAGGGTGCAGGAGCCGCTTCATCCGCTAACTAACGAAGCACTTGCACGCCTCAAGAAAGGCGTACGCGTAACTCCCACGACCTCCACCGCCGATCCGCCCTTGCATCGGCGCACGCGCAAGCACGCCGCCAGAGCGTTCTCGGCCAAGCGTGTCGCCGGGCTCGAAGGGCGCATCCGCGAGATAGCAAATGGTCTGATCGATCAGATGATCTCCGACGGGCGCGCAGATATGGTGGAGCGGTTCGCGTTCCCGCTGCCGGCGTCCGTGGTGTTCAGCCTGATCGGCTACCCCGAGGAAGACACCGAGATGCTAAAGAGCTGGTGCTTCGATCGGTTGAAGATCACCTGGGGACGCCCTTTGCCGGAAGAACAGCTGGAGGCGGTCGAGAAGATGACCTCTTTCTTCGACTACATAGAGAACTTCGTTCACCAACGGGCGGAAGACCTCCAAGACGACTACACCAGCGACCTGCTTAGGATACGGGCCGAGGACGAGGATAACCTGAGCCTCGAAGAGGTCGTTAGCATCGACTATAGCCTCTCCTTCGCGGGCCACGAGACCACGACTAACCTGATCCTCAACGGTCTCCGTCAACTGCTCGGCCGGCCGGGGTTGTGGGACGAGCTGCGAGAGGACCCCTCCCTGATCGAGAACGCCGTGGAGGAGATACTGCGGCGCGACACCTCGGTCCCCGCGTGGCGCCGCTCGACGACGCGCCCGGTCGAGATAGCCGGGGTCGAGGTTCCAAAAGACGCGAGGCTCATGCTGCTCCTGGCCTCGGCCAACCGTGACGAGAGCGTCTTCGAGGACCCGGACGAGTTCGACATCCGCCGCGAGAACGCCAGCAAACACATAGCGTTCAGCCACGGCATCCACTTCTGCCTGGGGGCGCCGCTGGCCCGCCTGGAGGCCCGCATTGCCTTCGAGCTACTGACGCAGAGGATGCCCGACCTGCGGCTGTCTCCACCTGACCAGGAGTTCGAGTTCGACCCGAACATGTCGTTTCGTGGCCCGAAGGAGATGTGGGCGGAGTGGACGCCCGCCGAGGCGGCGACCGGCGTCACCAACAGATAGCCGGAGGTCGTTCGAGCAAAAGGCGCAAAGAAAGCGAGGAGCAATGCACACACAGGTAGGCATCGTCGGGGGTGGACCAGCGGGAATGGCACTTTCGCACCTGCTGCACCTCCAGGGCATCGACTCGGTCGTGCTCGAACTCCGAAGCCGCGAAGACGTAGAGACGGCGGTCCGTGCGGGCGTGCTCGAGAACGGGACGGCGGAGTTGCTCAGGGAAACGGGTGTCGGGGAGCGGATGGATCGGGAGGGGGCGGTCCACCACGGCATCGAGCTGCGCTTCGGTGGGCGCGGCCACCGCATCGACATGACCGAGCTCACCGGCGGACGCACGATCACGGTCTACGGTCAGCATGAGGTCGTCAAGGATCTCTACCGCACCCGGCTTGAGGCGGGTGGGCAAATCGTCTTCGAGGCGGCGGCCATAGGCCTGCGGGACCTCGATACCTCGACGCCGAAGATCCGCTTCCGCAGAGGCGCGGAGCTCGACCTCGACGCCGGGGCCATCCGCTTTCACGGTGATACAGAGGAAGAGGAGCTCACCTGCGACTTCGTCGCCGGCTGCGACGGCTTCTTCGGGGTGTCCAGGCCCTCCATGCCGGCAGACATCCGCAGGGAGTACGTGCGCACCTACCCGTTCGGCTGGTTCGGTATCCTCGTAGAGGGGCCTCCATCGTCCGAGGAGTTGATCTATACGCTCCACGAACGCGGCTTCTCGCTGGTCAGCACGCGCTCCCCGGAGATCCAACGCCTCTACTTCCAGTGCGATCCGAACGACGACGTCGCCAACTGGCCCGACGATCGAATATGGGAGGAGCTCCAAACGCGGCTCGCCACCCAAGACGGCTGGACGCTCCAGGAAGGCAACATCTTCCAGAAGGACATCGTCGGGATGCGCAGCTTCGTCACCGAGCCGATGCAGCACGGCCGCCTCTTTCTGGCCGGCGACGCCGCCCACATCGTCCCCCCCACCGGTGCGAAGGGCATGAACCTCGCCATCGCCGATATCCGCGTTCTCTCTCGAGCCCTCACCGAGTTCTACTCGACCGGCCAAACCGGCCTGTTGGATGCTTACTCAGAGACCTGTCTGCGCCGCGTGTGGAACGCGCAACGGTTCTCCTGGTGGATGACGTCCATGCTGCACCGCTTCCACGACGGAGACGATTACCAGTACCGCTTACAGCAAGCCGAGCTCGACTACGTGACGTCTTCTCGGGCCGCGGCGACGTCCCTGGCGGAGAACTACGTGGGACTACCCATGGAGGCGACTACCGGAGTCCCGGCGGCTGGTTGAGCCAAAGAAGGGCGTACAGCGTATCTTACGAGAGAGTGCTGAGTAAGCCAGACGCTTCCACCAGCACGACGATCCCGCTCACGCCACTGCCTGACCCCGTAGCCGACCGTGTGCGGCAGGCCGATCTGAAGATCTGCAAGCTCAACCTTACCAATGGCGAGATGATCGTCCTCATCAAGACCCCACCGGGACAGACCCTGGCGAAGCACTTCCACCCCGGAACGGTCGTAGTCTACGTTGTGCAGGGCGAAGGACCTACAATGAAGGGTGGGTGGCTTTACCACGATCACTGCAAGAGAGCGGGTATCGAGCCCAGAGACGATCTCACCATCGGGTAGCGCGACGCTTCTTCAGGGTCGACCGCCGGTGGCCGGCCCTGAGGGGGGCGGACCACGGCAGCCGTCAGCTACTCCGTGATTGGATAGACGCGCTAGCGGCGTTGCGGTCGCAACGTCGATCCACTGGCTAAAAGAAGCGCTACGTGGACCAGATGATCGAACTACAAAACGACGACACTATCCGGTGGCCTCGAACTTCGCTCAGGAACGGATACTTTCCGATCCCAAGCTCTCAACTTTCGAGAAGCACCGGAACCTCTAGGATCGGGTCTCGAACTTGCGTTGAGAACAAGCGGGCCGGCGACCGAGTAAGCGAGTAACGGATCGCCTTAGCTACCGAGGGGGGCTGCCATCGACGCCGGTGGGCAGTATGATTGGCCCTGACCGTAAATAAGGTCATCTACGTCGACGTCCGGTAGGTGCCGCAACCTTGCTCTTTGCGGGAGACCTATGAAACCGTGCGCGGGTGGGGCAGGAGAGAGGCCTGAACGGCGTGTATAGACCTATCGAGGAGGAGTTTGGATTCGCCGCTAAGGAGTTCGAGGTGTACCTGTTGGCGGTGAGTCAAAGCTCTCTCGTTGTTCCCCGCCGGAGTCGGGAAGGAGTTCAGTATGAATGGGGAGTCTTTGCAGGGCCGGGTCGCGGTGGTGACCGGGGCCTCCAGCGGCATCGGTGCGGCGGTGGCCCGCGCGCTCGCGCGCGAAGGCGCACACGTGGCGCTCGCTGCGCGCCGCAGAGACGTTCTCCTCGACGTGCAGGCCGGGCTCGAAGAGCCGGGAGGAATGGTAAGGAGCCTCGTCGCGGCGACCGACGTTACGGACCGGGAGCAGGTAAAAGCGCTGGTGGAGCGGGCTGAGGGCGAGCTCGGGCCGGTGGAGATCCTCGTCAACTGCGCGGGGATTATGTACTACACCCTGATGCGGAACCTGCGCGAGGATGAGTGGGAGCGGACCGTGGAGGTGAACTGCAAGGGGGCGCTCAACTGTGTTGGCGCGGTGCTCCCCGGGATGCTCGCTCGGGGGCGGGGGCACGTCGTCACCATCTCCTCGGATGCGGGAAGGAAGGTCTTTCCAGGTCTCTCGGTCTACTCGGCCAGCAAGTTCTTCGTCGAGGCGCTCTCGCAAGGGCTGCGCCTGGAGACGGCTGGCACGGGGATCAAGGTTACCACCATCCAGCCGGGGAACGTCGCCACGGATCTATCCTCCCTCAGTACCGACGTCGAGGCGCTGGAGCTCTACGGCCAGCCGGGCGAGGCGCGCGTTCTGGACCCGGAAGACGTCGCCGCATCGGTCGTCTACGCATTGAGGCAGCCGGATCACGCCGCCGTCAACGAGATCCTGGTCGAGCCGCGCGACGAGCCGGTCTGATCCGTGGCCGGGACGCTTTCGGACCTGGTGGCGCACCGCTACGCGGACCTCGGGGACGTGCGGCTTCACTACGCGGAGGCGGGAGAGGGGCCACTCGTGGTGCTCCTGCACGGCTTCCCGCAGTTCTGGTACATGTGGCGGTTCCAGATCCCGGCCCTCGTCGAGGCCGGATTCCGGGTGGTCGCCCCGGACATGCGCGGCTACAACCTCTCCGAAAGGCCGCCGAAGGTCTCGGACTACCACGTCGAGCTGCTCGCCCAGGATGTGGAGCGCCTGATTCGGGCATGTGGGGAGGAGACTGCCGCGGTGATCGGGCACGACTGGGGTGCTATGGCGGGGTGGATGGCCGCCATGCTGCACCCAGAGAGGGTCGGGCGGCTCGGGATACTGAACCTCCCGCACCCGCATCGCTTCGCGCGCGGGCTGCTCCGGCCTGCCCAACTGCTGAGAAGCTCGTACATGTTCTTCTTTCAGGTCCCCCGTCTGCCGGAGAAGGCCCTGAGCGCGAGCAACTTTGCCTCCCTCCGTTACGCGCTGCGCAACGAGCCGGTGCGTCCGGGGACGTTCTACCCGGAGGACATCGAGCGGTACGTCGAAGCTCTGGCGAGGCCGGGGGCGTTGACCGCCGCCCTCAACTACTACCGCGCCCTCTTTCGCCGGAACCCGCTCGAGAGCCGGAGGCTGCTACGGAGGATCGAGGCGCCCGTGCTCGTGATCTGGGGCGAGAAGGACCGCTTCTTGGGCAAGGAGCTAGCCGAGCCCGACCGCTACTGGGTCCCGAACCTCTGGATGGAACGGTTACCGGACGCGGGCCACTTCGTCGCTGAGGACCGGCCGGAGAAGGTCAACGCCCTCCTGCTCGACTTCCTGCGTGCCCCGGTACGGGTTACTTAGTCCGGGGACGATGGGTAGGCAGGACAGAACAACGGGTCAAGAGGACGAAGAGAGACGAAGTGACGGACAGAGTCGAGCAGAGGGCGACCATGGTGCATGCGCTCAGGGAGGAGCCGGGCTCTTATGCCAGGACACTGGGGGACGGGACGGAAGTAATCTACAGGATGCGCCCCTCCGACGGCGGTTTCGCCGCCGGGTGGAAGCGCCCGCTCGGCGGAGACCCCGCCGATAGTCACGAGGAGGAGTTCTCGTCTCACGCCGACGCCCTCAAGTACCTCGAAGAGAACTTCGACGCGCCGCTCGACCGCGAGTAGAGGCGTCGCGGTAGGTGCTCTCGGCGCGGGGCTTCCTAAGACGGGCGAGCGGTGGGAGCGCTCGTTCTGTGCTATGCGCGACCGCGTTTTAGCTTCGCTGACCGCGTCGAACGAGACGTGCCGGAGGTTACCCGCTTACCACGGTGTTGCCGCCGGAGCGCTTTGCCCTGTACAGGGCCTCGTCGGCGGCGCGGGTGAGGTCGGCGGCGGTTGAGCCATGCTCGGGGTAGGTGGATACGCCCAAAGAGAGTGTGGGTTCGGCGACGACGCCGTCGCGCTCGAAGGTGTTTTCCTCGACCGTGCGGCGGAGTCTCTCGGCCACGCTTGCTGCCGTGGGGGCGTCCGTTCCGGGCAGCACGGTCTGGTACTCGTCGCCGCCGAAGCGCGTCGCCCGGCGCCCGTCCGATTCGTGGAAGCGGCCGATGATCCGCCCGATCTCGCCGACCGCCAACTCGCCCATCAAGTGACCGTGCTCGTCGTTTATCTCCTTGAGGTTGTCCACGTCGGCCATGATGACGCTCAGGGGCTCTCCTCGTTCCTTCGCCGCGGCCAGCGCCTGCTCCAACTCCTCATCGAAACGGGGTTTTATCAGCAGGCCCGTCAGGTAGTCGTGGTTGAGAGTCTGGCGCAGGTTGTCGATGAGCCGGGACTTCAAAGGGTCCTGGGCGGCGAACTCCACCACGCTCTCCCCGAGCCGGAGACGGTCCCTGTCGGAGAGAGGGCGTGGTCTGGTCAAGACCTCGCCGTTCAGCTCTGTGTGCCCGCGAGCAGTCAGAGGCTCGGCGAAGTACCTTCCGAAGCGGGCATATATTCTGGCGTGACCCGACTCCACCCGCTCGTCCCGGAGGATTAGGTCCGCCCGCGAGGGATCGCTGCCGAGCACCGCCTCCCCGTCCAGCTCGTGGAGAGTGCCGAGGTCCGGCCCCTCCAAGACTAGCAAGTGGGTCTTCTGTGGTTCTTCGATGTCCATCCCCCAACCGTCGAACTATCCTCCCGTCCGGCAGCAAGCTATTCTAGCATCCGTTTCGGGACCTTTCGGGGCGCTGTGAAGCCCCTCCACGATGCTAAAATGAACCTGGAGGCAAGCGAGGCGCGAGGACTTACCAGTTGCAGACACAGGAGAAGAGGACCTACCAGGCGGTCATCGGGTTGGAGTTCCACGTACACCTGGCGACCCGGACGAAGATGTTCTGTTCCTGCCGGGTGACCTACGGAGAGGAACCTAATACTCACACCTGCCCGGTCTGCCTCGGGCATCCGGGGGCGCTCCCGTTCACAAACGAGAAGGCCGTCGAGCTCGGGGTGATGGCGGGGCTCGCGCTCAACTGTGAAGTAGCGCCGAGGGCGGTCTTCGCGCGCAAGAACTACTTCTACCCCGACCTGCCAAAGGGGTATCAGATCTCCCAGTTCGACGCCCCGATCTGCACTAACGGCCACCTCGACGTCCCCGTCCCGGAGGGCACCGTGCGCGTCGGCATCACGCGCGTCCACCTTGAAGAGGACGCCGCAAAGAACGTCCACGTCGGCGAGTCGGGCCGGATGCACGGCTCGGTCGGTAGCCTGGTTGACTTCAACCGAGGCGGCACCCCGCTCATCGAGATCGTCACCGAGCCTGACATCCCCTCACCCGAAGCCGCGAGGGCGACCGCCAACCACCTCAAGGCCATCCTGCAGGCCATAGGCGTCTCCGAGGCCGACATGGAGAAGGGCCAGCTCCGCTGCGACGCCAACGTCAGCATCCGCAATCCCGATGGGTCTTTCGGCACCAAGACCGAGCTAAAGAACATGAACTCCTTCCGCTTCGTCGAGCGGGGGCTCGTCAGGGAGCTCGAGCGCCAGCAGGAGATCCTGGAGGGCGGGGGCCGCGTCACGCAGGCGACTATGCACTACGATCCTGTAACCGACGAGGTGCACGAGCTCCGGAGCAAGGAGTACGCCCACGACTACCGCTACTTCCCCGAGCCGGACCTCCTGCCCCTGGAGCTGAACGAGGCGTGGGTGCGCCAGATAAAGAGTCGCCTCCCCGAGCTCCCCGAGGAGCGCAAGGCCCGCTTCGTCGAGCAGTACGGGCTCTCGGAGTACGACGCCGGCGTGCTGACGGCGGACGGGGATCTCGCGGACTTCTATGAGGAGGTCGCCGCGCAGGCCGATCCCAAGCAGGCTGCCAACTGGACGACCGGCGAGTTGCAAGCGCGTTTGAACGAGGCGGGGGTCGAGGTCGCGGAGTCGAAGGTAAAGTCCGGGCATCTGGCTGAGTTGATCGGGCTGGTAGAGAACGGCACCGTCTCCCGCTCCGCCGCCAAGGATGTGCTTGGTAGCGTCTTCGAGACCGGCGACTCTCCCTCTACCGTCGTCGAGCGCGAGGGGCTCGCCTCGATGGGTGGCGACGAGCTCTCGGGCATAGTAGACGAGGTGATCTCCGCCAACCCGGACGAGGCCGAGAGGGTCCGAGGCGGCGACAAAAAGGTCATCGGTTTCCTCGTCGGCCAGGTGATGAAGGTGACTCGCGGCAACGCCGACGGCGGCCGGGTACGCCAGCTACTCATGGAGAAGCTTAACGGACAGTAGCCGCGTGCCGAAAGACGGCGCGCCCCGCATCTTCGTCCCGGTCCCATCCGAGGCGCTCGGATACGTCGGTTCCATTCTGGAGGCGGGCGGAGAGCCTATGGTGCTCGGCCTGCCAACGGAGCGTCCAGCAGGGGGCGTCGCGTTGCATAGGGAGTGGGTCGCCGACTGGACCGAGGTCTTCTGCTCCGAGCACGGGATAGGCGCTCTCCTCTTGAGCGCCACAGAGCCGGCGGAGCTCGCGGGCCTGCTGGTCGCCGCCTTACGGCTCGACCTGCCGGCGGTCGTCGTGCCCACAATGGAGCCCTTCTGCATCGCCCTCGCGGCGATGGGCTTTGCGCCCCTGGCCGAGGATGCCGCCAAGGTCGTCGTGGAGTTAGCTAAGGCCGGTCGGCCACGCCTCAGAGAGCTTATAGAAGGTTTCTCTCTGGCGAACGCGCTGCGGGCGGGCCTGACCGCGGGCGCCGGGCCGGAGCTACTCGTCCACCTCGCCGCCATCGCGCGAGAGGCCGGGGCGACCGGCTTACCGCAGATGATCCGGGTTCTCACCCCCGAGAGCCCCGCTGCCACCGGCCCCGGCTCCCCCTGGCTTGCAGAGCATGGCGCCACCGGTCTACTCGCCCACCTCACCGATACTCTGCACGACGCCAGAACCGTAACCGGACGCCTCAAGGAAGCTCTTCCACCCGAGCCCCCTGCTCCGCCCCCGGAGACGGCCGGCTCGCGTCTTGTCTTCGTCCGGGGCCGGGCTTCCGGCACAGAGGTTCTCTGCCATAGGGATGCGACGGGGAGGGAGATCTCCGGCTCGTGCCGCGTCTTCGCCTCGGAGGAGGAGGCCGTTCGCGCGGTGGAGAACGGCGAGGTCGATCCCGGAGCCCTGCTCGTCGTGACGGGCTGCGGACCGCGTGGAGGACCGGGACTACTCCGGCTCGACCGTCTAGGCGGCGCTCTGGATGAGGCTAACCTGTCCATCCCGGTCCTCACTGACGGCCTGGCCCCGGAGGGAGTGTCGGGCGGTTGGGCTTCGTTGATGACGCCGGAGGCGGCGGCGGGTGGTGTGATCTCACGCCTCCGCGACGGGGATACCTTGCGTCTGGATCTCGAAGAGGGCCTCATCCGCACCGGGGTCGTGGCCGAAGAGATCCGGCGCCGCGAGCCTTTCACGGTCCCTACACCTTCTGGCTCCGGTTACGCGGCCCGTTATGCTCGCTCTGCCCTCCCGGCACTCGAAGGGGCCGGGTTCGGCTAGCTCTGTATCTTGCGGGCGATCATTGCATTCGCGGCATAGCCCCGATCCGCTGACGCTGAGGCAAGGCTAGCATCAATTTCTTGGAAAATCTTATAGTTGAATGACCGGGAATACAGCTTCTCTTGCGAGTTCTGCCGTTCCCGCGAAGTCGAAAAGCTCTTCGGCGAGGTAGGAGCCTTCGAGATACCGCGGAAGGTATGGCTGGAACTTCGCGAGGCGTCCCCGGCTCTTCTCGCCAACCAGGGCAGTCCTTTCGGCGTCGGTAAGGCGTGTATCTACGTCTTCAAGGTTGTTTAGCTCTGCGCGGATTAGCGAAGTACCAGGGGAACCGTCGAGTGAGGCTTCGAGGTCTACTTCTAGATCTCCAAACCCCACTATGCGGGCGGCGCCTTTAGCCTCTAGCAAGGCGGCTATGGTAGCGTTGATTCTGCCTCCGGCGTAGGTGTGCAGCCGGAACTTGCCGCCCTCGCTCGTGATCGGGCACCGGTCCCGTGAGAGAACGAGGCACCGTTCAGTCCGCAATCTCTCTATCTTTTCTCTTCCGGCCTTATCCACGAAGCGGAAGTTCTCATCGCTGAGGAGGATGCTTCGCATTTCCTCAGCCACCTCTTGACCGAGAAAGCCGCCCGCACTATGCCAACGGGGCGCTTCTCTGCCCGTGAACGGTATCGCGACGACGAGGGCGCGATTCAGGTCAACATCCACTGCTTTCCAAGTCCGCCCGGCGAGCAAGAAGGTGAGTGTAGAGCCCTCCATCTTGCGAACGAAATCAGTCTCCAGCGTCCCAACCACCCGACCATCGCGCGTCTTGACGATGACCTCGGACGGCGTCTCGAAGACGGAGTACAGGTTGAAGAAGTTCATCCCACCGAAGACGCGCTCGGTTTCTTTTCCGAAGACGAGCCTGTGGTCCAGTACCTCGAGAAACCCGGTCTCCAGGAGGTGGTCCACCATCTTGTCGAAGGTCTCCCGGTTTATGCGACGGAAAGGCATGGGACCCCGCAAAGCATCCCAGAGGATGCTTTTCCTGACGGAATCTCGTTGGACGATCTGAGCCAGAATCTGGTGTAAGAAGACCGGGAGGTTCGCCTGTGAAGGTTCGATCTTCTCGACAAACTTACGCCGCGCCAGGTTCACGAGGGCGACGGCCTGCAGCAGGCTGTTGCCGTTGCTGGTAAAGAACTCGATGTGCTGGTCTGTACCGTCTCGCCTTCCGGTGCGACCCATGCGCTGCAGGAAAGAGGAGACGGTCGAGGGCGCATCGAGCTGAAGGACCAAGTCCAGATCGCCGACATCTATGCCCAGTTCCAGCGTCGAGGTGCTGACCATCGTGGCTGCTCTCTCCGTCTCTATGAAGTGCCTCTCTGCGTCTTCTCTGAGCTCTTTGGAGACCGACGAGTGGTGGACGAAGACCTCGACGCCCCGTTTGCTGAATGCTTGCCGCACGCGCTCGGTAGCCGCACGGCCCTGGGTGAAGAAGATGCTCTTGCGGCCGTGGGCTAGCGGCACGGCCGCGGCGGTGGTCCCTTCGGGTTCGCCCTCCACGTAGCGGATCGCTATCTTGCGGCGTGCCGGGCTCCGTGGAGGGTCTACGACAGTCCACCCTCGCTTGCTGGTTCCCTGCATCCAGGTAGCGAGCGAGGTCCTCGGGGTTGCCCACGGTGGCCGAGAGCCCGATGCGCTGTACGTCCGTCTCAGAAACTCTCTGGATGCACTCCAGCAGGGCCATCAGGTGCGCTCCACGGTCCTCGGTAGCGAAGGCGTGGATAATTTACCCCTATTCTGCTGGTAGCGTTCCCTTGCGCGTACCTTATTGCACTCCCTACAATTACTCTGTAGACCGTCCCTACTAGTAGGATGCCGATTGAATTCGTTTATTTGCTTTTCAATGCCGCATTTGGTACATATCTTGTAGTTCGGCAGACGCTTATGGTAGAAGTCGTTCAGCGGAGTAGCGGGAATCATAGGTCGCCCGTCGACGACGCGAGTCGGTAGACTGCCCTTACCGATCCATGAGCGAACGATTTCAATAGTCTCGTCGAGAAACTGCGCTGCTTCTTCTAGCGAGTAGTATTTCTTTTTATCTACGGTCTTCAAGTGACCGGTCCCCGTTTTCTGTACCAGCCACTATGAGAGTGTGGTTGCTGATTGTAGCTCCTTCGTAAACCTCGTACTCGTCCCTGCCACCCCACACGACGCCGCAAACTCTGAAGGCGTGCGGTAGCCCAGAGCGCTGTGCGGACGCCGCTCGTTGTGGTACTCGCGATACTCCTCAACGAGGACCTTCGCTTCCACCAGGCTCGCGAAAGCCTCCCTCTTTAAGAGTTCGTCTCCGAGGCGCCCGATGAACGACTCCGTATAGGCGTTCTCCCATGGGCTGCCCGGCTCGATGTACAGCGTCCCCACCCCGGAAGCTTCCAACCATCGCTTGAGCGCCGCTGCCACGAACTCTGGGCCGTTGTCTGAGCGGATGAACGCCGGTTCGCCCCGTTGGCGGAACAGGCGTGCCAGGGTGCCGATCACCTCCTCGGCGGTGATGGAGCGCTCGACCTTGATGGACAGGCACTCCCTGGTGTGCTCGTCCATCACCGGCATCATCTTCAGCCTCCGGCCGTCCTCGGTCCTATCCATCACGAAGTCGTAGCTCCATACGTGGTCCTTGCTTTCGGCCTTCCTTCTTACGCATCCGTTCTCGCTGGTGCCCTCCAGCAGACGCCGCCTTCTTCGCTGGTTGTGTGGCACCTTCAGCCCCTCCTCCCTCCACAACCGATGCACCCGCTTCTTGTTCACTGTCCAGCCCTCTCGCTTCAGCATCGCCCACACCCTCCGGTAACCGTAGCGCGGGTTCTCCTGTGAGAGCACTGTCATACGCTCCGCCAGTACCCGGTCCCGATCCACTTTTTCTCCCGCGTAGCGTTGGGTGGACCTGGGCTGACCGATCGCCCCACACGCCCGACGTTCGGAGACTCCAAGCTTCCGTCGCACGTGCTCGACGGCAGCCCTCCTCCGAGTCGGGCTCAGAAGTTTCCCCGGCTCACCTCCTTTAGGATACTTATGTCCACAGCTTGCTCGGCGACGATCTTCTTCAAGCGGGCGTTCTCCTTCTCCAACTCCTTCAGGCGCTTGGTGGCATCGGCTTTCATGCCGCCATACTGATTTCTCCAGCGGTGGAAGGTCGCCTCGCTTATGCCGAGCCGCCTCGCGACCTCGGGGACCGAGGCGCCCGAGGCCAACTCGGCGTCCGCTTCGCGCAGCTTGCGCACGATCTGTTCCGGGGTGTGTCTCTTGCTCATCGAGAGCCCTCCTTCCGCCCGTTTCGGGCCTTCGGACTCTCATAGTAGCCGGATCAGTTTCCGGGGGGCAGGTCATGATCCTTGACACAGGCGCAACTTCCGGTAATGATTAGGAGAGTAGGTAAATATCTCAGGGCTGCGAGAAGGGCAACCCCGTTGTGAGGCGGGGGAAACGCAAAGCTACGAGCCTCTTTAGAGGTAGTCGAGCTGCCGAACAGCAGTGAGGCTAACTTGCGCCGAGAAGACTTCGGCTGAAGGGAGATGGTGGTAGTGAGCAATAGCAGCCATATAACCGTGGGCGTTCGTGGGGTCGTCCTATTAGTTCTCGTGGCGGTACTGCTTTTCGGCTGGAGTGCAACTGCTAATGCGCAGACTTCTGCGTCGGCCCAGTACGGGAACCCAGCGCCGACGGTAACGGCGTCCTCGGGAAATAGTGGAGGCGCCTCGGGAGGCGTTGGAGGTGCCGCGACCACAAGTGTTCTGCCTGCAACCGGCGGACCACAGTTCTCACTAGTTGCTCTTGGTGCTCTTGCCCTGAGTGCAACCGGTTTGCTCGTGCTTCAACAGGCTAATCGTCGGTAAGCTGAGAAATTACTGTGTTGATAGGATCAGAGCGGTGCCTGTTGTGCCTGTTTGAGGGGCTGCTCTGATCATTAACCCAAGTACGCAAGAAGCCTCTCTATACGAGGCACGAAGATTTACTCCCTTGTCAAGAAGTAAAGTAAGCTGCATGCGAGAGGTTTTTACCCGGTGGCAAACATGTGCTGCGGGCCGGTGACCCCGAGGCGACGTTCGATTCCTAGCGCATGACGGAGGGTTCGCTCTCCAGGCAGGCAGTGGTACTTGAGAGTGCAAATTAGCTCATGAACAATTGTCGAGCAGTTTCTGCAGTTTGTGAGCGCCATTAACAGTGAGGATTCTCGCTTTTTCGAGTTTGGCTGACCTGGGGATGCGGAAACTGCATCCCCAAGGGGCATTTATGAAGATGACTTCTAGGTTGGGCGCACTACTTCTCTAAACCCGCCTCGGGCGAGAGGCTACAGTACTCCTATAAAGACAACTTGCACCGATAGCTGTCCCCTAAGCCTCCTGCCTGTGGCCGCGCCACTTTTAGCCCTGCTGTCTGCCTTGTTCGATGATCTCCTCTAGCTCTTCCTGGAGCGTGGAGAGAGCTTCATCGGGCGACACCTCGCCGTTCAGGGAGGCGTTGAACTGCTCGGCCATCCTCAGAGACATGTCTGAGTAGAACGGCGAGACGGGGCGCGGACGGGTGTTCTGTATGGCCTCCTGCCCGAGCTCAGCGACCCGCACCTCCTGCAGCAGCTCTTCGTCCTCGTAGAGCTCCTGGCGTGCAGGGAGGACTGAGCCCTCTATGGCGCGGTACTTCTGCTGCTCGGGGGCGCTCATGAAGCGGATGAACTCGTAGGCGGCGTC
>CADCVG010000113.1 GCA_902806075.1 uncultured Rubrobacteraceae bacterium
TGGAAGGACGAGGTCCCGCGACCGCTGGTCGTGCATAGCCACGGATACGGCGGCCAGCTCACTCCTATGTGGCACTGGGCGAGGGCGGGCGTGAACGTGCTCGGCGTAGAGGTCCGGGGGTACGGGCGCTCCAGGGACGCGCTCCCATCCCGATCGCCGTGGGGGTACGTCCTCACCGGGATGGGATCTCCCGAGAAGCACGTCTTGAGGGGCGCCGTGTGCGACTACATGCGCGCCGTGGAGGTCGGCAAGGAGCTCCTGAGCCCTCTCGTCTCTCGTACAGTCTTGAACGGCGCGAGCTTCGCTGGAGGATTGGCCGTAATGGCCGAGTCCGTTCTACAGGTCGCGGACTTTCTGGTCGTATCGGTGCCGAGCTTCGGGTGGGCGGAAGGGCGGCGGCTCCTTGTGGAAGAAGGCTCGGGGCAGGAGATCAACCGCTATCTAGAGGCACACCCCGAACGCGAAGAGAATGTGATGCTCGTCCTCTCCTACTTCGACTCGATGAACTTCGCCGCGGAGATAAGCTGTCCCACCCTCGTTGGCCTGGGCCTAGAGGATAACGTGGTCCCGGCTCCCACCGTGTACGCCATCGTCAACCACCTCGGCGGCCCGCGCGAGGTCATGCGGCTCCCCGTGAGCCACACCGACCTCCCCGAGGAGAAGCTCTGGGATCGATTCGAGGCATACTGGCTCCGCCTCGCGGTGGAAGGTGTTCCTCGAACCTTCGGAGAGAGATAGTTGTCGATTCAGGAGATTTGTCTTGCCTCTCGACTACACCTACCCCGCCAGCGACAGACTATCCCTGCAGTAGCCAGGACAAAGAGCTAACGAGCGGACTCGAGCCGCTGAGGTTCCAGCTCAACCCCACTCTCGGTTAGCAGGGCACTGCAGTACAACTCCTCGTTTTCGTACTTACGAACCGACGTGGGAGCAACGAGAGTTGCTGAACTTGTACAGGATGCGGAGCTGTTTAGCAGGGGTCCGAGTCGGAGTCGAAGTAGTTCTGTTCGTCTAGAAAATGCGAGACCGATGCAGGCTGAACCAGGTCCGACCGGCTGACGATGCCGGCCAGCTGCTGCCCACCGGAGAGCACCGGTACCCGGCGGATACGCTGGTTGAGGAAGAGATGCAGCACCTCATCAACGTCGGTTTCCTCGGTGACGCTGATCACCTGCCTGCTCATGATGTCGGCGGCGGTAGCACCCTGGCGGCCGACGACGTCGACCTCGCTTACCACGCCCAGCACGCCTCCCTCGTCGTCGACCACCGGCACTCCGCTGACGCTTCTCTCGTTCAACAGGTTGGCTACTTCTCTTACCGGCATCGTGGGCGGCACCGTGACAACGTCCTTTGTCATGATCTCTTTGACCGGCATCTGCGCCATGATGAGGCCCCCTTGTAAACTCTGCTTTTACCAGCCTTAGTAGCTTATGCCGAGATACGCTTCACTATCGGCAGCATAGCTACTTGAATTACTATACAGCAACTGCTCTCTCCCCACATCTGATTGTACAGTAGAACATTACCCCGGGCCCAAGCGGCTGAGCCTCCTGGCTTCATCTTCGGTGGACTGGGTCTGCTCGGTGAATCGAGGCGACGATCACCGAAGAGCTTTACACGCAAAAGCCGCTCGAACTCCTGCTGGCTCTACCACTACATCCCCTCTACGCCACGAGCCTTCTCCTTGCCGGCTGCGTCGCCTCGTTGCAGGGTGAGCATGGAGACGCGGGGGCCGTCGACGCTCTTTACACGGAGGGTAGTGTCCTCGGCTTCCACCACGTCCCCGGCTTCGGGTGGGCGGCCTAGTGAGCCCAGGATGTAGCCGCCGATGGTATCGAAGTCCTCGTGGGGGAGGTCGAGATCGAAGTACTGGTTCACCTCGATGATGGGGATACGACCGTCTATGGCATAGGAGTCGTTGCCCAGAGGTTCTATGGAGGCCTCGTCCTCGTCGAACTCGTCCTGTATCTCGCCGACGATCTCTTCGAGGACGTCCTCGATGGTTATGAGACCCTCGACGCTTCCCCACTCGTCGATGACTATAGCCATCTGGAGCTTGCGTTTCTGGAACTCCCGCAGGATCTCCTCTATCCGCTTGGTCTCGGGGACGACGAGGCACTCGCGGATTAGGGGCTTGATGTCGAAGGTGCCGCCGTCCTCCTTGGCGGCCCGGAAGAGGTCCTTGACGTGAACCGCGCCGAGGACGTGGTCTACGTCGTCCTCGTAGACGGGGTAACGGGTGTAGCGCCCGAAGGCGGCCCTCTCGACCAGCTCGTCCAGGGGGGCGTCGCTCGGCAGGGCCTCGATATCGGGTCTCGGGACCATGATCTCGCGGGCGACCCTGTCGCCGAACTCGAAGACGTTATTCAGGTACTCGCGCTCCTGGGGGTTGAGGACGCCGGAGGAAGTGGAAGAGGAGATCATGATCCTCAGTTCCTCCTCCGAGTGAGCCTCCATCTCCTCGCCCAACCGTATGCCCCAGGGTCGCAAGATCAGGTTAGTCGAGGCGTTTACCAGCCACACCAGCGGCCGGAACAGGAACATGAAGACCTCTAAGGGGCGGCTGATCCAGAGCGAAGTCCCCTCTGCGCGCTGGATGGAGAAGTACTTGGGCGCCTGCTCCCCGAAGACGAGATGCGCGTAGGTTATGACCGCAAAGCCCAGGATGACCGAGATCAGCTCGATTAGTCTCTCGCTGCCTACGCCCAATTCCTCCAACCCAGGCCGTATCAGGGCCGAGACCGCCGGCTCCCCAACCCAGCCTAAAGCCAGGGATGCTACCGTGATGCCTACCTGGCAGACGGAGAGGTAGGCGTCGAGGTCTCGCAGGACGTCGCGGACCACCCCGGCTCGCGCGCTTCCCTCCTGCTCGAGCTGCACTATGCGCGACTCCCGGACCCGCACCAGCGCGAACTCCGCCGCGACGAAAAAAGCGTTCAGCAGGATCAAGACCAGGGCCGCGATCATACTGAGCGTCGAGAAGACGGACTCTTCCAAAGTTAAAGGACCACGGTCAGTAAGGAACCCGGGCGCCCACGATATGTCTGGCTACTGTCAGTATCGCTCATTGCGCAACACCAGAGATTATACCCTAACCCTGAAGGATACCGCCACGCGCTTACCGAGAGTACACTGACGAGGCTTTGGCAAGAGCAATTTAGAAGGAGGAGATCGTGGAGCGTAAACCTCTGTTGGGGATGGAGCCGTGAGGGTGCTCGTGGCGGGCGCGAACGGGCAGGTCGGCCAGCACGTCGTCAGGCTGCTCGCGCAGGCAGGCCACGAGGTGCGGGGCCTGATCCGGTCCGAAGACCAGGCGCCGACTATTCGAGACCTCGGCGGCGAGCCTATCGTGGCCGACCTCGAAGCGGAGGTCTCCCACACGGTCGCCGGATGCGACGCGGTGATCTTCTCGGCCGGTGGCGGCCCCGGGAGTGGCGCCGAAAAGAAGGAGACCATTGACCGCCAGGGAGCCGTAAAGCTGATCGAAGCCGCCAGAGAGCACGGCGCGAACCGCTATCTCATGGTGAGCTCGATGGGCGCCGCAGACCCCGGATCCGGCCCCGAGAAGATGCAACCCTACCTCCACGCCAAGGCCCAAGCCGACCAGAGCCTGAAAGATAGCGGCCTCGCCTACACTATCGTCCGTCCCGGTAGCCTCACCGACGATCCGGGTACAGGCACTGTAGAGGCCGCCCCCTCCATCGGCAAGCGCGGTGAGATCCCCCGCGAAGATGTCGCCCAAACCCTCGTAGCTACCCTGACAGCGGAGAACACCCACGGCAAGACGTTCGAACTCCTCACCGGCGACATCCCCATCAAGGAAGCCGTCGCGAGCCTGTAGCTAGCGACGGTTAGCAACCATCAGAACGTTGAACGACCTCCGCGGTGGTCCAGTCCTTCCGCGTCCCAATATAAAGCGCGCGAGAGGCCCGGTCGGAACCGGGCCTCTAACTCTGTTTATGACTCCGACCTCGGAGAGCCGACGGCCGAAAGCTTTACTACCCC
>CADCVG010000114.1 GCA_902806075.1 uncultured Rubrobacteraceae bacterium
GCCATACCAGGACCCAAGCGAATGATTCCTTTGAGTCCTTCCACAACCAAGCCAGAGATGATTCCAACGATGACTGGATCCAATATTATCTACCCCCACCTTACATCAGTGCCCTTCGTTCCTAAGACTTAGTACTCTACAGTATCACTCTGCATATTTCGCCTTAAGTCTGTACTGATCTGTGCATCAGACCTATTCAGCAATAAAGCTAGGTACTACACAATCCACCTGCTTCCAAACCTACTCAGTTATCCGATGCTTACGGTGGATGAAACACTAACGGAGAGGCGGAAAGATGGACCTACCTAGGACAATCGTGGCAACGGCGGCACTATTCGAGATGCGTTGCTGTGTACCCGCTCGATCTCTTAGGATCAGTAGCGTCTTGGGCGCTGCTAACGTAGAGCAGACTTATCACGCCCTACTGAAGTTGTCCTTAGACAGAGGCCAAAAATCGACATGTATTCGTTCATGTTAACGTGCCGTCGGGCGCCGGTAGAGCGAGACCGAGAGCGGGACGAAGACCAGGAGTATGCCCACGCACCAGACGAGGGCCTGCCAGCCGGTGGAGTCCACGGGCTGGTCTAGGAGCAAGCCGCGCACTGCGGCGATGGCCTGAGTGATGGGCTGGTTGTTGGCAAAGGCAGCTTTGTACCTAAATTCGTCTTTGAACCAAAATTACAAACGGTTGCTTGAGCCCGTTTGAGGCTGGGCGGCGGGGGTTATCTAGCTAACTCGTGATGCTCCCTCGGCCACTGCGCTTCTCCGCGACCAAAGCGCGTAGCCCAGCACCAGGAAGAACAGACCGAACGACAAGCTGCTCCAGTACACCGCCAAGAAGCGTCCCAACCCCAGCGAAACGGGCATGGAAATGGCGAGTAGCAAGCCGTACCAGCGCGGCAGCACCCTCGCTCGCAGGGTGGCGATGCCATAGAGCACGAACCCGATGAGCATGCCCAAGGCGCCTACCGGGGACGAGAGCCACTGGAAGGCTGGATTTCCCGCCAGGTAGAGCACCGCGCCCAAAACGTGGGCGGCAATCGCGGCGAGGGCCACATAGAAGCCCGTCCGTCCCAACCACCCGTAGCTGTCTTTCTGCAAGGTGTGGAATCCTACCAAGCCCGCTGCCGTGAGCAGCATCGCAACGACGAACAACACGATGTCTTCGCGGCCAGGGATCGCTTGCAGGTAGCCAAGCACGGCCGAAAGGCCCAAGACAGCCCAAATCATGCCGCCCAGCATAAGGCCTATCGTGCCCACCGGACGATTCCCGAAGACGCCACAAAGCTTCCTCCTTGCTCAAACTACCTCTAAGGGCACGTTGCGAAGACTCTTCTTCCCGCCGCTTCATATCCCACCGCGCCTTTGCAACTTGCGGGCTATCTCTTTTCTCGCTCCGGCAGTAAGTTTCTCATGCAGGCTATCCACGAGCCAGGCATGAAGCCAGCCGACTGCACCGCCCGTGCTTCTCTGACCTGGACGCTGAGCGAGTAGCAGAGCACGAAGGTCGCGCCGTGCAGACGGGACCGAGCAAGATTTTCGCCAGCACCGCCTGCGCCCCCATGACCTCGCAGCCTGCAGTGTGAGCGCGACCGGAAGCGTTGGCATCGCTCCGACGCCGAGCGGGAAGAGACTCGTCGTGCTTGATTCTGTACGACCTTGCGCAATATTAAGTATTGCGCAAGACGCGCTTCGAACGAGAGGAGAGGTTGGTATTGGCGGAAGGAAGATGGAGATAGTCAGCTTCTCGGTGCCGCCGGAGATGAAGAAGGAGTTCAAGTAGCTGGCGGAGGAGCAGGATATGGGGGCGAGCGAGCTCTTCCGGGAGATGGTCAGAGTCTACGAAGACTACCGGGAGGAGAAGGAGTTCAGGCGACTTCAGCGCTACGGCGCCCTGAAGTCGCAGGGCAAGTTCGGAAGCGAGGAGGAGTTGTTCGAGTCCCTCTATCTGGACAGGTAGCGAACCCTGGCGCCCGAAGGGGAACGACGGGGCGGAATACCCAAAATCGTCTTCGACTCGAATGTCCTGGTGGCGGCGTATAACTGGTCCGGGGTAGCGTGGATCTCGCCTACCTGTTGGCGAGGAGGGGCGTGATCGAACTGCACACGAGCTCGTTCATACTGGGGCCTTCGAGGTCGGGTCCGCCTCAACGCCGCCACGAACCGGCCGCTCGAAGATCCACCCGTAGAGGGTCATCCCCCCTACCATCGCCGCGACGAACGCGAACACTGGCGTAAGCCCCGTTGCCAGGGCTGCCACCGCCGGGCCGGGACAGAAACCCGACAACCCCCAGCCAACCCCGAACAGCGTCGCACCCCCGAGCAAACGCGCGTCCAGGGCGCTCTTGGTCGGCAGCGCGAAGCCGTCCGCAAAAATCGGGCGTGGGCGCTTCAAGATTACGCGAAATGCGGGGAAGGTGACCAGCAGCGCTCCGCCCATGACGAAGATCAGGGTCGGGTCCCACTCACCGGCGACGTCGAGGAAGCCGATGACCTTCTGGGGGTTCATCATCCCCGAGACGGCGAGCCCCAACCCGAAGAGCGTGCCGGCGAATAAGGCTACGAGTATCCTTGGCATCTCTACCCCTCTCAAAGGATGTGGTGGGTAAGGAACACGGTGAGGATCGCCACGCCAAAGAACACCGATGTTGCAACGATCGAGCGTTTGGAGAGACGCGCGATGCCGCACAGGCCGTGTCCGCTGGTGCAGCCCGAACCAAGGCGGGTGCCGAAGCCAACCAGGAGCCCCGCCACCACGAGGACCGGCAAAGACGCCTGCATATTCACTGGGATTGCGCCGCCCGTCGCCAGCATGTAACCGAAGGCGCCGAGAATAAGGCCCGCAACGAAGACCACGCGCCAGCTCACATCCTGGCTTCTCGGGGCCAGCAAGCCGCCGACGATACCGCTGATACCGCTGATGCGACCATTCAATAACAGCAGCAGTGCGACTGCCAGGCCGATGAGCAAGCCACCGATAAGGCCGCTGATCGGGGTAAAATCTTCCATCATCGCCTCCTCTCCTCGTTTAGATCATCTGGGACTTTCCGCATGCTCGATCGATCTCCCGTGCAGCTAAGAAGCGCCGGCATGGGCCCATCCGGATTCCGTGATGCGCGGCTCCTCGACGCCGCTGGTGTCGCCAAAGGCAAGCCGGTTGCCCGCTGCGCGCCAGGCCTCGGTGCCACCTTTGACGCTCGCCACCCGATCGAAGCCCGTCTGTTTAAGATACTGCGCCGCCCGCAGCGATCGAGACCCGCCCCGGCAGATCGCCAGTATGGGGCGATCGCGCGGCAACTCATCCAGCCCCGAAGCGAGATCTGCTTGTGGTACGTTGATCGCCCCGGGCACGTGCCCGTGGGCGTACTCTTCCGGCTCGCGCACGTCCAGAACGACCGAATCCGGCGATAGCCTTTCCAGGGCCTCGACGTCGATCTCCACCACCTCGGGAGAGGTGGTTAGCATGGCCTGGGGCATGTCGGTCAATCCGCGGTTGGTTAGTTCAATCGCGGTCATGTTCAGTGGCCGGGCGGGCACGCCGTTAGCGAGGCTAGAGACGAATGGGCCGCGTTCCAGATGCAGCAGCGGGTTATAAAGGCGCTCGAAACCTATCGTAGTACTGGGTCGGCCACACATGCCGTTGCCGCAAGGTCCCTCGAAGTGACCGGGGAAAACCGCCACCCAATCCGGCAGCCGCAACAAGCGCATCACGCTCTCAAACTGGGAGGCGGCGTCGCCACCTCCAAAGTCCGGGCGCCCTACATCGCCCACCAGCAACGAATCTCCTGTCAATACCATCGACGGCTCTGGGCTGCGGGTTGGGTTGATCAATAGTATCGAGATCAACTCCGGGCGATGCCCAGGCGTATGCAATACGCGTAGGCGCAACTGCCCGAGTTCCAGCTCTTCACAATCTTTTAGGGGACGAAATTCGTAGGACACTTGCGCCGACTCGTGCAGGCACAGCTCGCCCCCGTGCTCGGTCACAAGCCGCCGTGCCCCTGATACGTGATCCGCGTGTACGTGCGTGTCGATCACGTAGCGCAACCGGAACCCACGCTCCCGTAACAGTTCCTCGTACTGATCGGTGTCGGTCGAGGGGTCGACGATTGCCGCCTCGCGCGACTGGCGAGAGGCAACCAGGTAGGAGGCACAGCCACATCGTTCGTCAAGGATCTGTTTGAAGTACATCGCGCGACGACACCTTCTCTCTAATTGATTGCGATTGGCCGAAGTATGGAGGGGACCTACTGGGTTGTATATAGGACATTTGTCCTATATACCGTAGTTTATAAGCATCCTGCTTGTGTGGAGGGGTTCATGTCTATAGAGGGTCTTGTGTAAGAATCCCCGTTTTGCACGAGTAATCAGCATTTTAGGGCGCTTTAGAACCGCTGCATGTAGCTCCAGCAGATCAGGGCACACCCAAGGCCCAGGAACGCCTGGCGGCCGTCGGCCCGCCTCTCGTAGCGTACCTTCAGCCGCCGGTAGCGGTTCAGCCACGCCAGCGTCCTTTCCACCACCGATGCCGCCCCAGCCGCTCGCTCGGCTCGACGCCGCGCGGTGTTGTGCCCCTCTGCGCGGGTAATAATAGCCCTTATCAGCGTGCAGCCTATTCGGGCGCTTACGCAGTCTAGAGTTGCTTCGTCACGAATAACCTCCTCGAATTCTCCAAACCCGGGTGGGCTCCCTCGTGCGTGCGCTCTCAACCTGTTAGGAGACGAGTTAGCCGGGAACGTAGGCGAACGTGTCCGGGTGTGGCCCGGTGCGGCCGTCCTCACCCCGGTCGAGCGCGGAGATCTCGTCCACGTCGCCGGACTCGAGCTCGAAGTCGAACAGCTCGAAGTTCTCCTGCATGCGCGATGGCGTCACCGACTTCGGGAATATGATGTCGCCGCGCTGGATATGCCACCGCAAGACGACCTGCGCCGGCGTCTTGCCGACCTTCTCGGCGATCCGGGTGATGGTCTGGTCTTCGAGCACCCCGCCCTGCGCGATCGGCGACCATGCCTCGGTTACGATCCCGTGCTCCTGGCCGTAGCCACGCACCTCGTCGTTGGTGAGGTAGGGGTGTACCTCGATCTGGTTGACTGCCGGCACCGTGTCGGTCTCGGCTGCCAACTGTTCAAGGTGCTCGATCTGGAAGTTCGACACCCCGATCGAGCGGGCGCGGCCGTCGCGGTGGAACTCCTCCAGCGTCTTCCAGGTAGAGACGAAGTCGCCGTTGTAGAGCGTGGGCAACGGCCAGTGGATGAGGAACAGGTCCACGTAGTCGAAGCCGAGATCGGAGAGCGTCCTGTCGAACGCCTCGCGGGCGTCCTGGGGCTCGTGGAACCCGTTGTTGAGCTTGCTGGTGATGAAGACGTCGCCCCGGTCGAGGCCGGAGTCGCGGATGCCCTCGCCAACCTCCTTCTCGTTGCCGTACATCTCCGCGGTGTCGATGTGCCGGTAGCCGACCCGGAGAGCCTCGCTTACCGCCTCCGCGGTGCCCTCCGGCTCGATCTGGAAGACCCCGAAACCGAGCTGCGGGATGGTATTGCCGTCGTTGAGGGTGATGTTTGGAACTGCGCTCAAAATCGTCTAACTCCTTCGTCTATCGTGATCGCCTCTCAGATCAGGCGCGATGCGGGGATACCCTGATCGGCCCGTCGCCAAACCGTCGCGTATGCGCCGCACCCACCCTTCCGCTCTCCCATGTCCCCCTCCAGACGGCGGCGTGCCGCCTGTGTTACGGTCCTGGTTCTCGGGTTTTCGCCCCTTCTTCCTGGCTTTGCTGACGGCCGAACTGCTGGATGATGTCGGCGGCACGCAGGGAGTCGCGTGCGGCCTGTCGCATGTGGGCGAGGCGGCTTCGGTAGCCGGCGTCGCCGCTGACGGTAGTGAAGCCTCACGCAGCGCGTCCGCGGTAACCTGTCCGGGCTCGAGGGCGACCGAACTCGCTACGTTATCAAGCTCTCCGCTGGACAGATCAAGCCTCCGGCTTCTAGTAGGGTAGGCCGATGTACCTCTCGTGTTGGTAGCAGAGCTGCCGAGGATACCCTGTTATGGGAGCGTGTAGCTCGCGTCAGCGTGCCGCCACGCGCCGGTAGAGCGAGACCGAGAGCGGCACGAAGACGAGGAGTATGCCGACGCACCAGACGAGGGCTAGCCATCCGGCGGAGCCCACCGGCTGGTCGAGGAGGAGGCCCCGTACCGCGTCTATGACCTGCGTGATGGGCTGGTGGTTGGCGAAGGCCCGGAGAGGACCGGGCATGCCGTCGGTCTGCACGAAGGCGCTGCTGGCGAAGGTCAGCGGGAAGAGCCAGATAAAGCCTGCCTGCTGCACCGCCTCGACGCTGCGCAGCAGGAGCCCTATGGTCGCTCCGATCCAGGAGAAGGCGAAGCTGAAGAGCAGCATGAGCCCGATGGCGGCTGTCCATCCCGCTACGCCGGCCTCGGGCCTGAAGCCGACGAGGAGGCCGACGGCGAGCATCACGACCACGACGAACGCGTTGCGGACGAGGTCGGCGACGGTGCGGCCGGTGAGGACGGCGGAGCGGGACATGGGGAGCGAGCGGAACCGGTCGACGAGGCCCTTCTGGAGATCCTCGGCCAGGCCGACGCCGGTCGTCATGGCCCCGAAGGCGATGGTCTGGATAAAGATCCCGGCCATCAGGAAGTTGACGTAGCTGGTGCCGCTAACGTCGATGGCGCCGCCGAAGACGTAGCGGAACAGGAGCACGAACATGACCGGCTGGATCGTCGCGAAGACCAGCAACTCGGGGACGCGTGGGATCTGGATGAGGTTACGCTTCGCCAGGACCAGCCCGTCGGCCAGAGCCCAGTAGAACCGGCTGCGGCGAGGCAGCTTCACGCCGGCGGCGCGGATGTCCGCGGGTACGTTCATGCGATCTCCCTTTCTTCGCCTTTGTCTGCTTGTTCCGGTCTGGCCGGGTCCTCCGCTTCCTGCTCCGCCGCGCGTCCGGTCAGGGACAGGAAGACGTCGTCGAGCGTGGGGCGGCGTAGGCCCAGGTCGTCGAGCTGTACCCCGGCGAAGTCGAGGTCGCGGACGACGGCGGCCAGCAGCCTCGCGCCGCCCTCGACGGTCGCGCTGACCTGGCGGCGGTCGGCGTCCGCGCGCACGTTGCCTTCGCCGCCTTCCGTGACGCCCATCGCGTAGGACCGGAGCACCCGGGCCGCGGCGTCGAGGTCGCCGCCCTCGGTCACGGTGACCTCCAGACGCTCGCCGCCCACCCGCGCCTTCAGGTCGTCGGCGGTGCCCTCGGCGATAACACGCCCCGCGTCCACGACGGCGATCCGGTCGGCCAGCCGGTCGGCCTCGTCGAGGTACTGCGTGGTCAGAAGGAGCGTCGTCCCACCCGAGACGAGCTCGCCGATTATCTCCCACATGGCGAGGCGGCTCCTCGGGTCGAGGCCGGTGGTCGGCTCGTCGAGGAAGAGCACCGGCGGGGAGAAGACGAGGCTCGCGGCGAGGTCGAGCCGACGGCGCATCCCCCCGGAGTACGTCTTCGCCAGACGTGAGGCTGCGCCGGTCAGGTCGAAGCGCTCCAGTAGCTCGTCGGCCCTGCGCCGGGCGTAGGACTTCGGCAGGTGGTAGAGCCGCCCGACCATCTCCAGGTTCTCCCGCCCCGTGAGGTACTCGTCGACAGCGGCGTACTGTCCGGTCAGCCCGATGCGCGAGCGTAGCTCGCCGGCCTGTCCCACGACGTCGACGCCGGCGACCTCCGCCCGCCCGGCGTCGGGCTTGAGGAGCGTGGTGAGGATGCGTACCGCGGTCGTCTTGCCGGCGCCATTCGGTCCCAGGAGGCCGAGGACCGTCCCCTCCTCGACCTCCAGGTCGAGCCCGTCGAGCGCGCGGGTCTCACCGTAACTCTTCTCCAAACCTTCGGCCAGTATGGCGGGTCTACTTTGTGCCATGCGGTGCCTTTCAGGGTGGGGTTGCTTACTCAACAATTAAACTAGAAAAACCGATGAGTTCACGCGTCTATTGCTAAACCTGCGTAAAATCTGGGCGCGAGCACGGGCGGCTCGCGCTACCGCTCGGGCTCAGTCGTCGGTTTCGCCCTCGTAGATCGCGAACGTCGCGCCCTGCGGGTCTCGCAGGACCGAGATCCGGCCGGCCCCGATATCGAGCGGCCCGGCCAATGCTTCGCCGCCAAGCTCCAGCGCCTTCGAGATAGCGCCCTCGGACGAGGGGACCGTGAAGTAGGGGAGCCAGTATGGGGGCACGCCGTCTTGCTGCTCCGTCGGCATGATGCCGCCGTTCATCGAACCGGCGTTACTGATCGTCACATAGACCAGCTTGCCGTCCTCCTCCATCGGCTGCGTCTCCCAGCCGAAGAGCCCGGAGTAGAAGGCGGCGGCCGTCTCGGGATCACTGCTCTGGAGCTCGTTCCAGGCCATGCAGCCGGGATCGTTGACCCGGCTCGCGCCGATGTGCCTCCGCGGCTCCCAGGCCGCGATCATGGCGCCTGTCGGGTCCTCCACGAGCGCCATCCGGCCCGCGTCGAGGACGTCGAACGCCTCGCCGTAGACCCTTCCGCCAAGCTCGCGCGCCCTGGTGGCGGTCGCGTCGGCGTCTTCGACGCTCACGTAGGAGAGCCAGTAAGGGGGGATGCCCTGAGCGCGCTGGTCGGCGCCCATCTCAGAGAGGCCGCCGACATCGTCTCCGTTCATGCGCAACATCGTGTAGGTGCCCGCCTCCCCAGCCGGCATGTCCTCCGCCTCCCAGCCGAAGAGCCCGCCGTAGAAGGCCTTTGCCCCCTCGGCATCGGTCGTCGTCAGGTCCGTCCAACTGAAGGTCCCAGGCTCGTAGCGCACCCTCTTGCCCATCCGTTCCTCTTTCCCCGCTTACTCTGATCGGCCAAAAGCCGTACTGGAATTCTACGGATACGACCTGCTTTCCCAAGTAGGAAAAGCCTGCGGCGAAGAATGAAACGGCTAGAGCCGAGCCGGAGAGACCGTCTGAAATGTAGCCGGAGTGAAGCCTGGGCCGCAACCACCGACGGAAGTCGGAGAACCCCTATCTTCGCAGCCAGGGGATCAGGAACGGCACCTCCCGCCGGTACCTTTCGAAAGGCTCACCGTATGCCGTTCGCAGCCGGTGTTCTTCGTGCAGAGATCCCAAAACGACATAAAGTGCGACCAGCGCCGCGAGCGTCACCCGGTTTACCGTAATCCGCGGGAAGAACAGGAATACCCCCAGCGCTCCGAGGTTGCTCGGGTGGCGAGTGAAGCGAAACGGTTTGGCCGTCTTTATTCGACCATTAACGTCAAGCGGCGGTCCCTGTGCCTCTGTCTCGGGCTCCGGGTCGCGCCCGGCGAGAAGGCTTCTTAGCTGCGATATACCGGCGAAATCAAGCACACCGATTACCCGCACCGCGGAGAGCAGTACGCTCAAAGAAGCTAACTGGCCCGCTCGAAAGAGCCAGGACCAGGGCGCCTCTACCCTGTATATCTCTCTGTCAGGTAGGCGCAAGAACCACTGTGTCGCCCACACCAGAAACAGCACCGACTTGACGTTGAAGGCGAAGCGGTAAAGGCCATTACGGTAACGAGGCCCGACGATTCGCCGCGCCAGGTCCTTGGCCGGCTTCGACGCGAGCAGGCTGTGAACCGCGGCTAACGCTGTGCAGACCCGCACTATGCGCCCTACGCTACCGCCGCTCGCCGTAACCCCTCCTTCTCCTGCCCCTGGTAGGCCTGATATTCGCTCGCCAACGAAATAATGACACAAAGGGAAGCTCCTCGCATCCTTACAAAGCCCGCGAGGCTCCGAGTGGTGCAGGATGTGTGGGCTCAAGCGCCATAGAAGCATTGCCTGGACCAACCTCACCTTCACTTCGGGGCTTCCCGTTCTGGGACAGGGATGCATAGGTTGGGTAAGAGAGCGCATCTTTACCCACTGCCGCTAGATCTGGTGATCGGAGGTTAGCGTTGTTTTGAAATAGTGCCCCAATACCCCTAACGCGCGTGCTTTATACACCCCTACTGTATAAGTATCTCCGAGGAGATACATTGGCAGCAGCCCGGTGAATAGAGGTAACCTGCCTCCTGGCTCTAAATCCCTAAGCTCTTTGGGTTGTTCAGAAGCAAGGTATATATACGAATCTCATGAGCTTTGTAGTACAAATGTACTATATCCTCCGCTCGCCTGCCAAGATAAGTTACCGATAGAGGCGACCCAACGGGGGTTGCCAGAAAGATAAGGAGCAGCGGTATGACTGAAACCGTGACCGCAGCCAAAGAGGTCAAGGTACCGAATACAGTCGAAGTTGTTGGCCAAAACTTGCGGGTTAATGTCACCGGCAGAGAAAGGGCCACGACATTCCTCCCCACCATGAAGATCCCCCTGGCCCATGTACGGGGCGCCGAAGCAGATCCAGATATCGAGCGGAAGTTGTGGCGGGCATGGGTGTTGGGACAAGGCAAAGATTGCGTCGCCGAGCCGGGAGTCAAGTTCTACAACCCTCACCACGGTATGGGGGACAAGGCTATCGTGATCTATCTACAGGACGAGGTTTGTGAGCGCCTGGTCGTGGAGGTCCAAGACCCTGCTGCCGATGTGGAGAAGATTAACCGCGTGGCTGGAGCTTCTTAAACTCAATCCTGTGATAGGACCAAGAGGACCGGGGATGGAAGCCCCGGCCCTCTCTTTATGCCCTCATGCCCTTCAGCTTCCGAGAAGACACCTACCTGCACGCGGTCCAGTGAGCAGAGCAAGAGCGTCTGACCGCCAGACCAATGCCAACTCGACCTCCGGCTCCTGACCAACGCCGGCGAGATCCGGGCGGTGGGCACATCATTAGGCCTTCGTAAAAACGTTCGAAGCTATGCTCTGGCTCAGACCGCTGAAGCAGCGCTTTCGTAGACCGCCGTCTCGAACTCCATGTGGCCTCCAAACGAGGCCGGGTCGGCGAACGGGAATATCTGGGTCGCCCAGAACCCTCCGAGGCCATTCTTGCGGTCAATCCAGTAGAAGAGGTTGGGGAGGCCCGCCCAGCCAAGCTCGCCCGCGGGACGCCCGGTTGGCGCATCCTCGTCATTGATCATGAAGGTGTATCCCCAGGATTTGGGCATTCCGGGGAAGAACTCCGCGTCGTTGCTCAGCTCCTCGATAACGCCGGGCAGCATCTTTATCTTCATGTACCCGAGGCCGTCTTGGGCCATCGCCTCGGCCGTCTCGGGTTTCAGCACCCGGCCATGCTCACCATCCCCCTCGTTCAGGACCATACGGATGAACTTCATGTAGTCGCCGATGGTGCCGTAAAGGCCGTGGCCACCCATGTGCTGTTCCGGGTTCTGCGGCAGTTCGAAGTCCGGTAGTGGGGTGAGCGATCCATCTTCGCCGCGCTGATGCATGGTCGCGCGCCGCGAACGCATGTCCTCGGACATCGTGAACGCAGTCTCCCTCATGCCGAGCGGCTCGAAGATACGCTCGGCGAACACCTCGCCGAGTGACTTGCCCCTGACCCCTTCGACGACCTTGCCGACCCAGTCTATGTTGGCTCCGTACTCCCACCGCTCGCCCGGATCAAACAGAAGAGTCGACCTGAGTGACGCCATCGTACCCGTGACCACGCTCGGGACGTCTCTTTCCTCGCCGTACTTCAGGAGGTCCTCGTTGAAGAAGTCGTAGCCAAAGCCCGCGGTATGCAGCATAAGCTGGTTTACCGTGACATCGGTGTTAGCCGGACGCTCCCGCGGTTCGCCGTCCGAGTCGAAGCCTTCGAGGACCTGGATGTCGGCAATCTCCGGCACGTATTCCTTTGCGGGGTCATCGAGGGAGATCTCACCCTCCTCGACGAGTTGCATCACCGCCACGCCCGTCACGGCTTTCGTACACGAGAAGATGGCGAACACGGTGTCCGTGGTCATCTCCTGGTCCTTGCCAACCTCGCGCTTGCCGGCGGCGCCTTCGTAGAAATTTCCCTCACGGTCTGTCGCCATCGCGACTACGCCGGGGACGCCGTTCTCCTGCTCGACGGCACCGTGTAGCACGCGATCCGCGACTTCCCTGACTGCTTCTTGCATGGCCTCCTCTTTCCCGCAGCCAAAGCTGCATTACTTGCTCCAAATCCCCGATCTGGATAAACAGTTACAGGGTAGACGGCTACTCGAGCCACTGTCAAGCATGGCACCGCTTCTGGCACGTACCCGCCAACGATGAAGGAGCGAATTAGGTCTTTTCTCTGCGCGGCTCTGCTAAAGGACGCACAAGGTACTGAACGTAGCCGCGCGGGTTCCGGTCGGACCACTCGTTCAGTTTCGCAGCCTGCCACTCGGCCTGCTCGCGGGTGGCGAAGCGAGCGACCTCTCGCTCTTTAAATAACACTACCGCGACCACCTTGTAACCGGTCTCTTCCAACAGAATCCTCTGTCTTGGCCTCCCTTTATTCTGCCTACTAATAGCAGAACTCACAACACTTTGGGTGCTCGATCTCCGGCCTCTCACACCGCATGGCGGAGAAGCAAACCTTTAGGGCAGGATAGGAGACGAACCTGCACGCAGGAGCAGTGGTTTGAGACCGCGGCCGGTCTTCGGGTCGGGAAGGTCGAGACCTGTTTGCTATACTCGGGCCGTAGCTTCGGGGAAGTTGTGTTTAGCATTCGGGTCGGAGGAGAATCGACCTTGCCTGCTCGTCAAACCCGACAACGTCGGTGGCAGGGTCGCTGGCGAGGAACCGGCAGCCACCGACGATGAAAGGAGCCCTATGCCCGGAACGGTGGACCTGGTGCAGCAGCACGAATCGCCCGGTGAGCGTCAGAAGCAGATCGTCGACGTGCTTGTGGAGGCGTTCTCCGAACTAATGGTGGCAGACCCTGATGCGTTTCGGAACAAATTCCGGAAGATGGCCGCCGGTCCGTTCGCCTTCTATCGCGGCAGTGCGCCCCTGTTCTACGCGGACATGGAGGGGAAGGAGGACCGTTGGGCAGATGACCGCACCACCAGCCGCGTCTGGATCCAGGGCGACCTGCACGCGGAGAACTTCGGCACTTACATGGCCGGCGACGGGGTGTTTGTCTTCGACGTGAACGACTTCGACGAGGCCTACCTCGGTCACTTCACCTGGGATATCAAGCGGATGGTCGCGAGCGTGGCCCTGCTGGGGTGGATGAAGGCCATCTCGGACGCCCACATCGCGGGGTTGATCGAGACGTACGTCCGGGCCTACATGCAGCAGGTGCGTTACTTCGTCGAGAGCGACCGCGACCATGCGTACTCGCTACGGCTGGAGACCACCGACGGTGCGGTACGGAAGATGTTGTTGGAGACCCGGCTGAATACCCGCGTCGATCTGCTCGATAGGACGACCCTGATCGACGAGGGTTTCGACCGGCGGTTCCGGCTCGGCCCCGGAGTCCGCGAGCTCGACGATGCCGAACGAGCCGGGGTGCAGGCCGCCTACGAGGCGTACCTCGAGACGATCCCCGAGGCGAAGCGCTTCCGGAGCCTGACCTACCAGGTGAAGGACATCGTCGGTCGCAAGGGTTTTGGCATCGGCTCGGCCGGGCTTCCCGCCTACAACATCCTGATAGAGGGCCCGACCCAGGCGCTGGAGAACGACGTAGTGCTGTCGATGAAGCAGGGCAACGTCGCGGCGCCCAGTCGGATCGTGCACGACGAGCGCATCGACCGCTACTTCAAGCACCACGGGCACCGTACGGCCATCTCCCAGCAGGCGCTGCAGGCCCACGCCGATCCGTGGCTTGGCTACACTGAGATGAACGGGGTCGGCTTCGTCGTCTCCGAGCTCTCGCCCTACGTCGAGGACCTCGACTGGTCAGATTTCACCGAGCCCGAGGAGATGGCGCCGGTGCTGGACTACCTCGGTCGAGCTACCGCCAAGGTGCACTGCGTCGCGGATAAGGACTCCGACCCGACAATCGTCGGCTTCCAGACCGAGGATGAGATCGTCGAGGCGGTCAGCGGCAATGAGGAGGAGTTCGTCAAGGAGATGGTGGACTTCGGGATGGGATACTCCGAGGTTGCTCGCGACGACCACCGGCTGTTCGTCGATGCTTTCCGCAACGGCCAGATCCCGGAGCTGTCGAACCACTGAGCCAACTCAACCTCCGACTCCTGGACCAGCGTAGCGGAGGAGCGAATCTTCGCTGAAGCCCGCGCGCGATAGCGCGGTTCCCACACGTCAGGATAAGAGACGACGTCCGCGCGCAGAAGCAACTCTCGCGCGAAAAGGTCAGCACTAACAAGCTGGAGCTGATCGTGAGCGACTCGGTGGGGGCGCAGCAGACCTACACAAGTGGGCTGTTCGGTTCCCGAAGAAGATCAAGCAAGCGGCCCCTATAGTCGGGACGGCGAAGAACACCCCGCAAGACTTCATCTACACCGAGGTCCTCAACGAGGCCATCACGTGGGATCCCGCGTTCCGGGGCGGCTGGTACGAGGCCTCGTCGGGCGTGCGCGCAGAACTGCCCGGCACGCCCGGATCTGGTAGGTCATGGGGTTCTCGACTGAGTCTGGAAGCAGGAGCATTGGAGGACCCTCGGGTTTGCGTCGGCGGACGACTTTCAGGTTGGCTTCGTGGACGCTTGCTTCGACCCGATGGACCCGAACGGCCTGCTGTGCATGGCGTGGAAGTGGCGTTCGGCTTCGAGTCGAGCTACATGGAGCAGATAGGTCGGCATCTCGGCGAGCTGCTAGAAGAGCCCGCCTGACCTGCGTCGAGGTCTCCGATGGGCACCTCGACCGAATGTGCCGGATCGTCACGCCCGCTGTGCAGCGCCAGCTTTCGGCCCAGCGGCTCTGTAGCCTGCCTCGCCTGACTGCTACGGCCTGCGACGCTCCTTAGCCTGCGGAACCCCCGGAGCCGTGCCGCTACGCGACCTGAAGATCATTACTTGTGTCTCGCTGAAGGACTAAACTCACCGCCATGAGCGCTCGGGCAGTCAACGTCGCCATCCTGCTCCTGCTAGTGTTGGAGTTAGCGAGCGGTTTGGGGAGCTTCCTGGCGGGTTAACCAGACGGCTGGTGAATATTCTGGCTGCACCGTTGGTCTCGCCCTGGTCGTGCTCCTCCACGCACCAGGGTTGGAGCGAGGGGACGCGGCGCAACGAGAACGGGCTTCGGACCGACCGCTCGTAGTAATCTTTAGATATGGTGCTCTATCTTCTGGACATGTTAGGGGTGGCGGTCTTCGCGGTTAGTGGCGCGTTGACGGCGGGACGCAAGAGCCTGGACCTGTTCGGGGTGATCGTTATAGCGGTGATCACGGCTATCGGGGGCGGCACGATCCGGGATCTGCTGCTCGACAATCGTCCGATCTTCTGGATAGCGGACCCAACGTACCTGGTCGTGATCGTCGCGGCCGCGCTCGCCACCCTGGTCTATGCGCGGTTCCGCCGACCTCCCCGGGGCTCGCTGCTCGTCGCGGACGCTTTCGGGCTCGCGCTCTTTACCGTTATCGGCGCGCAGACGGCCGAGGCGGCGGGGGTGTCCAGTATCATCGTGGTCCTGATGGGGACGATCACGGGGGTCGCGGGGGGCGTCTTGCGCGACGTGCTCTGCGCGGAGATACCGCTGATACTGCGACGCGAGATCTACGCGACGGCCTCGATCGCGGGTGCCTCCGTCTACGTGCTGCTGAACGATCTGGCGCCGGGTAGCCAGGCCGCCATCCTGGTCCCGATGGGGCTCATCTTCGCGCTGCGCCTCGCCGCCATCCGGCTCGACCTCCACGTGCCCCCCTTCAAGCCGAAGGACAGGGAAGTCTAACCCTTACGCCGGCGCGTCGCCGGCGCTCACCCTACTCCCACAAATCGTCGAGGTGTACGTCGGAGTCCTGCTCGTAGGCGGGCGCGTGTACGAGAAAGAGGCGCATCCTCCCCTGGTAGTCGTAGACGGTGTCCTTCGGTATGAGTAGTACGTCGTCTTTGGCGACCGGGACGACCTCGCCCCCCTCCTCGTCGCCGAAGAAGAACTCCCCCTCGCCCTCCAGGATAAAATAGATCCGGTCGCTCACAGGCTGCCTTATGCGGCCGTGGCGTCCCCTTGACTCGACTATCCCCACGCTGGCCCGGTCGAAGTCCTCTTTGGTGTTGTACGCATGGACCTCTATCTCGGGGGGACGGCCGGTACGTTTGGCCTCCTCCAGCGTGTACTTGCGTTTCACCACCGCCACCTCCCGTAAGCCGGTACGACCCCGCATTCTATCGCGCAGCCCAGGATGTTCCCCTACGCCAGAAGAGGCGCGAGCGCCCGGTAGTGCTCGACCAGCTCCTCGAAGCGCATTCGGTTGAGGCCCGACGGCGACGGTACGACCACGTCGGTCACGTCCGGGACGGCTGGCTCCCCCTGCACGCCCCAACTTACCTTCGAGGTCGCGCGGAACCACTTGTAGACGCCGATGCCAGTGTAGGCGACGGCGCGGGGGCGGAACTCCTCGAGCTTCGCGCGTAGCTCTTCGGCGCCGGCCCGGATCTCCTGACGCGTCAACTCGTCGGCCCTGCGCGTCGGGCGAGAGCAGAGGTTGGTGAAGCCGATGCCCAGAGCTTCGGGTAGCTCTTCGTCCTCCTCCGGCCTGTACAGGCGGCCGGTCAGACCGGAGGCGTGGAGGACGCGCCAGAAGCGGTTGCCGGGGTGGGCGTAGTGATGGCCGCTCCTCCCGGACGTGAGCGACGGGTTGTAGCCGCAGAAGACGAGCTTCAGTCCGGGGTGGATCAGGTCAAGAGCCATACGTGAGTCCTGGCGATGGGACTTCGCGTCTCCCGCGGGGAGCCGCTCCCCGACCTCAGGGGAGCTCTACCTGCCGCGATCCCCGCTGTCTCCGGTCCCGCCTTCTCCGCCTCGCGAGCCTCCCCGGTTCTCTTCTTTCTCGAGGTTCAACTCCCTGGTCTCGTCCTCCTCCAGCGGGGTCCCCTCCCGATCCCCGGAGTACCGGCCACGCCTCGTTACGGCGGAGTATTGAGTGTCGTCTTCGGACCGGCCGCTTTCGGATCGGGCGTCCTCGGTGCGTAGTGCCTGGGTCTGGTCCTCGGCGAGCGGGCCGCTCCGTAGCTGGCGGCCTCTGCCTTCCTCTCTCCCTTCTTCGTCTCTTTCGGGGGAGATGACGTCGTTTATGGTGACGTTCAGCTCCGTTACGCGGAGACCCGTAAGGCTCTCGACGCGTTCGGTTATCCTCTCGCGCACCCTCCTGGTAGTCTGGAGGATGTTCTTGCCGTACTCGATGCTCATGCTGAGGTCTATGGCAGTCTCGACCTGTCCGACCTCCACCGATACCCCGCGCGTCTTGCTCTGGGACCCGGTTATGCCCTCCAGGACTCCCCCCGCCGCCCGGGAGGCGCCGCCGCCCATGTGGACACCCTCTACCTCACCTGCCGCCATGTTCGCCAGCCTCTTGACGAGGCCGTCCTTGATGGTGGTGATGCCGCGGTCACTCAGAAGCGGGCTGCGGGACTGCTGCCGGTCTTGCTCACTCATCTCTCCCACTCTCCCTATGAATCGGTCTCGTCTACTCTTACAAGGTTCCCCATATGCGCCCGGCGTAATCCCCGGGGGAGCACGCACCCGGCCTGGTTATAGTCCGTGTCTCATTATGCCGGGCTCCGGCGGTACGCGCGCGTCGCGAGTATGGCTAGCCACGACCCGGCTTCGCGGCCTCGTAGACGGCGGCCATGTCCTCCTCACCGTGCCCGGTGTTTATCGCCTCGTCGAAGCGGGCGGCGACCGCCTCGGCGACCGTGAGGCGCAGGCCCTGGGCTCCGGCGGCATCGAGCACGAGCCCCGCATCCTTGCGCGCAAGCTCGAGGGCGAAGCTCGTCGGGAAGTCTTCCTCGATCATCATCTTCCCCTTCATCTGCGCGTACGGCAAGCCCAGAGGCCCTCCCTCGATGACCTCCAGGAAGCGCGCGGGGTCCACGCCGGTCGCCTCGGCGAGGGAGATCGTCTCGGCCAGCACGCCGAGCAGGCCCACGATCCAGTTGTTCGTAACCAGCTTGAGACGGCTCCCCGCGCCGGCCGGCCCCAGCCAGAGCGTCTTGCTCCCCACCGCGTCGAAGACGGGCTCGCACCGTTCCCGGACCTCCTCGGGACCGGAGGCCAGCACGATCAACTGCCCCTGCTCCGCCGGCTCTTTGGTCCCGAGGACCGGAGCATCCACGTAGGCGACGTCACGCTCGTCCGCGAGGGCGGCGAGGCGCTCTTGGCCCTCTATCCCGACCGTGCTCATCTGCAACCAGAGACCGTCGTCGGGGAGCGTCGAGAGGGCTCCTTCCTCCCCGCCGGCGACCTCTTCTATGGTGCCGGCCTCCGGGAGCATCGTCAGCACGAACCCGGCCCCCTCGGCGGCTTCGGCGGGGCTCCCAGCCACCGTCGCTCCGTCCTGCGCGAGCGGCTCCGCCTTCTCCCGGGAGCGGTTCCAGACGCGTACCTCCATACCCGCCGCCAGCAGGTTGCGAGCCATCGCGGCGCCCATGATCCCGGTCCCCAGAACGGCCACCGCAGTGCTGCTCTCCGTCATCCTCCAACACCTCTCCTCGAAAACAACAACCCGGACGAATTTATCATGCCACACACCCGAACAAAGGAAGCTGCGCAAGGACGGAGCGCCCGTACAACCTCCGGAAAAGCGTGAATAGCGGAATGCCGGTCGTCTCCGTCACGCATCACGTACGGTCGAGTCCCGGCTGCTCCTTACTCTAGCTCCCCGTCTCGTGCTGCGAGAGGTCCTCGATCACCTTCAAGAGCGCCGAGTGATCCTCGCCTCCCCAGCCCTTCTTCTTCATCGAGAGTAGCATCTGGTCCACTATCGCCGTCACCGGCAGCGCGACCCCGTACTCCCTTCCCGCCGCCAGCGCGATGCCGAGGTCCTTGTGATGCAGCTCGGCGCGGAAACCGGGATCGAAGGTGCGCGAGAGGAACTTCTCCCGCTTGGCCTCCATCACCTTGTTGCCCGCCATGCCGCCGGAGAGGACGTCCAGGATCTTCTCCGGCGCGACCCCGCCCTTCGACCCGAGCACCAACGCCTCCGAGACGGCCTCGATGGTCAGCGCCACCACGATCTGGTTCGCCGCCTTCGTCACCTGCCCCGCACCGGTCGGCCCGACGTGGGTCACAGTCGCGCCCATCACCTCGAAGAGGGGCCTCGCCCTCTCGAAGTCTTCCTCCGATCCTCCTACCATAATGGAGAGGGTTCCCTCGATAGCCCCCACGTCACCGCCGCTGACCGGCGCGTCGAGCATGCTCGCGCCCTTCTCTCCAACCGCCGCGGCCAACTCCCCGGTGACTACCGGAGAGATGGTGCTCATGTCCACGACGAGCGCACCCTCCCTGATCCCTTCAAGTATTCCGCCCTCCCCGTCGAGAGCCTCCCTCACGTCGGGCGAGTCGGGCAGCATGGTGATGATTATGTCGCTCTGCCCGGCGACCTCTTTCGGGCTCTCGGCGGCGGTGGCGCCCTCTCCCGCCAGCTCCTCCGCCTTCTCCGGGCTCCGGTTGTGTACGACGAGCTCGTATCCCGCCTGCATGAGGTTCTTCGCCATGGGCTTGCCCATGATCCCGAGCCCCACGAACCCT
>CADCVG010000115.1 GCA_902806075.1 uncultured Rubrobacteraceae bacterium
GCTCCGTGTTGGTCGCTCCCGTCTATTACAATCGGTCTCTATGGAGAGTCGGCGACCCCGGGTGCTGGTGGTGGACGACGAGCGGCACATCGTCGACTTCGTCGCCATGGGCCTGGAGGGGCGAGGGATGGAGGTAAAAGGAGCCCCGAACGGCCCGGCCGCTCTGAAGTACCTCGAAGAATTCCAGCCGGACGTGATGGTGTTGGACCTCATGCTCCCGGGGCTCTCCGGGCTCGAGGTCTGCCGGAGGACCAGGGCCAGGAGCAACGTTCCTATCCTGATCCTGAGCGCCCGGGACGAGGTGAAGGATCGGGTGGGCGGCCTCGACCTGGGGGCCGACGACTACCTGGTGAAGCCCTTCGCCTTCGAGGAGCTTGCGGCACGGGTGGTCGCCCTCCTCAGGCGCAGCGGGGCCCCTGCGAGCCAGACCCTGCGCTATGCGGATCTCACGCTGGATCAGGCCACCAGAGAGGTGCGCCGGAACGGACGCCCGGTAGACCTCACGGCGCGGGAGTTCGCTTTGCTACGCTTTTTTATGGAGCACCCCCGCCAGGTCTTCTCGAAGAATCAGATCCTGGAGGCCGTCTGGGGCTACGATTACGTAGGCGACTCCAACGTCGTGGAGGCGTATATCTCCTACCTCCGGCGGAAACTCAACGCAGCGAGTGAGCCCGACCTGATCCAGACAATCCGCGGCTCCGGGTACCGGTTGGGGGGATAGAGGCTCTTGCGTACGCTCCGCTGGCGATTGACGCTCTGGTACGGGGGGATGGCGGCGGCGATCCTCATTCTCCTGGCGTCCATCCTGTACTTGAGCGTCAGGGCTTCGCTCCTCGACGTCAGAGAGGCGGATATCAGGGACACTGCCAACTCCGCCAGCCAGATCCTGGAGGAGACCGGCTCTCCCGATTCGGCGGTCGGAGACATACGGCAGAGGGACGTTCGCACAGTCTTCGCCATCGGGGAGGTGCGGCGGCAGGACGTCCAGGTGGTCATCAGGAACACTAAAGGTGACGTCCTGGCGGCCACTTCGGACGAAGAGGAACCGCCAGAGGGCTTACCCTCTGATGCTGTCTATCCCGAAGTCCGGCGGGAAGGCCGCTACCTCGTGACTACCTTCGACTCCGAAGAGAGGCCCGGCGCGACCGGGGAGGTCTACGCGGAGCTACCCGTGTGGGACCCGCTGCTCCGGAGACTCTTCCTGATCGAGGCGGTGGCGGTAGCGGTGGCCCTCGCGCTGATGGTGGGCTTCGGGCCCAAGCTGGCGGGGCGGGCTTTGAGACCGCTCAAGAGCGTGAGCGCCGTTGCCGGGGAGCTTCGCCGGGGGAGACTGGAGAGCCGGGTGAACCTGCCGGAGCTCAAGAGTCGGCGGGATGAGGTTGGGGAGGTGGCGAGTTCGTTTGATGCAATGGCCGAGAGCCTGGAGAGGCTCTTCGAGGCCGAACGTGAGTCGAAAGAGTCCCTACGCCGCTTCGTGGCGGACGCTTCCCACGAGCTTCGCACTCCTCTGACCTCCATCCTCGGCTATCTGGACGTGCTGGACGAAAGCGGAGACACAGATCCCATGATTCGTCAGCGGGCTCTTGGAGCTATGAGAGAGGAGGGCGGCCGGATGGCTAGCCTGGTGGAGGATCTGCTTGTTCTGGCGCGTCTCGATGCCCGGCGAGAGACCTCCGTGGAGCTCGTGGACCTGGTTACACTGGCCCGCGAAGCGGTGGGCAACTACCCGGGATCACGGATCGAGCTCGCGTCCCCCGAAGACCGGGCCGTACCGGTACTCGGCGACCCGGAGGCTCTGAGGCGGGTGGTCTCCAACCTGCTCTCCAACGCCGCGAAGCACACGCCTCCCGAGAAGAACATCTTAGTCTCGGTAGACTGCGAAGATCGGGAGGCCATCCTGCGCGTCGCCGACGAAGGGGCGGGCATCCCCAAAGACGCTCTGCCCCACATCTTCGAGCGCTTCTACCGGGCCGAGAGCTCCCGGACTGGCGAGGGTTCCGGGCTCGGACTCGCCATAGCCAGGGAGACAGTCGAAGCCCTGGAGGGACGCATCGAGGTAGAGAGCACCCCGGGCAAGGGCTCGACCTTCACCGTTCGCCTCCCGCTCTCGGAGATGCTCCCGGGCAAGGAGATGCTCTCAGAGAAAAGTTAGCCTCCTTTAAGCTTCCTTTAAGGTTCGAGGGCTACCATCTTTTATAACATCGGATAACGGGCCAACGGAGGAGGTTGCCCGTGGTGAGGTTTGGAAGCACGATTGTTGCGCTGTCTGGGGGAGGCTTGGTCTATGCCCTGGCACAGTCCGCGGCCCAGGATGCCGAGTCCCGGTGTACTCCAGCAAGGGCGCAGAGACGACGGGCAAAGAGCGGATGCGGGCCCTGGTCCGCCGTAGCGGACGAATACCTGGGGCGATGCCAGGTGGGTAGCGAGACGAATCGTTCCTGCTTCCGGCCAGCGGCGGTGGAAGTTCGAGGCGTGCCCCTCTACGAGCGGAGTGCATACGAGCAGGAGATTTACCTCGCAATAGGCGAGCTTACACAGGAGCAAACGGACGGCCGGGCGAAGCAGGATCAAGGCTTCTGCCACAGGCGGCTCGTCGTGGCGCTGGCCCAAGTGAAGCACAGTATTGCGAGGCGCGCCGCCGGAGCGGAGAAGCGACCGGAGGCGGTGAAGCGGTAGGCGTGATGTGTATAGATGAGACGAGTGATCGCAGAGGCAGCCTGTTAGAAAGGGGATGATTCATGAAGATAAGGGTGATGGCGATCCTGATAGTTTTGGGAGCGCTGCTAGTGACTATGACACCGGCACTTGCCGACGAGGTCGGCGGTGGTGGGAAGAACAAGATGCCCGGCATGTCTTTCCGCTGGAAGGCTACCTCGCCTTCGACCCACGAGGGGGATCGATATACCCTCCTCGTGACAAATACCAGTGAGGAGATTCAAGAGGCCCAGATTCGTACGGTAATCATGGACCACCCCGAAACCAACACGAACGTGATAGAGGAGCGGATCGAGCTCGAGCCCGGCGAGGAGCGCGAGTTTACCGCGGACAACGACTACGGCACCGCCGAACACTTCAACACGATCATCGGTAGCGAGACGCAGGACCTCGAGTTGGCGGTGAGCATCGTGGACGCCGCGGGGACGGAGACGGCCCGATTCAACCAGGCGGCATTTCAGGTTCAGCAGGGGAAGGCCAAGGGCAAAGGCGCCACGGCTAACAAGCACAGCCACGACGAGAGCTTTGCGATTTTCGTGCCCACGGCTTTCCGGGACGCGGCACGCCTGTCTCCGTTATCGCTCGGGGTTCTCGCGGTAGCCGGAACCGGTCTCTTCGCTGTCCGCCGCAGGTGGGCGTGGACCGGACCTGCCAGCAGCGAACTCGCCGGACCCGTCGTCCTGCCGCCCTTATGGAAAGCGGCAGCGGTCAGTGGACTCGCCCTCAGTGCTGTCCTCCACGTCGGCCTCGCTCCGGCGCACTTCGAGGAGGCAACCGCTCAGGGAGTCTTCTTTTACACCGCAGGCGTGACTGCAGCGGTCCTCGCCGCCGCCGTCCTGGCGTGGCCCTCGCGTCTGGCATACCTGGCGGGAGCGGGAGTCTCGCTCGCGCTGATAGCGCTCTGGGCAGTCTTCCTGCTCGTGCCCCCGCCCGGCTCAGAGGCGACCTCCACCGTAGATCTGGTGGGACTGTTCACCAAGGCAACAGAGCTGGTGGCTGCGACGGCATGCATCGTACTGTGGCTCCGGGCTCGTCGTGCCCGTCGATCAGACCGGACCGAGATCTAGAATGGGATCGTGGAGGATTTTGGGCAGGGTGGATGCCACGTCGACGAGGAGCGGTGGTGCCGGGTCTCCGGTGAGGGGTACGCTTCTCGGCGTGCTGGCATGCCTGGCGGCCCTCCTCGCCCTCGGTTGCTCGGGAGGGACCGAGGGGGCTGCTCAAGGAGAAGCGGAAGCCTCCGCCGACCTGCCCAACATCATCTTCGTCCTCACCGACGACCTGGACTACGCCTCCACCCAGAAGATGCCCGAGATACGCTCTCGGTTGATGGAGGAGGGAACCTCTTTCGAGGAGGCTTTCGTCAGCCACCCGGTGTGCTGTCCCTCGCGGGCTACCATCCTCACCGGCCTCTACGACCACAACCACGAGGTACTGAGCAATAAGCCCCCGTCCGGAGGCTTTGAAAAGTTCCTCTCCGAGGGGAACGAGGAGAGGACTATCGCCGCTAGCCTGCAAGAGGGCGGCTACCAGACCGCCTTCTTCGGCAAGTACCTTAACGGCTACCCCAGTGATGACCCTACCCACGTCCCGCCGGGCTGGGACGAGTGGTACGGCAAGCTGAACGGACAGAAGCTCTACGACTACGGGATCAACGAGAATGGTGAAGAGGTCTCCTACGGCAGCGAGCCCGAAGACTTCTTTACTGACGTACTCTCTGGACAGGCGACGGACTTCGTCGAGCGTGCGGCGCCCGAGGAACGGCCCTTCTTCGCGTACATTGCTCCGACGGCTCCGCATGGGCCCGCCACTCCCGCCGAGCGTCACAAGGGAGCGTTCGCCGAGGAGGAGGTGCCCCGACCCCCATCGTTCGACGAGGAGGATGTCTTGGACAAGCCGCCCTGGATCGAGGACGCCGAGCGCATCTCCGAAGAAGCCTCAAGCATAGACGACTACTACCGGCAGCGCCTGGAGAGCATGCTGGCCGTCGACGAGATGGTAGCCTCACTCATCGAGGAGCTGGAGGCCGCAGGCGAGCTCGACAACACCTACATATTCTTCACCTCCGACAACGGCTGGTTTAACGGCGAGCACCGCATACGCTCCGGGAAGAACCGCCCGTACGAAGAATCCGCCCGAGTGCCCCTGTACGTCCGGGGACCAGGGGTACCCGCTGGCTCAGAGGTCGAGGAGTTGGCGGTCAACACCGACTTCGCCCCGACCTTCGCGGAACTCGCGGGCATATCGTTGACCGCCGACGGGCGCTCTTTAACGCCGCTCCTGGGCGGCGAGGGGGCCACGTCGTGGCGCTCTGCCGTCCTGCTGGAGAGGCTGCCCTCAGAAGAAGACGACGGGGAGGGCAAAGGAAAGGGCAAGGGTAAGGGCAAGACCGGGCCCGGCGGCGTACCTAAGGGGGGCGTCGGCGGGGGAGAGCCCTTCGAGGCGGTGAGGACCGGGACTCACAAGTACGTCGAGTACGAGAGCGGGGAGGCTGAGCTCTATGACCTGGAGGCCGACCCCTACGAGCTTGAAAACATCTACGAGACCGCCGACTCCTCCCTGGTCGAGGACCTGGAGGCGAGATTGGAGGCGCTGAGGGGCTGCTCCGAAGACGAATGCCGGGAGGCCGAGGACGCCCCGTAGCGCCGGGCGCTGCTCCATCGGGATACGCAGCAAGAAGGTTACGGGGCGCCGGGCGGAGCGGAGTCTCCGGCTGCTATACTCCTTTTCGTGCTCCTGGACCAGCTAAATCGCACGCAGCTAGACGCCGTCACGCACACCGAAGGACCCTTACTCATCCTCGCCGGCGCCGGCAGCGGCAAGACGCGTGTGCTCACGCACCGCATCGCCTATCTCATAGAGCAGGGGCTGGCGGAGCCCGACGAGGTACTGGCGATAACCTTCACCAACAAGGCCGCCCGCGAGATGAAGGACCGGGTGGCGCTGCTCGTTGGGCCGGATTCGCGCAAGATGTGGGTCTCTACCTTCCATGCCTTCTGCGCGCGGGTGTTGCGGGTCCATGCTGAGAAGCTCGGTTACCGTCGGGAGTTCACCATTTACGACTCCGCGGATCAGGTCCGGCTCATAAAACGCTGCATCATCGAGCTCGGCAAGGACCCCAAACGCTTCAACCCGAGGTCGTTTCACGCCCAGATCTCCACGGCCAAGAACCTCCTCCTGGACTCGAACGACTATCTCCGCCAGACCGAGGGCTTCATGGCCGAGAACGTCGCCGAGGTCTACGACCTCTACCAGAAACGCCTCTACGAGAACAACGCCATGGACTTCGACGACCTCATCATGCAGACCGTAGCCCTCCTCGAAGTCTTCCCCGAGGTCCGCGAACGCTACCAGCGCCGCTTCAAGTACATCCACGTGGATGAATACCAGGACACCAACCACGCCCAGTACCGCCTCGTCAACACCCTGGCCGCCGCACATCGTAACTTGTGTGTCGTTGGCGACGACGATCAGTCAGTGTACAGCTGGCGAGGAGCGGATATTCGGAACATTCTGGACTTCGAGCGTGACTATCCGGAGGCGAAAGTCGTAAAGCTTGAGCAGAACTACCGCTCGACGCAGACGATACTAAGCGCGGCGAACGCTGTAGTGTCGAATAATGCTTCGCGCAAGGCGAAGGAGCTGTGGACGGCCGGAGGCGAGGGGGAGCGGATCCGTCTCTTCACGGCGGCGGACGACTACGCGGAGGCGCGGTTCGTGGTCTCGGAGATACGAAGGTTCGCGGATGCGGGCGCGAGCCTGCGGGACGTTGCGGTGTTCTACCGGACGAACGCTCAGAGCCGGACGTTGGAGGACGTGCTGGTGCGGGAGGGGGTACCGTACCAGATCGTCGGGGGGGTAAGGTTCTACGAGCGGGCGGAGATCAAGGACGCCATGGCCTACCTCTCGGTGATCTCGAACCCGAACGCCTCGGTCTCGCTTGAGCGGATCATCAACGTCCCAAAACGGGGCCTCGGGGCGACCTCCGTGGCGCGCCTCTCCGAGTACGCGCAGCGGAACGATATCTCGCTCTACGACTCTCTGGCCGAGGCGGACGAGGCCGGGCTGTCGGGGGCGGCGAGGAAGGCCTGCGCGAAGGTGCGGGAGCTCTTCGAGGGGTGGCGGGTCGCGGCGAGGGAGGTCCCGCCGTCGGAGATGTTGGAGGCGGTGCTCGACGAGTCGGGGTACAAGAAGGAGCTCGAAGCGGAGGCGACGGTGGAGGCCGAGTCTCGTCTGGAGAACCTCCAGGAGCTCGTGAACGCGGCGGCTGAGTACGAGCGGATGGCTGGTGCCCTGGAGGCGACGCTGGACGGCTTCTTGCAGGAGCAGGCGCTGTTCTCGGAGGCGGACAAGCTGACGGGCGAGGGACGGGCCACGCTGATGACGCTCCACAACGCCAAGGGGCTCGAGTACGACCACGTCTTTATCGTGGGGATGGAGGAGGGTACCTTCCCGCACGCGCGGTCGATGGACGAGCAGAACCTGGAGGAGGAGCGGCGGCTGTGCTACGTGGGGATCACACGCGCCAGAAAGACGCTGACGCTCACCTACGCCCGGGTGCGCTCGACCTACGGGGAGCGGGAGTACCAGATGCCCTCGCGCTTCCTCTCGGAGATACCGGAGAGGTTCAAGGCGGGTACCGTACCGGGTACATCTTCCGGGCGCGGCGGCGGGTGGGGGGCGGCCCTCCCGCGGCGCGAGAGGAATTCGAAGGAGGCGGCGACTAACGTCGGCTTCAGCGCGGGAGAGAAAGTGCACCACGCCAAGTTCGGGGTTGGAGAGGTCGTCGAGGCACGGGACGGGAAGGTCGTCGTGCGGTTCGGTGGGCAGGAGAGGATCTTCGTGCCGGAACTGGCGCCTTTGAGCAAGGCGTGAGGGCCTGGAAGGGGAAAGCATGAGCCACATCTACATCACCGGGCACCGTAACCCGGACACGGACACGATAGCTTCGGCGATAGGGTATGCGGAACTCAAGAGCAGCCTGGACCCGGAGAACGTCTACGCCCCGGCGCGGCTCGGGGAGGTGAACGCCCAGACTCGGTGGGCGCTCGACAAAAGTGGGGCGGAAGAGCCGAAGCTCTTGAAGCACATCATGCTGCGGGTAAAGGACGTAATGTCCACGGACATCGCGATCGTTCACCAGAACGACCCGCTGCGCAACGTCGGGCTCGCGATGGCGAAGAGGACCATAAGCCAGGTGCCGATAGTGGACGACGACGGTGCGCTGGTCGGCATAGTGTCCGAGCGGAGCCTCGCGCGCATGTACATCCGGGAGTCGAGGGAGCCTTCGACCTTCGCCTCGACCCCGGTCAGTTTAGGCTCGATGGTCGAGGTTCTGGAGGGCGAGCTCCTCGTCGGTGAGGACGGGGAGGCCAGCGGCAAGCTGTGGGTGATCTCCATGAGCGTCGATTCGATGGGCAAATCCATGGAGCCGGGAGACATCGTCGTAATCGGCGACAGGAGGAAGGGCCAGCGGCGGGCGATAGAGCTAGGCGCGGGCGTCCTGGTCGTCTCCAACGGCGTTCGCCCCGAGGACGAGGTGCTGAAGCTGGCCGAAGAGAAGGGGACGGCGGTCGTGCTCAGTCCTTTAGATTCCTACGTGACGAGCCGGATGATACAGCTCTCGGTACCGTGTTGGGAGGTGATGAGCGAGGACCCGCTCACCGTCAACCCAGATGAGCTCATCGCCGACGTTACCAACGACGTGATGGCGGTCCACTACCGGGCGGCCGTCACCGTGGACGACGACAAGAGGCCTCTAGGTATCGTCACGCGAACAGACCTCTTGAACCCCGAGCCCAGGAAAGTCCTGCTCGTGGACCACGCCGAGCGGGGCCAGAGCGTGCCGGGCGTCGAGCAGGCCGAGGTCGTGGAGATCCTGGACCACCACCACGTCGGCAACATCGAGACGAAGGTGCCCATCCCGGCGACCTTCGATCCCGTCGGCTCGACGGCGACCTTGATCCTGGAGCGTTACAGGGCGAGTGGCGTGGAGCCGTCTGCCTCGTCGGCGAAGATGCTGCTCGCGGCGATACTCTCGGATACGGTGGTCTTCAACTCCGTTACTACCACGGAGCGTGATCGCGAGGTCGTCCGCTACCTCGAAGAACTCCTGGATCTCGACGCTAAAGAGTTCGGGATGGAGATGTTCGAGGCTTCGTCTGACGTCTCGGATCTGTCGGCTGAGGAGATCATCGGCCGCGACCAGAAGGAGTACGCTCTGGGCGACGCGGGCTCTATGAGCATCTCGCAGATAGAGACAGTGGGCGCGGGCCTCCTGGACCGTAAGGAGGAGATGCTCGACGCCCTGGATGACCTGCGCGGGAGGAATGGCTACCTCTTCGCGGCGCTCATGGTTACGGACATAATCAGCCAGGGTACGGAGCTTCTGTGCGCCGGCGACTGCGCCCCGATCGAGCGGGTCTTCGATGCCAAGGCAAGAGACGGCGTTATAGACCTCCCCGGCGTAATGAGCCGCAAGAAGCAGGTCGCCCCCAAGCTTCTCGCGGCGTTCTAGGGGATTCGCGTGGCGGAGATACTGGACGGAAAAGTCGTCGCCGCACAGATACGCTCTGAGGTCGCCGAAGGAGTCGCGAGGCTAAAGAGCCGCGACGTCCCGGTGCGCCTTGACGTGGTACTGGTTGGGGACGATCCGGCCTCGACGACCTACGTGCGCATGAAGCAGAGGGACTGCGAAGAGGTCGGCATCGAGTCCCGCGCCCACCGCTTCGCGGCGGACGTCTCCCAGGAGGAGCTCGCTGCTCTCGTCGAGGAGTTGAATGGGGATACGACGGTCTCCGGGTTCTTTATCCAGCTACCTCTGCCCGCCGGGCTCGAAGCCCTGCCCCTGGTCTCCGCGATAGACCCGTCGAAGGACGTGGACGGACTGAGCCCCTTGAGCGCGGGGAGGCTCGCAGTTGGTTTGCCGAGCCTCCTGCCCTGTACGCCGCACGGGGTGATCCAACTCCTCAAACGTAGCGGTGCGGAGATCGAAGGCAAAGAAGCCGTCGTGATCGGACGCTCGAACCTGGTCGGGAAACCTCTGGCCCAACTCCTGTTGCGCGAGAACACGACCGTCACCATCTGCCACTCCCGCACGAAGAACCTGCCGGAGGTGGCGCGCCGGGCCGAACTCCTCGTCGTCGCGGCGGGGAGAAAGGAGATGGTCGGGGCGGAGTATGTCCGGGAGGGGGCGATAGTCGTGGACGTCGGCATCCACGCCCGGGAAGGCGGCGGCCTCGTCGGGGACGTTCGCTTCGAGGAGGTCGAGCCGGTGGCGTCGTATATCTCGCCGGTGCCGGGTGGCGTCGGACCGATGACGCGGGCGATGCTCCTTTACAACACTCTGGAAGCGGCGCGGGCGAGTTCGGGACTATAGACCGGACGACCGCTACGCGGCTGGCCCGCGTCCTGCCGGACGTCCCGCGGTGGGTCGAGACGAGGTCCATGCTGCTCTCGGGGCGGGGTGAGGTCTTTGGGCTCTTGGAAGATGGGGAGCCTCGCTTCGTCGTCCGTGACCCCGAAGATAGGCTGGTGTCCATAGTAGGATATCCGGCGGAGGGTGAGATCCTGGAAGCCGTGACCCGGAACGGGGACGGAGGCGTGGTGATCGCGCAGCTCAAGGCTGCCTCCCACGTCGCCGCGGCGCTGCCGGGGTGGAGGGCCGTCCGGGCGACGTTGCACCTACTCGGTGACGCTGACCGGCTCCCTCGTGTCCCGGCGGGTTCGGTACGGTTGCTGGAGCCATCGGACTCTCTGGACGGCTTGCCGCCAGATCTCCGCTCCGAGCTTCGGATCGCCGCCGGAAGGTCTCCCATCGCCGCCGGCCTGGAGGATGGTCGTCCGGTCTCGTTCTGCTACGCGGCGGCGCGGACCGAGAGCCTCTGGGACATCTCGATAGATACGCTGGAGGGATTCAGGAGGCGGGGATGCGCCACCCGGTGCGTTGCTTTCATGGTCAGGCTCATGGGAGAAGAGGGCCTGCGGCCAGTCTGGGGCGCGGAGGAGTGGAACCGGGCCTCGCTCGGGCTGGCAGCCAGGCTCGGCTTCTCCCCGGTGGACGAGCTGGTCGTGTTCCGGCCCGCGGGTGCGCCGTGGAGGACCACGGGTACGTCCACTGGCTCCGGGTAGATCCCCACGGCCATGCTATAACCATCGCCCGGAGTATTCACAAGCGAGATGGAGGACGAAGAGATGGACTTGCGACTCGAAGGTAAGCGCGCTCTGGTGACCGGATCGACCGCCGGGATCGGGTTCGCGGCGGCCGCGAGGCTGGCTGAGGAGGGCGCCTTGGTGGTGATGAACGGGCGTTCGGCGGAACGGGTCGAGGAGGCCGTGCGGCGTGCGCGGGAGAGAGCCCCGGAGGCCGAGGTCTCTGGCGTGGCGGCGGACCTCGGCGCGGCGGAGGGCGTCGAGGAGATACTACGGCAGGCACCTGAAATAGACGTCCTGGTCAACAACCTCGGTATCTTCGAGCCCAAGGACTTCCAGGAGATCACCGACGACGACTGGTTCCGTTTCTTCGAGACCAACGTGATGAGCGGGGTGCGACTCAGTCGCCACTACCTGCCCGGGATGAAGGGGCGAGACTGGGGCCGGATCGTCTTTGTCTCAAGCGAGTCGGGCGTCCAGATACCGGCGGAGATGATCCACTACGGCGTGACCAAGACGGCCCAGCTCGCCGTCGCCCGCGGGCTGGCTGAGACCACCGTGGGGACCGGCGTGACGGTAAACTCGGTGTTGCCCGGCCCTACCGCCTCCGAAGGCGTGAAGACCTTCGTCGGGCGGATGGCTCAGGAGCAGGGCAAGGACGAAGCCGCAATGGAGGAGGAGTTCTTCCAGACGGCCCGCCCTTCCTCCCTGCTGCAACGGTTCATCGAGCCCGAAGAGGTGGCCGAGATGATCGCCTTCGTCTGCAGCCCGGCCTCCTCGGCAACCAACGGCGCCTCCCTCCGCGCCGACGGCGGCGTCGTCCGCTCGGTCGTCTGAAAGCAATCGTCGCGGGTGCGCTAAGATAAAGACGGATCCGATAGCGAGAGCCGGAGGTAGAAGAAGATGATATCCGAAGAAGAGGTGCGCCACGTCGCCGACCTGGCGAGGTTGGGCCTGACGGACGAAGAGGTCAGGAGGATGAGCGGCCAGCTCGGGGCGATCCTGGACAGCATAGACCAGATCGGGGAACTGGACCTCACCGACGTCCCGCCAACGACCAACGCCCTGAACCTGACGAACGTCCTCCGCCCCGACGAGCCGTACAAGTGTCTACCGCCCGAAGAAGCTCTCTCTACAGCTCCCGATGCCGTTGACGACCTCTTCGCCGTCCCGAGGATAGACTAGTATGCCAGACGCTCTACTGAACCTCTCGGCCTACGAGCTGGCGGAGAAGATAGAGGCCCGCGAGGTCTCCGCCAGCGAGGCCGCCCGTATAGCCAACGCCCGCGTCGAGGAGATCGAGGGGGACGTGAACTCCTTCGTCACCACCACCCCGGAGCTGGCGCTGGAGCGTGCCGACAAGATAGACGCCAGGATGAAGAACGGCGGCATAAAGCTCTGGGAGAGCGTGCCGATAGCTATCAAGGACGTCCTCTCCACCAAGGGCGTGCGCACCACCTGCGGCTCGAAGATACTGGAGAACTTCGAGCCCCTCTACGACGCCTCGGCGCTCCTCAACTACGGGGAGACCCCGGTTATGGTCGGCAAGGCGAACATGGACGAGTTCGCGATGGGCTCCTCGACGGAGAACTCCGCCTACGGCGTCACCTGTAACCCGTGGGCTCTCGACCGCGTACCGGGCGGCTCCTCCGGCGGGTCAGCGGCGGCGGTCGCGGCGGGCGAGGGCTGGTGGGCTCTTGGGACGGATACAGGCGGCAGCGTGCGCCAGCCGGCGGCGCTGTGTGGCATCGTGGGCCTCAAGCCGACCTACGGGCGGGTGTCCCGCTACGGGCTCATCGCCTTCGCCTCTTCTCTCGACCAGATCGGGCCAATGACCCGCGACGTGCGCGACTCGGCCCTCTTGCTACAGGCCATCGCCGGTCACGACCCCCGCGACTCCACGAGTGCTAACGTCGAGGTCCCGGACTACCTAGCCGAGCTCGAAGGCGGCGTCTCGGGCCTGCGGGTCGGCGTGATCTCCGAACTGATGGGCGAGGGGATAGAGTCCGGGCCGCGCGAGGTCGTAGAGCGCGTCGTGGAGGGCCTCGAAGGGGCCGGGGCCGAGGTGGGGGAGGTCAGCCTGCCTCACTCCAGGTACGGGCTGCCGGCCTACTACATCATCGCGCCCGCGGAGGTCTCCTCGAACCTGGCCCGCTTCGACGGCGTTCGTTATGGCTTGAGGGTGCCGGCGGATGGGCTTCGGGAGATGTATCGCAAGACGCGCGAGGAGGGCTTCGGAGACGAGGCGAAGAGGCGAATAATGCTCGGCACCTACGCGCTCTCCTCGGGCTACTACGACGCCTACTACGCCCAGGCCCAGAAAGTTCGCACACGCATTATCGAGGACTTCCGCGCCGCTTTCAACCGGTACGACGTGCTCGTCTCCCCGACCTCACCCTCGGTGGCGTTCGGGGTCGGCGAGAAGATAGACGACCCGCTCGCGATGTACGCCCAGGACATCTGCGCCGTCCCGGTGAGCCTCGCCGGCATCCCCGCGATAAGCGTCCCCGGCGGGTTGAGCAATGGTCTACCGGTCGGCGTCCAGCTCATGAGCGACCACTTCACCGAACCAATGCTCCTCCGCGCCGCCCGCGCCGCCGAGCAGGTCGCGGACTTCGAGTTCACCCTAAAGCCCTAGAGTCCTGGCGCGTGGAAAGAGTACGACGTTCGGGGACCGCTCGGTTTCTCCAAACCAGGCAGTCTCCATCGGCGAAGCCAGGATCTTGAGAGGAGAGAGGGACATCGTAGAGACAACCGACCGGAAGAGTTGGATCATGGCTGCCAGCTCTCGAAGAGCAATATGGCTTCATCCACTGCCTTGCGGATGAGGCCATAAAGAAGTACCGCGTCCCCATCTGTAAGCAGGGCGAGGAAGTACCCGAATGCCGCAGCCGGACGATTATATTCGATGGCTATTTGCAGGATAGCTTGATCTACGCGGATGCACTGCCGAACGCGAAGATGCAGTGGCACACCGCTGCCAGCCTCTACGTATCCCACAGCCCGGATATTCAGACGCCCGGGCTGTGGGATACAAGTCCTGACCGACAGCAAGACAAAGCTCTCCATCTCTTTATGTTCTCGGGATAAGCTGCACTACAAGGCATAAAAGTCTTGCGGCTTGAGGTACGAAGCATAACGTCGTATAGTGCGACGCATTCTTATGTTCTCATCATGCGTTGGGCGTGGTGTTTCGAGAAAGGATGATAGATGGAGCGAAGATCAGAGGGTTCGACTATCGACCGGAGTGTTTTCGGCATTGCCGTAGGCATCTCGGTGTTGTTCGTTTTGTGGGGCGTGCTCTTTACGGACAACCTCGCCAGCGTGGCCTCGACGACGTTGGGCTACCTGATCTCCACCTACGGGTGGGTGTTCGTGCTGGCGACCTTTGGTTTTCTGCTCTTCGTGGGTTACCTTGCTCTGAGCCGCTACGGCAAGGTCCGGCTCGGCAAAGACGACGACCGGCCGGAGTTTCGTACGGCGTCCTGGATCGCGATGATGTTCAGCGCCGGGATGGGGATAGGGCTGATGTTCTTCGGCGTCGCCGAGCCTATCTTGCACTTCGCCACTCCTCCTCACGGCGCGGCGACGGCCGGCTCCGAGGAGGCCGCCCGGGTGGCGATGCAGTACTCCTACTTCCACTGGGCCCTGCACCCGTGGGCTATCTACGCCGTGGTCGGCCTGGCTCTGGCCTACTCGACCTTCCGTAAGGGACGCAGGAACCTAATAAGCTCGGCCTTCTACCCCATCTTGGGTGATAGGGTCGATGGCCCTATCGGGAAGGCTATAAACATACTGGCAATCTTCGCCACCTTGTTCGGCACTGCTACCTCGCTGGGGCTGGGGGCGTTACAGATCAACGGGGGGCTCAACTACCTGTGGGGCGTCTCGAACTCGGTCACGGTAGCGATCCTGATCATCCTTACCATAACGGCGCTCTTCACCATCTCGGCGGTCACAGGGGTGCATCGCGGGATCAAGTACCTCAGCGAGATCAACATGGTCCTGGCCGCCATCTTGCTTCTCTTCTTGTTGGTCGTGGGGCCGACGGTGTTTATCCTCAACATCTTTACCGAATCGCTCGGCGCTTACGTGAGCAACCTGGTCTCGATGAGCTTCAGGACCGCTGCCTCCGGCGACGAGGAGTGGCTGGCCGCCTACACCCTGTTCTACTGGGCGTGGTGGATCTCCTGGACCCCGTTCGTCGGTATGTTTATCGCCCGCATCTCCAAGGGCCGCACCATACGGGAGTTCGTCTTTGGTGTGCTGCTGGTCCCGAGCGTGGTCAGCTTCGTCTGGTTCGCCGTCTTCGGGGGTACGGCTATCAACCTGGACCTGACCGGGGCGACCGGCCTTGCCGCGACCGCCGCGGAGAGCCCGGCCAACTCTCTCTTCGAGACCCTGAACCAGTTTCCGCTGGCGGCCGTGATGTCTCTGTTGGCGATCATCCTCGTCGGGCTCTTCTTCGTTAGCGGGGCGGACGCCGGGGCCGTAGTGATGGGCATCCTCTCCTCGAATGGCGCCTTGAGGCCCCGAACGTGGACCCTCGTGACCTGGGGTGTTCTAACCGGCCTCGCCGCGGTTGTCCTCCTGCTGGCCGGAGGCAACAACGCGTTGCAGTCCCTGCAGCAGGCGGCCATCATAGCCGCGGCACCCTTCTTGCTGGTGATGATCGCCATGTGCTACGCGCTCTTCAAGGAGCTGCGCGCCGAGCAGCTGCCGCGGACGCGCGTAGCACCCGAGCCCGAGAGGGCGGCGACCCGCCCGTCCGGGGCCCCCGCGCCGCAGCGGACGAGCGCCACGGAGCCCGACTCCGGCAGGTAGAGTCTCCACAGAGACCCCTCCACCGTGTTCGAACACGGCGGAGGGGTCTTTGTGTCGTATCATTCGGAGACGCATACGAAAGGCATAACCTGAAAGGATGGTAGTGAGCGACGGCCCGGTAAACTCTTGTCTTCATCTGCTCTTCGAGGAGCAGGCGCGCAAATCCCCCCGAGCAACCGCCCTGGTGGACACGGAGACGGAGCTGACCTACGAGGAGCTCGACCGGCGGGCGGAGCGCCTCGCCTCTTACCTGCGGGGCGAGGGGATCTCCCACGACGAGGTCGTGGGTGTCTACATGGAGCGTTGCGCCGATTTCGTCGTGGCGTGCCTCGCGATCCTCAAGGCGGGTGGAGCCTTCCTCCCCCTGGAGCTGGCCTATCCCGCCGCGCTGCTCGGGGAGGTCGTCGCCGACGCCGAGCCCCGCCTGGTCATCACTCACGGACACTACGCGGAGCGTCTCCCCCGATCTCAGGCGCGTCTCTGTCTGGACGAGGACTGGGAAGAGGCGGTGGAGAGCGACGCGCTGAAGGGCGGGGACGGACCCGCGTGCGGACCCGACGACCTGGTCTTCGTCGCTTACTCTTCCGGGACGACCGGCAAGCCCAAGGGGATCGAGAACCCTCATAGGGCGGCGGTTGGCTCCTATCTGTGGCGGTTCGGGATCAGCGACTACGGCCCGGGGGACAGGGTGGGGTGCAACGTCTTCTTTATCTGGGAGATGTTCCGGCCGCTCTTGCGGGGTGCGACCACCGTCGTCATCCCGGACGACGTGATCTACGACCCCGGAGAGCTCGTCCGGTTCCTGGAGGAGTACCGGATCACAGAGGTCCTGCTGACCCCCTCCTTGCTCGGGGCCGTGCTCAACGCGAGCGGACCCGAGATAGGGAGCCGGCTCTCCGCCCTGCGCGTGCTGTGGCTCAACGGCGAGGTGGTCACGAAGACGCTTGCGCGGCGCGCGATGCGCCTACTGCCCGGGACCCGTGTGCTGAACGTGTACAGCATCAGCGAGACGCACGAGGTCGCAGCGGGCGACCTGCGAGACCTGGTCGAGAACGCCTCGGCTACCTACTGCCCCGTGGGGCGCCCCCTGGACCCGGAACATCTCTACCTGCTTGACGAGCAGATGCAGCCGGTGCCGGAGGGTGCCGCCGGGGAGCTCTACGTCGGCGGAGACACCCTGGCGCGCGGCTACGTGAAACTTCCAGAGCTCACGGCCCAGCGCTTCGTCGAGGACCCGTTCTCCCCCGAAGAAGGGGCGCGGATGTACCGTAGCGGGGACAAGGTGCGTCTCCTGTCCGACGGGAGCCTGGAGGTTTTGGGGCGCGTGGACTTTATGGTCAAGGTACGCGGGTACAGTATCGAACTCGGGGCGGTGGAGGCGGCGATCGAGAGGCGTCTCGCGGTGAGGAGCTGCGTCGTGGTGGCCGAAGGGGAAGAGGGGGAGGACAAGCGGCTCGTCGCCTATCTGGTCCCTTCCTCAGACGCCTCCGAGCAGGGGGGCCGTTACGCGGGCTGGAGCATAGATGCCAGGACGGGTCGGAGCCCGGAGGTCCGGCGCCGCCTCCAGGAGAGCCTGCCGCACTACGCGATACCGGCGGTCTTCGTCGAGATAGAGGAGCTGCCGCTTCAGGATACGACCGGCAAGGTGGATCGGGGCCAGCTCCCGCCGCCGCCGGCTCGCGTCTCCGCAGCCGCCTTCGACCCCTCCGAGCACGCCGGGGCGCTCTCCCCCGACGCGCCGTGGCACGAGAAGGAGGCCGTGCTCGTCCGGTTGTGGGAGGACGTTCTGCGCCTCGAAGAGGGCGACATGCGCCGCGACGACAACTTCTTCGATATCGGCGGCCACTCCCTCGCCGCCGCGCAGCTCGTGAGCAGCGTGGACGGCGTGTTCGGGGTGCGCCTCTCCATGCGCGAGTTCCTCGATGGTCCCACCGTCGCGGGGATGCGCGAGGCATTAGAGGCCCGGCAGCGGCGCGGGGGGAATAGCCGGGAGACGGCTGGCAGGGAACGGTCACCGGGACCGGACCTGCGCGCCGAGGCCGTCCTCGAGCCGGAGATTCGGCCGGAGCAGACCCTTGACCGGGGCCTGCACGACGCCCGGCGCGTCTTCCTTACCGGCGCTACCGGGTTCCTGGGGGCGTTCCTGCTCGACGCGCTGCTCTCGCGGACGGAGGCGGAGATCCACTGCCTCGTCCGCCCGCGCAAGGAGGATGCTGACCCGGCGGCGTCCATACACGCTAACCTGCGACGCTACGGCCTGTGGAGACCGGAGCACACACGGCGCATCGTGCCGGTGGTCGGAGACCTGAGCAAGCCCTTGCTGGATATGACTGGGCATGACTTCGACGCTCTGGCACGCACGGTGGACCTCGTGATACACGCCGGCGCGGTGGTAAACATGATCTACCCGTACTCAGCGCTCGAACCGCCGAACGTGAACGGCACCCGCGAGGTCCTGCGCCTGGCCTGTCTCCACAAGACGAAGCCGGTACACCACGTCTCGACCAACGGTATCTTCGCTCCCGGCACGCCCCTGTGCAGGGAGGACGCGGACCTCGACTCTCTGGCCGACGCCCGCGAGGACGGCTACGGACAGTCCAAGTGGGTCGCCGAGAAGCTTGTCTGGGAGGCAGCCGAACGGGGCCTGCCGGTACACGTCTACCGCCCCGGAAATATCTCCGGCCACAGCATCACCGGGGCTTCCAACTCCCGCGACTTCCAGGGCGCGCTCGTCGTGGAGGCGCTCCGTCTCGGCCGGGCGCCCCGGGTTGACGGGTGGCGTATGGAGATGACGCCAGTGGACTTCGTCGCTCACGCCATCTGCCACATCGCCGGGAAGCCCGAGACAGCGGGGCAGGTGTTCCACCTCGCCGACCCCAACCCGGTGCCGGCGGAGAGGATCTTCGACTGGCTCGAAGAGGTCGGCTACCCTCTCGAGCGGCTCGATTACGAGGACTGGCTGGAGGCGTTGCGGAACTCGTCCCGGGAGACGGATGACGGCATCGTAGGCGGTATCCTGGGTGGCGCGCCCGAGACGCACGAGCTCTGGGACGGCAATGTCTACGATGACTCGAACACGCGGGAGGCCCTGCGTGGCAGCGGCCTGCGGCGGCCCCCGATCAACGCCTCCCTCTTCCGCAACTACGCGCGCCGCTTCGTGGAGGAGGGCCTGATAGCAGCGCCGC
>CADCVG010000116.1 GCA_902806075.1 uncultured Rubrobacteraceae bacterium
AACCCCCGCCCGCCAGGGCTCCGGGTTCGGTCTCACGAAGGTCGAGGAGCCTGAGGGACTGTTGGAGGCCGTCTACGAAGCATTCGGCTACGACGGAAAGATCCTGGTGGAGAAGTACGTGACCGGAGCGGAGATAACCGCCCCCATCCTCGAACCCGCCGGCGAGGGACCGCGAGTCCTCAACCTCGTCGAGGTGCGACCCCGCGCCGGCTCCTACGACTTCGAGGCCAAGTACACCCCTGGCGCCACCGACTTCGCTATCCCGGCCGAGGTCCCAACCGATGCCGCCGCCCGCGCAGAAGAGACAGCGCTCGCCGCCTATCGCACCCTGGGCTGCTCCGGCTTCGGACGGGTAGATATGATCCTCGACGGCTACACTCCCTGGGTCCTCGACGCGAACACCGTCCCCGGCTTCACCGAGACCTCCACGTTACCGCTGGCGGCGGAGGCTGCCGGCATGAGATTCGAAGAGCTCGTCGAGACCATCCTCGACGCCGCGCTACAGGCAGAAGCCCCGGCGAAGCTGTAGCCTCATAGCGGTCGGCGTCCCGACCGCAACGTCCCGCCGCAGTGACTCACAGCGGTGTTCGCAAGTATTGATCCTGGTTTGGGTTTGGGCTCTCTCTCACCGCATGGAAAGATTGGAGAATTCTAGCGATTCTCCCCGGCAGCCTCTTTAGCCAGCAGAATCAACCTTTACGAACACCGCTGTCAGGGCAGGTTTGACTCGCCCTCCGCACAGGCCCGCATGTCGAGGTGGTCGAGCACGGTGCCGTCGGGCTTTATCGCTTCGAGGATGAGATGCTCGCCGGTTACGCGTACGAGCGTGGCGTGGTGGGCGGAGGCAGAGGCGGCCGTCCACGATCTCTTGCGAGCCTGGTAGAGGCGCTTGCCGCCGCCTCCGGTGACGAGGTAGGTCACACCGTCCATAGGTAGGGTGCGCTCGTAGGCGTGGTCGTGGCCGCTGAAGACGAGGTGGACGTCGTGGCGGGAGAAGACGGGCGCGAGGTCGGCGCGAATCTCCTCGTCGCCACCGTGCCTGGAAGAGCTGTAGAGGGGCCTGTGCAGGTAGGCGAACCGCCAGGGTTTGCGCGTGGCGGAGAGGTCCTCCTCCAACCAGAGCCTCTGCTCCTCCCTGTCGCCCCCGTCGTCCTCGTGGTACAGCTCGCTGTCCAGCGCGACGAAGTGGGCGTCTCCCCAGTCAAAGGAGTAGTAGCGGGCGGTGCCTCGCGGGTTGTTTCGTGGCAGGTGGAAGTTCTTCAGGAAGGCGGCACCGTCGTCCTCTTGCACGTCGTGGTTGCCGAGGACCGGGAAGAGGGGCACCGCCCCTATGAGGCCGCGGTATGGAGCGAAGAACCGCTTGTCATAGTGCTTATCCTCACCGCTCGGGTAAACGACGTCGCCGGTATGCAGGATCAGATCTGGCTTCACCCGCTCTAACAGCCCGGCCACCGCCATCTGGTTCTTACCCCCGTTTCCGGTGTCCCCGATCACGGCGAACGTGAAGGCGGCGCCGCTCTCGGGGGCGGTGCGGAAGCGACCCGTCGCCCCGCCATCCACCCTGTAATGGTAAGTCGAACCGGGGTTGAGGCCGTGCAGCGTCACCGCGTGGCGCCTGCTTACCAGATCCTCCGTCGCCGCCTTCCCGAGATCCGGCCCTTCTCCGTACTCCACGACGCCCCTGCCCGGCTCGTCGCCCACCCAGGCAATCGTCGCCGAGCCGTTGGAGACATTCTGCACGTATGGAGCCCGCGGCGGCGGGACCGTCCTGCCGACGAGAGACATCCGGGCAGCCGAGAGCGCCGACCGGATGCCCGGCGCGACGCCCCGCAGCACCGCGGCGAGCCGGCCAAGCAAACGCCCCGAAACCAACCGCAAGACGAGAGTCCTAGCCGGCGACCCCGACCTCCGCGCAGAGGAACCCGTCGAGCGTGTCGAGCGCTGTCCGCGCCTGCCGCTGCCTCCGCTCGGGCTTGGGGACCCTGCGTCCGTTCTCTTTCTTGGGTACGGCGGGGACGAGGCCCCAGTTGGAGTTAATTGGCTGGAGGGTGCCCTCTTTGGTGGTGATGTAGTGGGCCAGGGCACCCATCATCGTGCCGCGTGGCATCGTGATGGGCTCCTCGCCCTTCGCGATCCTCGCGGCGTTCGTCCCGGCGATGTGCCCCATCGCGGTGCTCTCGGTGTAGCCCTCCACACCGGTTAGCTGGCCAGCGAAGAAAAGGGGCTCGTCGCCAGTTCTTATCCGCATCGTGGCTTCGAGCATGCGGTTGGAGGGGAGGTAGGTGTTGCGGTGCATGACGCCCATGCGGGCGAAGTCCGCATTCCCGAGGCCGGGGATGGTCTTGAAGACGCGCTTCTGCTCGCCCCACTTCAGGCGCGTCTGGAAGCCGACCATGTTAAAGAGCAGGCCCTCGGCGTCGTCCTGCCTCAGCTGCACGACGGCGTAGGGCTCCTCGCCGGTCTTCGGGTCAGGCAGCCCGACCGGTTTCATCGGCCCGAAGCTTAAAGTCTCCGCGCCGCGGCGGGCTATGGTCTCCACGGGGAGGCAGCCCTCGAAGTACATGTCCTCCTCGAAGTTCTTTATGGGGGAGAGCTCCGCGGTCGCTAAAGCCTCGACGAAGGCGTAATACTGCTCCCTGCTCATCGGGCAGTTCAGGTAGGCCGCCTCGCCCTTACCGTAGCGGGAGGCGAGGTAGATGATCTCCTCGTCCAGCGACTCGCGGTGGAGGATCGGGGAGGCCGCGTCGTAGAAGTAGAGCGTCTCGCCGGAGAGCTTCTCTATCTTCTCGACCAGAGCGTCGGAGGTCAGGGGGCCGGTGGCGATGATGGTCGGTCCCTCCGGTAGCTCCGTCGCCTCTCTGCGGACTACCTCTATGTTCGGGTGGGCGTACACGGTCTCGGTTACGGCCCGGGGGAAGTCCTCGCGGGCAACCCCCAGGGCTCCGCCTGCCGGGACCCTGTTGGCTTCGGCGCAGCGCAGGATCACGGACCCGAGACGCCTCAGCTCCTCCTTGAGAAGTCCCGAGGCCGTCTCAAGCGACGTGTTCCCGAGCGAGTTCGAGCAGACCAACTCGGCGAAAGAGTCGGTGCGGTGGGCCGGGGTTTCCTTCACCGGCCGCATCTCCCACAGCTCGACCGTACAGCCCGCCTCCGCCGCCTGCCAGGCCGCCTCGCTCCCGGCGAGGCCGCCTCCTATAACCGTAACGTCAGCCATTTCACCATCCAAAGAAGTTGTAAGAGTTTTAGTTCTACAGGCTTATTCTACGCGAGGCGAGCCGGTTATCGGTGATGAGACGGTAGCGGCCGGAGATCTAGAGAGGCAGAGTGTTCTACCTCCCTACGAAGCCACCTTCGGTTCGGGGTTGAATGAGCAGGAGAGATTACGACGAGGTTACGAGGACACCCGCTGGACGATATAGGAGCGCGAGTTCGGCTCTCCGCGTCGTAGCGGCGGTGACTTCGCCGCCGCGGTCTCATCAAGTACCCGGTTCAATGCTAGTAGTGATCGTCGCCTACATGGTGCTCCAGATCCTCAGCACCATGCAGGACATCCTCTAACCGGTACGCCAAAAGCAGCACCTGTCGAACAATGCTGGCGGAGGCGTCCCGGAGGTGTAGTCCGGTGAGGCTGTATCTTACTGCATCCCCTCGTGGGTCTTACGCATGCACCTGTTCTCTACGTAGGCAAGTCCCCCTTCTTCAGCGATCCGGCGTGCCTCCGAGCTCTCGATACCTTCCTGGAGCCATAGCGTTCTGGCCCCGGCCCGGACGGCGTCCTCGGCGATCTCGGGGGTCTTCTCGGAGGGGAGAAACACGTCTACCACGTCCACCTCCTCGGGGATCTGATCTACTGTGGCGTAGACGTGCTCTCCAAGCACTTCATCCTCTTTCGGGTTTACCGGGATCACGCGGTAGCCCTGCTCCTTCAGGTAACCGCCCACCTCGTTGCTGGCCTTCTCCGGATCGTTGGAGAGCCCAACGACCGCGACGGTCCTGGCCTCTCTGACGATGGTCTCGGGATCGGTCACGACTCCTCCTTTCGGTACGCGTTTCCCTGTCGTTGTCTATAGTGAAGAGATACCCGAGAAATTCCAGGAGCAATCGGCAGAGAGCCACCGCTGCGGGAGAGAACCTCCCTAAGCCGTCTCCGGCCCCCGAGCGAGCTCAAGGGTGTTCCGGGCCATCTTTATGGAAGCAGCATCCACCATTTGCCCATCCACGCTTATGGAACCTGATCCCGCCGCGTTTGCCTCCTCGTAGGCACTCACCACTTTGTCAGCCCACTCTAGTTCCCGTTCTGTAGGCGAGAAGACCTCGTTGACGATCTCTACCTGGCCCGGATGGATGCACCACTTGCCGTCGAAGCCTAGAGAGCGGGCGACGAGGCAGCTCTTGCGCAGGCCCTCCTCGTCCCGATAATCGGCGACGGGGCCGTCTATAGCCCGCAGGTCCGCGGCGCGGGCGGCGACGACGATGCGGTGCATGGCGTAGTGAAAGCGGTGGCCGGGGTAGACCTCGTCCCACTCGTCCATCGTACCGATGCTCGTTTGCGGCATGCGAACGCTCGCGGCGTAGTCTCCGGGACCGAAGACGAGGGCTTCGAGGCGGTCAGTGGCGTGGGCTATTGCGTCGATGTTGGCGAGACCTTTTGCGGTCTCTATCTGGGCTTCGAGCTTTACCTTACCGGGCTCTAATCCGGCGTTTGTCTCGACGCTTTGGAGCAAGGTATCCAGCGTGTGCAGGTCTTCGGGGCGCTCTACTTTGGGGACCAGGATCAGGTCGAGCCCCTCCCCCGCCTCCTCGACGACCTCGATAATATCCCTGTACCAGTACGGCGTCTCCAGGGAGTTCATGCGGTAGAAGGTTGGCCCGCTCCAGTCGAGTTCGTTTATCGCCCGGACGACGTTCTCCCGGGCCGCGGCCTTCTCGTTCGGGGCGACGGCGTCTTCGAGGTCGAGGAAGAAGAGGTCCGCCCCGGAGGACGGACCCCTCTCTACCATCTTCCACTTCGAGGCCGGGACGGCCAGCACGGAGCGGGAGATTCTCACCCCTGCAAGCCCCTACCGTCCAGCAGGGTCTCAACCGGCTCGCCCCGGATCGAGGCGTCGAGGACCTCCGCCGGGTGGGCCATCGGTATCTCGCGGCCCATCTTCTTGAGGCTCGCCTGTATCTGGAGCATGCAGCCGGGGTTGGAGGTAACGATCATCTGCGCGCCGGTCTTGAGGACGTTCTTCGCCTTGCGCTCGCCCAACTCCGCTGCGGGCTCGGGCTCGACCATGTTGTAGATGCCGGCCGATCCGCAGCAGACCTCGGCCTCGGTGATCTCCTTGACCTCCATCCCCGGTATCTGCTTGAGGGTCTTCCTCGGCTGCTGGCGGACCCCCTGCTGATGCGCCAGGTGGCAGGCGTCGTGGTAGGCCGCCGCTACCGGCAACGGGTGACGCTCAGCGACCGTCCCTATCTCCTGCAAGAACTCCGAGACGTCCTTGACCTTTGCAGAGAACCTCTTCGCCCTCTCGGCGTATTCGGGGTCGTCGCGAAGGAGGTACGCGTACTCCTTCATGGTCGAGCCACACCCGGCGGCGTTGACGATCACGTTGTCGAGATTCTCCCGCTCGAAGGTGTCTATGGTCTTGCGCGCGAAGTTTAGCGACTCCTCCTCGCGTCCGGCGTGGGTCGAGAGCGCGCCGCAGCAGCCCTGGCTCTTCGGCGCTACGACCTCGCAGCCCTCGGCGGCGAGTACGCGCACGGTGGCGGAGTTGACCTGGGAGAAGAAGACTTGCTGGACACACCCGGTGAGGACCCCGACCCGCCTGCGCCTCTCGCCGGTAGGCGAGGTGTGCTCGGGGATCTTCTCTTCCTTCTGAAGCTTTGGCATCAGGGCCTCCATCGCCCTCATCCGGGCGGGGAGACGGCTCATGACGCCGGCCTTCTTGAGCTTGTCACCGATCCCGAAGCGCTGGTAGAGGCGTAAAGGTCCGGCGGCGAGGCGCAGACGGCTCCGGTAGGGGAAGAGCTGGAAGATCATCTCGCGGAAAGCCTTGTCATCGGCCCTACGCTCGTAGCGCCGCTCGACCTGCGCCCGCGTGGCCTCGATGAGCTTGTCATACTGCACACCCGAGGGGCAGGCGGTCACGCAGGCCATGCACCCCAGGCACAGGTCCCAGTGACGGACCATCGTGTCGTTCATGGGCTCCTCGGTCAGGCCCTTGTTCATGAGGTAGATGCGTCCGCGCGGAGAGTCCATCTCCTCGCCGAAGAGGACGTAGGTCGGGCAGGTCGGCAGGCAGAAGCCGCAGTGGACGCAGTCGTCGATAAGGTCCTTCTCCGGCGGGTGATGGCTGTCGAAGGCCGGGAAAGTGTAGCTCCCGCTCTCGGGCCGGTCTTTTCCCATCGTGTGCTGGAGCGAGTCCGTCGTCGCCGCGAAGGTGCTCTGGCCGACGTCCTGCGGGTTCCCGGCGCCGATGGCCCCTGCCATCGCCTGCTCGCGCGTGGTACCCGACTGGTCGTCGCGCCTCTCCGCGGCGCTGGTCGCGTCGTAGCGGTTGCCCGACTGCCGGGGGTCCGGTCTGTCCTGCTCTGTCACTAGATGCCTCCTAGAAAGCGGCCGGGGTTAAGAATGCCCCGGGGATCGAACTTCTCCTTTACGCGCCGCGTCAGGCCGAGGTAGTCTCCCGTCGGCCCCCACGCATCCAACCTCTTCTTTACCGGAACGGGGGCCTGGCGCACAACAACGCTCCCGCCCCTCCTAACCCAGATCTCGCGCAGCTCCTCGACGACCTGTGCCCGCGCCTCCTCATCTCCCCCGGAGAGGGCGACGTAGGTGACGCCTGCTCCGGCGTGGCCGGTGATGCGGGGGATGACACCCCTGCGCTCCGCCGCCCCCAGAGCGGAGTCGAGGACGCCCGTAAGCTCCGCCGGGGGGTGCGCTATCTTTATGGCTACCTCATCGCCAGTACCGGGCGGCGTCAACGGCCCGAGGTGGTCCGCCTCCTCATCCGAGAGCGTCCGAACCTCGCCGAAGCCTTTCAACAAGTAAGATGCCGTCTCCACCTGCGCGTCCACGCCTTTCGAGATGCCCTCGATCAGGACGGTCAGAAGCCTCGCATCTTCGCTCCAGTGCAACTCCAGGGCGCTGGCGAAGACCTGAGAATGCATGAGCGCCTGGGCCGCCTGCCCGGCCGCCAGAGTGTCGTTCAGCTCGACCGCGACCGTCCGGGCCGCCTCGGGCCTCGGGTGCAGCCGGAAGTTGCACGTCGCCAAGACGCCCAAAGTACCGAGCGAGCCCGTGAAGAGCTTGCCGAGGTCGTAGCCGGCGACGTTCTTTACGACCTTGCCACCGGCCTTCGCCACCGTCCCGTCCGGGAGGACGACGGTGATCCCGATGATGAGATCCCGGACGGTCCCGTACCGGTACCTTCTGGGACCGGAGGAGTTCGCAGAGACCACCCCCCCGACCGTCGCCCCCGCACCCTTCTCGGGCGGGTCTATGGCCAGCATCTGGTCAGACCGGCCGAGCCGCTCCTGCAAGGCTTCCAGGTTAAGCCCGGCCTGGGCCCTCACCACCTGATCTCCAGGGACGTGCTCGATGACCTCGTTCATGCGGGTCGTGGAGAGGATCAGGTCCAGCTCCCGCGGCGGGTTGCCCCAGCCCATCTTCGTCCCGCCGCCTCTGGGCGCAACCGTCAGGCCCTTGTCGGTTGCCAGCCTCATCAACCCGCTCGTCTCCTCGATAGAGCCGGGCTCGACGACGAAAGCGGGGGCAACACCGTCCACGGCGTCCTCGGGAGCGGCCTCGCGGGCGTACTCCTCGCCAACTATCTCTTGCAGGTCCTCCAGGGAGACGTTCTTCGTGCGTGTTTCCATCGTCTTCGATGCCTCCTAGAAGTTCTCCGCCAGGCCGGCCTTCTGGACGGGGTGCATCCTGAAGGGACCGGGGCGCTCGCCGCAGAGACGGGGGGTCGGGAAGATCTTGCCGGGGTTGCACAGGTTGTGTGGATCGAACGCGCACCGGAGGAGCTGCATCGTCGCCATGTCGTCGTCGGTGAACATCTTCGGCATGTACTTCTTCTTGTCCTCGCCGATGCCGTGCTCGCCGGTAAGCGACCCGCCGTGCTCCAGGCAGGTCAAGACTATATCCCCGGCCAGCTTCTCGGCCTTCTCGGCCTCGCCGGGGTTGTCGTTGTCGTAGAGGACCAGCGGGTGGAGGTTGCCGTCGCCGGCGTGGAAGACGTTGGCGACGCGCATCCCGTACTCCTCGCCGAGCTGGTTGATCCTCTTCAAGACCGCTCCGAGCTCCGTGCGCGGGACGACCGAGTCCTGCACGTAGTAGTCGTTGCTGATACGGCCCATCGCCGCGAACGCCGCCTTGCGGCCCTTCCAGAACAGCGCCCGCTCGGCGTCGTCCTCGGCGATCCTTATCTCCGAGGCGTTCGCCTCCTCGCAGGCTTCTATGGTCCTCTGAAACTGATCCTCGGCCTCCGCCTCCGGCCCGTCGAGCTCGACGATCAGGATAGCTTCAGCCTCCGGGAAGCCCGGATGGACCGCCGTCTCGACCGCCTCAATACAAAGGGCATCCATCATCTCGATGGCCGCCGGTACGATCCCGCCGCCGATTATCGCCGAGACCGCGTCCCCCGCCGCCTCGGTATCCTCGAAGGCCGCGAGCAGGGTCCTGACCGCCTCTGGCTTCCTGAGGAGTCGAAGCGTGATCTTGGTCGCTATCCCTAGAGTGCCCTCGGACCCGACGAGCGCTCCGAGCAACTCGTAGCCCGGAGCGTCCGGGGCCTTGCCGCCGCCGATGTGTACGATGGATCCATCAGCCAGTACGACCTCCGCGCCCATGACGTGGTTCGTGGTGAAGCCGTACTTCAAGCAGTGGACGCCGCCAGAGTTCTCCGCCAGGTTTCCGCCGATCGAGGAGACGATCTGGCTCGCCGGGTCCGGCGCATAGTAGTAGCCTTCTCCGGCGACCTCCTGGCTGACCCAGATGTTTATTACGCCCGGCTCGACGACGATGCGCTGGTTGGGGATGTCCACTTCGAGGATCTTACGCATCCTGCTCAAGACGATCAGGACGCCCGACTCGACCGGCAGGGCGCCGCCCGAGAGCCCGGTCCCGGAGCCGCGCGCGACGAACGGTATCCCCTCCTCGTAGCAGGTCCTCACTATCCGCTGGACGTGTTCGGCGGTCTCGGGGAGGACGACGAGGTCCGGGATGACACGGTAGTTCATCAGGCCGTCACACTCGTAGGAGCGGAGTTGCTCACGCTCGTGGACCACGCCCTCCGTGCCGAGTATGGACTCCATCGCCCTTATAAGTTGCCCGCGCTCCATAAGCTCCTCCTCGGGGAGGGACCCGATCCTCCTGGCCTGTACCGTGCTCCGCCCCTTCTTCTATAAGGGTGAGGATGGCCGGTCCCTATCGTCCCTTCGCTTTCGACTACTCCAATACTTGATCCACGATGATCGTAAACGGCGGCAGCGTTCCATACTCCCCGTCCCCAAAACCATCCCCGGATCTCATTCACAATTCTACCCTAAAGCCCGGAGCGGGATCACGGTTCGAGCAGCCCTCGCTACACCCAAGCCCCCGAACCCTATACACCCACCCATCCCGCCCACACCTTTACTCTGCGGAAGCGATCCGCATGACCGCTGTGGCGCGTACAAAGGGATGCAGGCTGAGACCGTTATCGAGAGGGGAGACCATGATCCACCCCGGAACAAAGCACAACATCGGAGTAAAGTCCGTAGCCGCCTTACTCCTTCTCGCCCTCGTACTCGCCTCTTGCGGCGGCGAGACGGATAATGAGGGTAGCAAGAACGGAGGTGCGTCCGAACAGGACGGGACCACGCGGGAGGCGGCTTCGAGCGCCGGGCAATACGTGCTTCCGGGAGCTGAGATCTACCCGGAGGGCGTCGCCTACCAACCCGAGACCGGCAACTTCTTCGTCGGCAGCACCACGGACGGCGCGGTCTTCAGGGGCAGCGTCGAAAACGGCGGCGAGACGGAGGTCTTTCTGGAGCCCGGGAGCGACGGGCGGGAGACCGCCGTTGGCATGAAGGTGAACCAGATGGGACAGCTGTTCATAGCCGGCGGGGATACGGGCCGGATCTCCGTCTACGATACCCCTTCGGGAAACCTGATACAGGCGCTAGACACGCCGAGCGCCGAGATGACCTTCATCAACGACGTGGCCGTGACGCCCGACGGAAGCGCCTATTTCACCGATTCGATGCGGCCCGTGCTGTTCAAAGTGTCTGCTTCCGGCGGAGCGGTAGGCGACGTCGAGTCATGGCTGGACCTCGAAGGGACGGCCATAGAGTATGGGGAAGGTTTCAACCTCAACGGCATCGCCGCGACGGAGAACGGCCGGTACCTGGTTACGGTGCAGTCGAACACGGGGAAGCTCTTCCGCATAGATACACAGAGCAAGGAGGTCGTGGAGATAGACCTCGGCGGCGAGACGCTGGAGAACGGCGACGGCATCCTGCTCGACAGCCAGACCCTGTACGTGGTGCGCAACCAGCAGGCCCTGATCGTCCCGGTCGAGCTCTCGGAGGACTTCGCGAGCGGCGAGGTCGGCGAGGGCTTCACAGACCTCTCCCTGGCCTACCCGACGACGATAGCCAAATACGACGACCGCCTGCTCGTCGTCAACTCACAGTTCGACAGGCGCCGGTCGGGCGAGGACCCGGAGTTGCCGTTCACCATCTCCGAGATCGAGCTCCCCTGAACCGCTGGTAGAGCCCTCGCGCCATCCAGTCCCCGCTGCCCGGCGTATGTAGACAACGTAGGATAGCTATATCAAGGAGGATGGAATGAGAGCACTAAGTCTCGCGCCATTGGCCCGGCTCGCGAGCCTCGCCCCGCTCGCCGTGCGAGTGATAGTCGGAATAATCATGTTCGCGCACGGGTTGCAGAAGCTCACCGGAGGGCCGGGAAACTTCGGCCAAGGCCTTGCGGGGATGGGCGTACCCTTGCCGGTGCTCATGGCATACGTAGTGACGCTCGTGGAGTTGATCGGCGGCATCTTGCTCATCGCCGGGCTCTTGTCGCGGCTCGCCGCCCTACTGCTCACGATCGACCTCGTCGTCGCGATCCTGCTCGTCAAAGTCACCACAGGACTTATCGCGCCCCAGGGCAGCGGAGCCGGCGCGGAGCTGGACCTTGCCCTCATCGCGGGGCTCCTCGTGATCCTGCTGGCAGGCCCGGGCAAGCTCTCGCTCGACTACGCGCTCGGCCTCGATAGAGACCCGATTACGGAAGGAACGACGGCCGGGGGAGACCGGGCGAGAAGCACCTAGCAAGAGGTCCACACCCCCGGCGGGTGCGCCTGGCATCCGCCGGGAGTATGATGCGGTCGTTGGAGAAGGGCCCGCGGGGAAAGCGGGGAAAGGAGGATACTCGTGTCGGAGTCCAGGTCCACGCAGGGAGAGCAACCGTTGGTCAGGCAGATCGACGAAGTACAGCCGCTCGTAAGACCGGCCAGCGGGGAGCAGCACGAAGCCCCCCACGCGGCGGAGCAGCAGCAGGAAGCCTCCCAGACGGAAGAGCGAGAAGAATCGCGCGACCAGGAAGAAGCTCACCCCGACAAGGATGAGCAGGGAGAAGACAAAGGTCTGCTGCAGAAGATCAAAGACAAACTCACGGGCGAGTAGACGCGAGGCGCAAGAGTAGATACTTCTCGCCTCTCACAAGCTCGGCCTTCGAACTGGCGAGTAGCGGCCACCAGCAGACGAAGCCAAGACTCCTGGCATCCGGTTTAAGGCGGTTCGCACCTGGAAGCGAGATGAGACTTCGAACAGCCGCCGCACAGATAGACAGAACGCGGCTCCGCCTGAACAACCTCCTCCGGCGTCCGGCACGCGATTACCAGGGCCTATCGCGGGCCGCATGACCAGTTCGCGCTTCGCCGCCTTCGCGCAGCTCTTACCCGATCGCGCCGTCCTCTCCCCTGGTACAGCTTCCCAACACGCTTGGGTAACACGCTACTCACCTCACAGGCGCGTAGCTAGGAGTTGCGCTGGGGCCGGCGCACGGTTAATCTGCCGCAAGGGAAGAAGTGGCATTCGTAAGAGGGAGAAGAGAGGCGCCAATGTTCGATGCTTTTACACAGAACTACACGCCGCTGGGGAACGAGTACGTGTCGGCGATCTTCGCCGCCATACCCGTACTGGTGCTGCTCCTCATGCTTGGTGTCTTCCGAACGGCCGCCCACTGGGCCGCGCTCGGGGGGCTAGTCTCGGCCTTCCTCGTCGCCCTCCTGTTCTACGGGATGCCTGCGGGGCTCGCGCTCTCCGCCGGGGCACACGGGGCGGTCTTCGGGCTTTGGCCGATCACCTGGATCGTCATCAACGCCCTCTTCCTGCACAACCTGACCGTCGAGACGGGACGTTTCGACATCGTGCGCGAGTCGCTGGCTTCGCTCACGACCGACCGCAGGATACAGGCGATCATCATAGCGTTCGCCTTCGGCGCGTTGCTTGAGGGCATCGCCGGGTTCGGGGCGCCCGTGGCGATCACGGCGGCGATCATGGCGTCCCTGGGCTTCAACCCCCTCTACGCCGCCTCCATAGCCCTGCTCGCCAATACGGCGCCCGTGGCGTTCGGTTCTTTGGGTGTCCCGATCACCACCCTGGGCGGACTCGTCGCGCCCATCGTTGGCAACGAGGATACCGGCGCGGTCACCAACGCGCTCTCGGCGATGGTCGGCAGGCAGCTACCGCTCTTCTCCATCATCGTCCCGGGGTTCATGATCTTCGTGATGGCTGGCTGGCGCGGCATGATGCAGGTCATGCCCGCCGTGCTGACGGCCGGCGTAACCTTCGCCGTCACCCAGTTCATCACGGCGAACTTCCTCGGCCCGATCCTGGTGGACGTGCTCTCCGCCCTGGTCTGTCTGGGCGCCCTGGTACTGCTGCTCCGGGTGTGGCAGCCCGCGACCACCTGGCGCTTCGAGGACGAGCCGGAGGAGTCTTCCGGCAGCCCCAGCACCTCGGACAGAGGGTCCGCCGGCCCGACGAGCGGGTTCGCCGCAGGCACCCCTTCGGTAGGCGGCGGCCAGCAGTTCAAAGCCTTCCTGCCGTACATCATCCTTGTAGTGGTCGTCCTTATCGCCAAGATCGGCACTATCTCCAAGAACATTCCGGACGCCATCAACGTAACGGCGCTCCTTCAGAAGGCGACTATCCCGATCGAGTGGCCGGGCCTGCACAACCTGGCCATCCGAGTCCCCCCCATCGTCCCTGAGGAGACCCCGTACCCTGCGGTGTACAGCTGGGACATCCTCAACGCCGCCGGGACCGTGGTGCTCTTCGCGGCGATCATCGCCGGGTTCGCCATGGGCGCTGGTCTTGGCACCCAACTGAGGATCTACGGAAGAACGCTCAGACAGCTCGCGTTCGCGATCATCACCATCGCGATGATCCTGGCGCTCGCCTTTATCATGAACTACTCGGGAGCGACCTCGACCCTGGGCCTCGCGTTCGCCGGCACGGGCCTCCTCTTCCCGTTCTTCTCGGCGTTTATCGGGTGGCTTGGCGTGGTGCTCTCGGGCTCGGACACCTCGTCCAACAGCCTCTTTGGACCGATGCAGACCATCACCGCCCAGCAGCTCGGGGTCGAGCCGGCGCTCGCGGGGGCGACGAACTCCAGCGGCGGGGTGATGGGGAAGATGATCTCCCCGCAGAACCTCACCGTCGGCGCGTCTGCCATAGGCCAGGCCGGCCGCGAACCGGACATCTTCCGCATGACGCTGAAGTGGTCGCTCATGCTCACGGTCGCGATGGGCATACTTGCCATGATCCAGGCGTACATAATCCCCGGGATCATCCCCTCCCTCGGAGGCTGACCCGGAGAGCAGGGTGCCGGCACCCCGAGGCCGGCACCCTCTTATTTATCCAGCCTCACAGGGCCAGCAGTAGCGCGGACGACTCCCACGTTCCTCGGCAGTTCCTCTTTGAGGACGTTCATGATCGTCCCCCCGCCAAAAAGGAGTGAGCACGGCAACAGCGGCCTCGCACCTCGGCGAGGAGGCCGACAGCCCAGCCGAGTATAACGGCGGCAGAGATCACCCACCGCCCCACCCTCACGTACGCCCCCGTGTGGTGCGCGCAGGCCATAGTCGTTGACCACGAAGTGCAGGGCCATAGCGACGGAGAGCAGCAGCAGGTTCTCCAGGCCCGAGTCCAGCCGGTGGAGGAGCAAGTAGCCGATGATGGCGTTGTAGACGGCGAACGAGGAGATGTGCAGCCAGAAGACACCCTGGCCGGTCGAGTCCCCCCTTCCGGCCTTGCGCCCGCGGGAGCCCCTGGCACTCTGCTCCAGACCGTAGAAGAAGACGAGACCCAGGAGCGAGACGAGGTAGACGTGGTACTCGAGAAAGGCGAGCTCCTCGCCCACCGCCCCGGCTATGGTCTCCTGGCTCTCCGCGAGTTCGGGGAGCAGGTGTACGAAGACGTAGGCGACGGAGACGCCACCCCCCACCGAGAGCCAGACACTGCGCGGGGTGCCTCCGAGAAAGCGCAGCCTGCCGCTGAAGAGATACACTACCACCAGACCGGCGACGGCGAGGAACGAGGCGGGTACGACCATATTCACGGCTTCTACCTACCCGCGTGCGAGCACCGGACCGTAGCTCGCATGGTTTCAGGATGACTCTCGTGCAGCCTCACCCTTTGGCCACCCAGACCGGCACCGGTACACCGAGGAGGCGGTTGATAAGCCAGCCGGCGACGGTCAAGATCACGACGCCCACCATCAGCATGGTCATCTCCAGCGAGGTCTGTAAGAACCCGAGGCTCACGATGAGCGTGGTCGCGCCCGTCGGCGGGTGCGAGGAGCGCAATAGCAGCAACACCGCCCCGGTGAGCGCGACCGAGAACGCCCCGGCACCGATGCGAGCGAGCGTCACGCCCTCTTGGAGTATGCTGCCGTCGTCGAGCAGGCCGAAGACGGCGAGCGAGAGGGCGCCGGCCAGGATCGCCACGAAGTGGCCGATCAGAGTGTTGCGCGGACTCGAGGGCTTGGCCATCGGCTGCTCGAACAAGAGGAGCGCCGTAGGCCCCAGGCTCGGGAAGAGCAGCGGCTGCCTGAAAGCGTACGCCGCCAGCCCACTCACCGCGAGGGCGAGCAGGCAGGTGACGATCGTGTAGAGCGCCTCGCCCCACCTCTCGCCGAGGCGTTCTACGAGCAGCCGATGGAAGCCGTGATGCTCCTCCTCGCTCACTACGAAGCTACGATGAGCGTCTGGGGCGCGGCCTCCTTCATCCGCGTCCTCAACCACTTGAGTTGATTGGAAGTCTCAACCTCGCAAGAGTCGACGACCTCCAGAAGCTCCCCGTCGCGCATCCCCTGGGCGGCCTGCCCGATCATGGTCCACGAGATGTCGCAAGCACTCGCCACCAGGTACAGATCCTGCATATCTCGCAAGAGCCCCAAAGATCCGCTCCTGGTCTGGTCTAAGAACTCGTGGTAGAGCAACTCGGGCTCCTCGGGCTTCTCCTCACCGTAGCGGTCCACGAAGGACTTTAACTTTTCGGCGTGACTCTCGCACTGTTTGGCCAGGGTATGCGTGATGTAGTAGACGTCGGCCTCCTGGGCGTGGGCCTCGCCGACCTTGCGGTAGCCGTCGGCCAGGTCGAACTCCGTCTGGCACAGATACCCCAGATAGTTCGCAAGATGCACGGTTCTAGGCCTCCCTTACGGTCTCGGTTACCTCGGCAGCGCCGTTGCCAACGGTCTCCCGCGGCTTCGGGCCGGAGGAGTCGTTCGCTACGGGCGCGGACGCCCCGATTGTGGGGGCTGGCGAGGGCTCCCCGTCCGCGTCGGCTACCTTTATCACTCTAGCCGCCGCGACCTTGAAGATGGGCTGCTTGGAGACCGGGTCCCAGTCGGTGATGGTCAGCTCGTTCGCGGCCCTCGGATGACCGTTCGGGCTGTCGCCTTCGGGGGTGTCGAAGTAGCCGTAGTGGAACGGCGCGAAGACCACACCCTCCCTGATCCCGCTGATGCGTGCCTTCGCCTCCAGGGTTCCGCGCGGCGTCTCGACGCGCACCGTGTCGCCTTCTTTGACCTCTAGAGACTCGGCGTCGGATGGGTTGATCTCGGCCCAGACGTCGGGCGCGGCGTTATCGAGCTGCGGGGCGCGGGCGGTCTTTGTACGGGTGTGGAAGTGGTAGATCGTACGTCCGGTCGTGTATATGAAGGGGTACTCTCCGCCCGGCGGCTCGTGCGGTGGCAGATACCCGGCGGGGAGGATGATCGCACGCCCGTCCGGGTTCATCGCCTTGTGCTCCATCTCCGAGTTGGTCGCGCCGGTGATGAGGTCTGACCCGTACCTCTCGCAGTAACCCGTCCGGGTATTGAAGTCCGCCTCTCGGTAGAGTCGCTCGGTGCCCTCGGGGTGCTCGTCGTTGCACGGCCACTGTATGCCGGAGCCGCCCCTCAGCCTGTCGTAAGTGATGCCGGTGTAGTCGCACGGTCGTCCACGCGAGCACTCCTTCCACGCCTCAAAGCAGCTCTCGGGGTCGTCCCACTTGATGAGCGGCTGGCCGTCCTGATCGCGGAAGTCCATGCGACGGGCGTAGTCGAGGAAAATGTCGAGGTCGGGCTTGGCCTCGCCCGGCGGGTCGACCGCCTTCTCCGAGATGTGGACCGTGCGATCGGTGTTGGTGAACGTGCCGGTCTTCTCGCCCCAGGTGGCGGCGGGCAGGACGACGTCGGCGTATTGGGCGGTTTCGGTGAGGAAGATGTCCTGCACTATCAGGAAGAGGTCCTCGTTCTGAAGGATCCGTCGGATGCGGGTTAGCTCGGGCATGGAGACCGCCGGGTTTTGGTGCAACTTACCCAGAGGAAGTTTATGGAGCCCTGCTCGGCGTAGCGGAAGATCTGCATGCAGTGAGTGGGTGGCGCCCAGTGCAGGATCGTCATCCGGTCCACATTCCACAGGTCGGCGAGCTCCTGTACGTGCTCCTTGTTGTCCCAGTTCCTGAAGGCCGGGAGGTCGCCGTTCGCCCCGCACTCCCGGTTGTTCTGGGCGGTGGGCTGGCCGTTCATCTGCAATAGATTACAGCCAGGCTTGCCGATCATGCCACGCAGCAGGTGTATGTGGTTGACCTGGCACGCCGAGGCGGTAGCCTGGTGGGACTGGTAGAAGCCCTGGAGCACCGTGATGAGCCTCTCAGCGTTCCCGATGAGCCGCGTGGCCTCCCGGATCTGCCCGGTGGGCACCCCGCAGATCTCCGCCGCCCACTCCGGCGTACAGTCCGCCACTGTCCTCTTGAGGTCCTCGAATCAGATGGTGTTGGCGTTTACGTACTCCTCGTCGTACCGGCCGTTCGTGATGAGCTCGTGCAGGAGCGCGTTCATGAGCGCGAGGTTGGTGCCGTTCTTCACCTTAAGGTGTACGTCTGCTCTCTGGGCGGGCGGCGTGGGCCTGGGATCCACGACGATGAGCTTCGGTGGGTTCGGGCCTTCGAGCCTGTCGAGCATTCGCATCCAGAGGACGGCCTGGGTTTCGGCTACGTTGTGGCCGTAGAGACAAATCGTGTCGGCGTGGTCTATGTCGGCGTAGGAGCCGGGCTGGCCGTCGGTGCCGAAGGTCCCCTTGAGCGCGGCGGCAGCGGTCGCGGTACACAGACGGGTGTTGCCGTCCATGTGCGGGGTGCCAAGGCCCGCCTTGCCGATCACCCCCTGCGTGTAGTACTCCTCTAAAAAGAGCTGCCTGGTGGTGTAGAAGCCGAAGGCGAGCGGCCCCTTCTCCTTAAGGAGCTGTCGGGAGCGCTCGACCACGACGTCCATCGCCTCGTCCCAGGAGGTCTCTACCAGCTCGCCGTTTCTGCGAACTAGCGGCCTGGTGAGACGGTCTCTAGAGTTGTTGGCCTGCCAACCGAAGAGGTCCTTGGGGTCTACCCGCCCCTTGTTCACCCGGTCCTCTCCCCTGCCGCGCACGCCGACGATGCGTCCGTCCTTGACGGCTATGTCCAGAGCGTCGCCGTTGGAGTGGAGGATGGAGGCCGTCTGGACCCATCGGTCCACGTCGTCCTCGGAGACGCCTTCTTCGAGGAACTGGTCGATCCTCACGGGCCACTCCCCGTCCTGCTCGAAAGGCGTACGTTCGCCCCAGGGGTTGGCGATTCGATCCGTCATCCAGAAAGTTCCTCCTGTCCTGTGACCGCGATACGGCGTAGCATCGCAATCATCCCCTCCCCCAACAACGGCGCAAACCTCACCAGCACCGACGGACCTTTGTGTACTCAGGAGTGGTCCTGCATGAGAATCCGCACCGGCGACCAGCGCCAGCGTCCCCGACATGTCAAAACAGCCGGGGCGCGGGGCGCGAATAAGCTACTCTATCGCCGCTCCGGCGAGCGGTAAACTATCTGGACCACTCGTTGGGGACCGGCCGTGGAGGTTCTTCAGGTACGGCCGGGTTCCCCGTCCCGTTGGGCTTCGAAGAAGCGGTGCGGCTCGTCGAGGGGATCGAAGTCGAGCACCGTGTAGTCCGGGACGGGGGTACCGTCCTCGCCATCCGCGGACTCGCCCGTGGACTCCAGGATCCCGCGCCGGGCCGCCTCCACGCGCTCCTTCTTCGCGTCTCGCGCCCCATCTTCTCCTAGGAGCTTGGAGAGGTCGGTGCTTTCGGGTATCTCGGGAACGGGCTTTCGGCCAGGCCCGTTCCCGTCCACCAGGCTCCGCACGAAGCTGTCCCTGCCCCTGCCCGTGAGGTCCGCAACGATCTCGCCGTCCACGACCGGCAGTGGGTCGAGGGCCACGCTCTTCACACCCGCGCAGGGCCCGTAGAGCAGCGAGACGAGCTCTCCGGGGAGCGTCTCTCTGGCCCGCCAGCACGTCCCCGGCGTCTCTAGTTGGAGGAACATCTCGGCCTCCTCTTCGAAGCTGAAGACGGGCAGGGCCTCCCCGTTCTTATCGTGAGAGATGGTCAGCACGTCCATCCGGCCGTTGTCTTGTCTTGCTATTACCCAGAGCGGTCTCATTGGCCCGTTCCCTATCATCTATCGCCTACCTCTCCCTCTACAGATTGTTCTCTATAGATTGGCCTCCTCCGTGTCCCTACGGGCCTCTATCTCGAACCGGGAGCGCAGCTCGCGGAGGTTCTGTCGCAAGCCGTCCGGGCTGTTTCGTTCGGCACTGTTCAAGTCTTCCTGGACCTCCCAGATCAGACCGATCAGCCGCCTGGTGTGCCCAGGTAACGCGGGCTGGCCGACCTCGCCCCACATCGAGGCAGCCTTGACGTTCGCTCTCTTGAGCGCCTCGTTAGTCCTGCGCAGATCCTCATTCTCCAGAGCTTCGTCCGCCCCCAAGAGCAACCGGTCTAACTCCTCGTAGTCCTCGCTCCTCCGTCGATCTCCGTTCTCCATCTTGCCTCCAGTACCTGCCGTCATCATCTCTATCTCCCCTGATCTTCCCTGCACCCATTACCAACGAGGGTTCTAGTCGAGCAACTCGCCCATCCCGTCCTTCGGGACTGGTTTGGAGAGCAGGTAGCCGTGCCGGATGCCGTAGCGTTTTCGAACTCCTCCCCAACCACGGTGAGGCCGGGGTCGTGGGCGAGCGAGACGACGGAGTCTGATCGGCGCCGGGCTGGGCACGTCTCTCATTTATGTCCCCCTCCCCCGGTCCTCTCGTAGACCTCGGAGAACAGGTCTATCTCCTCCCGATACCGCACGAGGGACTCCGCCCAGAACTCCAGGTAGGACTCGCCGGCCTCCGTGATCGAGTACCTCCGCTCCGACGTCTCGTAACCGTCCCCGTCACGATCACAAAAGACCATGCCCTCGCCCTCTATCTGGCGCAGGATCCAGTACACGGTCCCGGGCCGCCTCTCGTGGAAGCCGTGGTCGGACATCCTCCACCTTAACTCGTGCCCGTAGGCATCGCTCTCCCGCAGATCGAGGAGCAAGAAGGGTACGAGCCAGGCGGTGGAGGGGGTCTCAAGCAAACCATCATCCATCCGCAATACCGCCGAGCGATGACGAGCGGCGCGCATGCCCCCAGGTTCCCCGGCTCTCTCTACCACCGGCATAAAGAACCGTCGATTTAAACATCGCCTATACTACCTCTCTACTTGCTAAACTCCCTAAGCCTAAGTTGCGGTAACCATCGTAACTGATCCTGTGGCCCCCAAAGCCTACGGAGGACATCTAAAAGCCAAAATGGTTCAAAGTATGCATGCCTCGTACATAAAAAGATGTAACATACGTGTAGTTGATACAGATGACTAAGGTGTTATGTAACTACATACCCGGATCTTGCCCCATAAACACGCTTGTTGAGCATCTCCCCGTGAGGATACTACTTTAGCGTGTTGGGGTAGAGAAGGCCGGTCACGACGTTGAGGAGGGTTCGAGAAGTTGGCGAAGGACAGACCGGTAAACGCGGAGCCGGTAGTGCCCGGCGGGACACAGTTTCGAGCCTGGCCTGGATCTTTTAGGTGATGAAGAGATCGCACGGGGGCTCTCGTGTCCGTCCTTTGTTAAGCGTGATCGTACCTGCCCTCAACGAGGAGCGCCACATCGGTTCGCTGCTCTCGGACGTCCTCGGCCAGGTGAGGGCAGAGGACGAGGTCATAGTCGTGGATGCGGGCTCGGAGGATGATACCGTTCCGGTCGTCGAGCGGTTCCCGGACGTCGTGCTGCTGGCCGGCTCTCCCCCCGTGGCGGCGGGGAGGAACACGGGCGGTCGGAGGGCCCGGGGGGACCTCCTGATCTTCCTCGACGCCGACGTGCGGCTCCCGGCGGGGTTCTTCGAGCGCTTCGTCAAGGAGTTCGAGGAGAGGCGGCTGGACGTCGCGTGCCCCCTGTACGTGCCGCACCGCTCGACACCGGCGATAAGAGGCATCTTCGCCTTCTTCAACCTGGTCTTCAAAGTCTTCGAGCGGGTGCTCCCTTCGGGGGCCGGGCACTGCATCGCGGTGAGGGGCGAGGGCTTCCGGGCGAGCGGGGGCTTCGACCCTTCCTTGAAGTTCGACGACATAGAGCTGATCCGTCGCCTCGCAAAGGGCCGGCGTTTCGGGATCGTCGCGGAGCGAGTCTATGTCTCTGACCGGCGCTACAGGAAGCACGGCATCGGGAACATGCTGCTACGGTACATGCTCATGTCGCTCTTCTTCGCCCTCGGCAAGTACCGGTGGGCGAACCGTATCGAGTACGAGTTCGGCAAGTACGGCCCGCGAGAGGAGTAAGCAGTGCGGATAGTCTCCACAAAGACACACGGGATACTCGATCACCTGACGGGGCGACCTCGCTCGCGGCTCCCAGGGCTTTGGGGATAGAGGAAGAATCCTCCGCGGCGCGTCCTCAGGATGACCGGCGCTGGGGGTACCGCCTATAGTATGCTCACCGACTACGAGCTCGGCCTCGTCAGGGTGCTGCCGATGCCCCTCCACCTGGCCCTGGACGCCGCGAGCGGCGTGTTGCTCGCCTCCTCGCCCTGGCTCTTCGGCTTCGCCGACAAGGGCTCACGCTACTGGCTGCCGCACGTGCTCGTCGGGGCCACCGAAGTACTCGCCGCCGTGACGAGCAAGACCCGGTAAGCGGGTGGCAAGATCAGGGCTATCCAGACCGGTCTGGCCCAAAGAGTGCAGCCGAATTGCACCTAAAGGGCCATAGCTATCTCGGCATAACATGCAAAAATACCAAGATCAGGAGGATGTCACGGTTTACGGAGGGTGTAGCATGTACGAGGTAAAACGCACGATGCAGGAGGAGGCCTGGAAGAGGTTCCTCGATGCGGAGCAGGCAGCGCTGGAGAAGCGGCGAAGCGGTGAGTTCGCCCTGGAGCTGGGCGAGCCGGTTCCTGGCGAATCGTCGGAGGAACTCCAGTGGTTAGCCATCGAGGATCAGTACCTGGCCGAAGAGGGGCTGGTGGAGCTCAGGAGCGGCGAGGAGGCCTGGTACAAGCCCATCGACGACCTCACCAGGGAAGATCGCTCAACCAGGATCGAAGCCGAGAGCGTGAGGGCGGCCTGGCTCATGGAACGGCTGAGGAAGTCGATGGCGCTGCAAAGTGTCGGTCGAGGCGAAGCTTAGAGCACGAACGGCTGCGCCGGGAGATAGTTGTAAGCAACTCTGTCAAGGCGCTCGCGGTTATACACGCTCTCTCCGGCGCTCGACGAGAGCGTTGCACCCTGCACAGTCGAGAGGGGATCTCTTGGTACGAGCCGGGCCATCTGGGCCCGGATTGGACGGCTCGGAGGGCGGCTTCGCGGACGGCGGGCGCGTAATATAGCTTAGAGCCTGCACGAGGGTCACACGAGAGCGTATGGAAATTGCATAAAAGTGTGTAGTGCTTTTCCGAGCAAGCTAGTTGATAATACTTTTGCCACAGTTTCCAGGGGCGGCGCCTTCCTTCCCACTTCTTTCCCACCATTCCCGGGCGCCGGCCCTGTTTTCGTCGTGGCTCCGAAGCCCTCGAAAGTAACACTCCGTGTAGGTAGTGCTGACCTAGACGACACCTCTGGTTGCGTCCGGCACGGCGTTGTTCAGCGCCTGGCGGATCAGGTCCGCCTGCTCCCTGGTCTTCCGCGCCCGCTCCTCGAAGCGTGCCGCCGCATGCTCATGCCCGCGCCCGTGCGACTCTTTGGCGAGTTTCCGCGACATCTGCGCGCCCTCCTCCAGAGTGTTGAGAGCAGTCCACAGGGCGCCCTCTAGAGCCTCGGTCTTTCCGGCGAGCATGCTCTCGGCGGTGTAGGCGTGCCCCACCCGGCACCGGAACCGCAGGATCTCCTCGTCCTGGATCTCCCACAACGGCCCCTCGCACTCCGGGCAGGTGAAGGTCGAAGGGTGCCCGAGCTTCTCGACGTTCTCCGGCGTGGCCGAATCTATCGTCGCCATCCTGTCTTCCAACTCCATGTCGTCCGGCACCAGGTATGCTCCTTCCTCCTCCACCATTTCCCCCTCACGTACGATGCGCGACAGTAGCGGCGCGATCCCCGGGAGCGGGAGGCAATGGTCTACCTCTACGTGTTCGAGCGCGCTCTGGGGCATCCCGGAGAAGAGCGCGTCGTCCGGGTCTTGAACGACTGCCACGCCGCCGCAACGCTTTATGGCCGCGAGACCTACAGTGCCGTCGTCGAGGGCCCCTGTGAGGATCACGCCCACCGCCCGCGGACCATGCGCGACGGCCGCGCTCCGGAACAAGCTGTCCACCGCTGGCCGGTGGCGGTTCTCCTTCGGCCCGCGCACCGAGCGAACGCGCCCGTCCTCCACGAGCAGATGGCGGTCCGGGCACGCGACGTAGATGTGGCCGGGCCTCACGAGCGCGCCGTCCTCGCATTCGACGGCCTTTAGCGGGCCGGAGCGGTTCAGGATCTTGGGCAGTACGCTCGGCGCCTCGGCCGGCAAGTGAACGACCACAAACACCGCCGCGGGCAGGTCTGCGGGTAAGCCGCCGACCAGCCCGATTAGCGCCTCGACGCCGCCCGAAGAGGCCCCGATCACCACGATGTCGCGTCTTGCCAAGAACACTCCACGTAACGAATACACGACCGTGTCGCAGGGTCCACGAGGCATCAACTCCCCCGCCAGGCCCCTGCAACGCTAAGTATACTCTTTGCTCGCCTCTGGCCGCAAAGCTCAGATTTGATGCAAGCGATCGCCGAGCATATAATTCGCGAGCGCCGATGCGGCTGTGGCGGTCTCGTAGCACCCTTTGGTGGGGGCAACGGCTTATAGAGTAGCAGAGGAGATTGCCCAAAGAAGGAGAAGCTGTGCCTGACGAACATTCATTTTCGAACCTCGTCGTGATTGGCTCTTCGGCGGGTGGAATCGAGGCACTCTCCCAGCTGGTCTCGACCCTGCCGGAGGACTTCTCCGCGCCGATCGTGGCCGTCCAACACCTGAGTCCCGACCGGGAGAGCCACCTGAGGGAGATACTGGAGCGCCGGAGCACGCTGCCGGTCATGACGCTCGAGGAGCACACGACGCTACCACTCGAGTCGGGCGTGATCTTCGTGGTGCCGGCCGACTGGCACGTAAACATAACCGATTCTGAGATCCACCTGCAAGAAGACAGCGCGGGGAGACCCAAGCCCTCGATAGACCTGATCTTCGACAGCGCCGCCGAGATGTACGGCGAGCGGCTGATCGCCGTCGTCCTGACCGGTACCGGCTCGGACGGTACCGCGGGCGCCCGCGCCGTCAAAAAGGCGGGCGGCACGGTCATCATCCAGAACCCCGAGACCGCCGCCCACCCCGACATGCCCCGGTCGCTCGCCCCCACGACGGTAGACATCGTCGCCAACCTCGAAGAGATCGGACCCATCCTCCACGATCTCCTGGTGGGGATCGAGGTACCAGCCAGGCCGGATGAGAAGAAGAAGCTGGAGTCGTTCCTGGAGGACGTGCGCACCAGTTACGGCATCGACTTCAGCAGCTATAAGACGCCGACCATAATGCGCCGGCTCCAGCGCCGGATAGTTGCCACCGACTCGCGGGACCTCGACGGCTACGTCCAGTACCTGGAGGAGCACCCCGAAGAGTACCAGCGGCTCATCAATGCCTTCCTGATCAAGGTGACCGAGTTCTTCCGCGACCGCGAGCTGTTCGATTTTCTGCGCGACGAGCTTGTACCGGAGCTGATAGAAAAGGCCCGCGAAGGGGGCAACCAGCTCAGGATCTGGTCGGCCGGCTGCGCCACCGGCGAGGAGCCCTACTCGCTGGCGATCCTGATCTCCGAGGCACTGGGCGACGAGTCGGACCACTTCAACGTGCGCATCTTCGCCACGGACCTCGACGAGGAGGCCGTAAACTTCGCCCGCCAGGGGCTCTACCCGAAGGCAGCGCTCGCCGACGTTCCCGAGGAATACATCGACCGCTACTTTATCGAGGAAGATGGCAGCTACCGGGTAAAGAAGCGGGTGCGCGGCATGATCGTCTTCGGACAGCACGACCTCGCCCAGAGGGCGCCGTTCCCCCGGGTGGACCTCGTAGTCTGCCGCAACGTCCTGATCTACTTTACAAAGGAGCTCCAGAAGCGCACGCTCCAGCTGTTCGCCTACGCCTTGAGAGACGGCGGCTACCTCTTAATGGGCAAGTCAGAGTCGCCCTCGCCTTTGGGCGAGTTCTTCACGCTCCACGATAAAGACCACAAGATCTACCGTCGTAAAGGCGAGCGCTTCCCCATAGTGCCGCTGGGGAGCCTGATGAGCCCCGCGCCGCTGCCGAGAGAGAGACCCGCCACCCGCCCGTACGCGGGCTCCGCCCCGGCGCGGAGGCGCCAGGAGCCGCGCGATATGGTCAACGAGCTCGCCGATTTTCCGCTCGGCGTGGTAGTAGTAGACCGCGGGTACGACATCCGCTCGATAAACGCCGCGGCCCGCCACCTCCTCTCCATCAGCGACCCGGCGATCGGTGAAGACCTGCTGCACATGGTGCAAGGCGCGCACTACACGGAGCTGCGCGCAGCCCTGGATACAGCCTTCCGGGAGGGTCGGTCGGCCGACGTCGCGGAGTTTGCCATCGAAGAGGTCACGACAGGCGAGCAACGCTACCTGCAGCTAACCTGCCATCCCCACAGGCACGAGGGTTGGGAGAACCAGGTAGAGTCCGTGATAGTCGTCGTGAGCAACGTCACCGACATGGTTCGGGCGCGGCTGGAGCTGGAGGAGCGCCTGGCGTCGGTCACCGCCGAGCTCGAACGGGTCCGGAACGAGGTGCAAGAGGAGAGGGAGCGTCACGAAGCGCAGAACCGGCGGCTGGTCGAGACGAACCGGCAGCTCGCCAAGACCAACCAGGAGTTGACCAGCCTCAACGAGGATCTCCAGGCCACTAGCGAGCAGTACCTGATCTCCAGCGAGGAGGCGCAGTCCGCGACCGAGGAGGTCGAGACCCTGAACGAGGAGCTCCAGGCCACCAACGAGGAGCTCGAGACCCTGAACGAGGAGCTCCAGGCCACTATAGAAGAGTTGAATACCACCAACGAAGACCTGAACGCCCAGAGCACGGAGCTGCAAGAGTACACGCGAGCCAGCGAGGAGGAGCGGGCGCGGCTGCAGACGATCCTCGAAAGCATGTCGGAGGCCGTGCTGGTCGTGAACGCCGCCGGCAGGACCGTGCTCACGAACGCCGCCTACCAACGCCTCTTCGGCAGCGACGACTTCAAGGTTCTGAACACCTTCGGGACACTCCTGTCCTCGGAGGAAACACCGCGGGAGAGAGCCGCCCGGGGAGAGTCGACCGCCACGGAGTTCGTCGTCGAGGGAGAGGACGGCGCGCAGCGCCGCTTCGAGGCCGAAGGGCGGCCCATTGGCGGCAGCGAAGGCGGAAGGGGCGGCGTAATCGTCTTCCGCGAGGCCACGGACGATGACGTCTAACATCCTCAGCAGGCTGTTCGGTGTGACTACCGGCACGGGCTCCGTTTCTTCGGACCGTGACGATCGCGCACGGGAAACGGAGCAAGCGCGGCGGGCAGCAAGAGCGGCCGGGCCGATGGCCTTCGGCCCGCTCGCGTATATACCGGGAGAGAGCGAGAGTCCGATTCTTGCTTCGGGGTTGTCCTGTACACACCGTTCGGGGTGGGATACGGGATGAGATCTTCGGGTTCCAGGCAGGATCGTCACGCAGCTATCGGCCAACGAGACGCCGAGTTCAAGCGCTTGAAGAAAGAACGCGACGAGCTCCTCGCCCGTGAGAAGGCGGCCCGCGCCGAGGCCGAGACAGCGCAGCGTCGCCTCTCGGAGCTCTCTTCGATGAGCAAGTCTTTCGCCTCCTCCATGCGCGGCGTATCCGTCGAACGCCAGCGGGCCCGTCGCAGACTCAACACTCAGTACGCCGTGGGACGCATACTCACGGAGTCCGACGGGCTAGAGGACGCCGCCCCGAAGGTCCTGGAAGCCGTAGGGGAGGGACTCGGCTGGGACCTGGGCGCTCTCTGGATAGTAGACGAGAGCATGGACGCGCTGCGCTGCTACGAGGTCTGGCGAGCACCGGAGCACCAGCCCTCCGGTGGGGCGGACCAGAGCGGCTTCGAAAACGCGAGCCGGCGAACGAGCCTGCCGAGAGGCTCTGGATTGCCGGGTCGCGTCTGGGAGAGGTGCGAGACCCTCTGGATCGAGGACGTCCTCGAAGACGAGGGTTTTCGCCGCAAGGAGGCCGCCACCAGGGAGGGATTGCGCAAGGCCTTCGCCTTCCCCATCAAGGACGGAGGCTGGCCTCTGGGCGTCGTGGAGTTCTTCGGACGCGAGGTCGCGCCGCCCGACGAAGACCTGCTTCGGACGGCAAGCCTCATTGGTAGCCAGCTCGGCCAGTTTCTCGAACGGAGGCGGGCGGAGGAAGAGCGCGAGCGGCTCTTTGCCCGCGAGAGGGCGTCCCGCGCCGAGGCCGAGGAGTCCCGCGAGCGGCTGCGCGAGGTTCTGGAGAGCATCGGCGACGCCTTCTTCGCGCTCGACCGGCAGTGGCGCCTAACCTACATCAACGATCGGGCGGTCAGTCTTACAAGTTGGTCCCGGGAGGAGTTGCTCGGCAAGAGCATCTCGGAGGCGTTCCCCGAGCTGGTTGAAGGCATGGCCTCCGCGGAACTGATCCGGACAGAGAAGGAGGGAAGCGCCACACAGTTCGAGCACTACTCCTCAAGGCTCGACTGTTGGCTATCCTACCGCGTCTACCCCTCGCCCACCGGGCTCTCCATCTATATTACGGACATAACCGGTCGGAAGAAGGCCGAGAAGAAGCTCCGGGCACGCGAGGAAGAGTACCGTACCACCTTCGAGCTCGCGGGCGTCGGCAAGGCCCAGGCCGACCTGGAGACCGGCCGCTTTCTGCGCGTCAACCGCCGGTTGTGCGAGATCACCGGGTACGAACCCGGGGAGTTACTGGCTAAGACGTTCACCGAGATCACACACCCCGAGGACCAGGACCGCAACTACGACGAGTTCAGGCGCATGGGCCGCGGAGAGACCGACGAGTACGAGACCGAGAAACGGTACTTGCGCAAGGACGGTGCGGTGATCTGGGTACGTCTGAACGCGACCGCGATCCGCGACCGCGAGGGGCGACCGCTACGAGCCGTAGCCACGATAGAGGACATAACCGGGCGTAAGCGGGCCGATGAGGAGCTCAAGAGTAGCGAGGAACTCTACCGGCTAATAGCCGATAACTCGACCGACATGATCTCGAAGCACACACCTGAAGGCGTGTACACCTACGTCTCGCCCGCCTGCCGCTCGCTGCTCGGGTACGAGCCCGAAGAGCTCATCGGACACTCCGCCTACGAGTTCTTCCACCCCGAAGACCTGGAGACCGTAAAGAGAGCCCACTCCTCGGTACTGGAGCTGCCCGACACCTACATCGTCAGCTACCGGGTCCGGCGCAAAGACGGCTCCTACCTCTGGTTCGAGACCTCCAGCCGGACGATCCGGGACTCGGAGACAGGCGCGGTGCGGGAGATCATAGCCACCTCGCGCGACGTTGCCGAGCGCAAGCGGATGGAAGAAGAGAAGCTGCAGCTTGCGGAGCATATGAAGCTGCTCCTGGAATCGACCGACGAAGGTATCTACGGGGTAGACTTGCAAGGAACATGCTCTTTCCTAAACAGCTCCGCGGCACAGATGCTCGGCTACGAGGACCCGGAGGAGCTTCTCGGCCAGGACATGCACGAGATTTGCCATCACAGCCACAACGACGGGTCCCCCTACCCTGCAGAGGAGTTTCCAATCTACCAGGCCTTCCGCGAAGAGCGGGGAGTACGGGTTGACGATGAGGTTTTCTGGCACCGGGACGGTAGTTCGTTCCCCGTTGAATACTCGTCGTCCCCCATAATCGAAGATGGGGTCACCAGGGGCTCTATCGTGACCTTCGTCGACATCACCGAGCGCAAGCGGGCAGAGGAAGCGCTGCGCAAGAGCGAGGAGCGGTACAAGGCCCTGTACGAGGACAACCCGTTTATGTACTTCACCGTGGATACGCGAGGAACGGTACTATCGGTAAACCGCTCCGGTGCCCAGCAACTAAGTTACCCGGTCGAAGAGCTAGTCGGGCGTCCGATGCTAGATCTCTTCCATGAAGAGGACAGAGAAGACGTCTCACGCTACTTTAGCGCGTGTGCGCAGGATCTCGAACGGCCTACCAGTTGGGAAGCACGCAAGATGCGCAAGGACGGGAGCATAATGTGGGTCAGGGAGAACGTGCGCATCGTGGAAGGCTCCGATGGGAACAAGATCGTTCTACTCCTCTGCGAGGATATTACCGAGCGTAAGCAGGCGGAGGAGCAGATACTGTTGCAGGCGCAGCTGCTCGAGCAGGTCCAGGCCGCGGTCATAGCTACCGATCTACAAGGCACGGTAACCTACTGGAACGAGTATGCTGAGGAGCTCTATGGGTGGCCACGCGAGGAAGCGTTAGGCCGCAATATCATGGAGCTAACCGTCAGCCCCGAAGGAGCCAAGGTCGCCGAAGAGATCATGGAACGACTCCGGGCCGGCGAGACGTGGGAAGGCGAGCTTGTCGTCCGTCGCAAGGACGGTTCCACGTTCTCCGCCCACGTCACCGATTCCTTGATCTACGATGCGCAGGGCCACGCTGTCGGCGTCGTTGGCGTTTCGACGGACATCACCGAGCGCAAAAAGGCCGAAGAGGAGCGCGGGCGGCTACTCGCTCACGAGTGGAGGGCCCGCGCCGAGGCCGAGGAGCGTAAGAGGATCAGCCGCGAGCTCCACGACCGGGTGGCGCACTCGATGGCGGTGGTCCACCAGAGCCTGGAGCTCTACGGTGCCATCAAGGGGCGCGATCCCGAGGGGGCCGACCGCAAGCTGGCGCTAGCCAGGGAGACGACGAAGACCGCCCTGAAGTCAACCCGCGACCTCTCCATGACGCTCCGCAACGAGGTCGAGGACGGTCTTACACCGGCCCTCTCACACCTCCTTTCGACCGTCGTGCCGCCGGAAATCCATGCCGAGGTCTCCGTGGAGGGTGACGAGTCACTCGCGCCGCGAGAGGTGCGCGACCAGCTGTTCTTGATCTTGAGAGAGGGCGTGCGGAACGCCGTGTCGCACGCGGAGGCGGAGAGTATCTCGGTGGCCGTCGAGATCACGCCGGATAAAATCTTCGGCTCGGTCGAGGACGACGGACGAGGCTTCGACCCGCCGGAGTTGCCCGCACGCGCGGGTGGCGGGCTCGAATCCATGAGGGAGCGGGCGGCACTCGTCGGCGGCTCTCTGCGCCTCGCAAGCTACCCGGACGGCACGCGGATCAAGGTAACCGTCCCCCTCTCGCGGCGAGGGTAGGATGGAGCACCGTACCATAAGGGTAGTCCTCGCGGACGACCACACCATGTTCCGCCAGGGCCTCAAAGAGATGCTCTCCACCGACGAGTACATAAAGGTCATCGGTGAGGCCGAGAACGGCGCCGAGGCCGTGGAGTTGGCCAGAGAGACGCTGCCCGACGTGGTCGTCCTGGACGTCGAGATGCCGGTCATGGGCGCGCGGGAGGCGATGGACCGCCTGCTCCGGCTCTCTCCACCTCCCAGGATCGTGGTGGTGACCATGCACGACGACCCGCGTCTGGTGCGGGAGCTTCTGGGACGCGGTGCGAGCGCCTACCTGGTAAAGAGCGCCTCCCTAGAGGAGCTGCTCACGGCGGTACACGCCGCGGCCGAGAGCCCCGCAGACCCACGCGACGAAAACGTGGTAATGGTCGTTCCCAGGGAGGCCTTCGAGAGAGCCGAGAAGGCGACCGAGGAGGGCATCTCCGCCCGGGAGCTAGAGATACTGCTCCTGGTCGCGAGGGGCCTCTCGAACCGCCAGATCGCCCACACTCTCAGGCTCGCAGAGGCAACCGTCAAACGCCACCTCGCCAACCTCTATCCCAAGATGGGCGTCGGCTCCCGCGGCGAGGCCACCAGAAAGGCACTCTCCGAGGGCTGGATCTCTGCCCGCGACGTAACCCGCACCGGGGAGCAGAGATAAACAGCACAACGACGAACGCCGCCTCTGTCCTGCCCGCACGAATTTTTCAGGTAATGTACATAAAAAGGTGTACATCGTGGCCCAAAAGGTGTAATATTTGGCGTGTCACCGAAAGGTGTCGGGTAAGGGAAAGGTTTACCACCCGCGGATCGGTGTTTCACATCTCTTCTTTAGTGAAGCATCGGTCCGCGGGCGGTTGAGATACAAGCAATAAGAGGAGATCTTATGATCGACGGAAGGACCGACACGGTTCAAACCCGACCAGAGGCGAGCCGGGAGCATTACGGGACAGGCGCAAGCTGGTTCGCCACAGTCCAGGAGCAAAATGCAAGGTTCGCCGCGGCATTGATCGAGGAGTCGTTCAGGGCTTACGCGAGTCTCTTCTACGTCCCCTTCTCCCCCTCTCGCAATGGGTCCCGTGTCGAGGCTGCAGACCCGCCGATAGAGGACTACGACCGGCTGACCACCGAGGAGGTCGCCGGCAGGCTCGACGAGCTCTCCGCCGGTGAGGTCGAGGAGCTAAAAGCATACGAGAAGCAGAACAAAGGCCGCGCCGCCCTGATCGAGCGATTCGACCGCAGCCTGGTCTGACTACCGGACCATCACCCTCTTTATCCGGCCGCGAGGCCCCTCTCCACCACGGGATAGCCGTCGGTTGATGGCGGACGGCCCGGTACATGAGCTATGATACGGGAGGATGTTAAGGGGGATCGGGGCTTGGATCCCGGACGGAGAGAAGGGGTCGACTTTGCGAGTGGCGCTCTTCATCACCTGCTTCAACGACACGCTCTTCCCCGAGACCGGCCGGGCGACCGTCGAGGTCCTCGAACGGCTGGGGGTGAGGGTGGACTTTCCGCTCGAACAGACTTGCTGCGGCCAGATGCACTTCAACACCGGTTATCAGCGCGAGGCGATACCGCTGGTGCGGCGCTTCGTGGACGTCTTCAAGAACTACGACGCCGTCGTCGCCCCCTCCGGCTCGTGCGTCGGCATGGTCCGCGAGCTCTACCCGATGGCCGCCGAGCTTGCGCACGACAAACGCCTCGCCGCCGACGTCGAGGAGCTCGCCCCGAAGGTCTTCGAGCTCTCCGAGTTCCTCGTAAACAAGTTGGAGGTGACGAACGTCGGAGCATACTACCCACACCGCGTCACCTACCACCCGACCTGCCACTCCCTGAGGATGCTAAAGGTCGGAGACGCTCCCTTGAAGCTACTGCGGGCCGTCGACGGCATGGACCTCGTCGAGCTACCGGAGGCGAAGGAGTGCTGCGGTTTCGGGGGGACCTTCGCGGTCAAGAACGCCGACACCTCCATCGCGATGCTCTCCGACAAGCTCCGGCACGTCCTGGGGACGGAGGCCGAGGTCTGCACCGCCGGGGATAACTCGTGCCTCATGCACATAGGCGGCGGCCTAAAGCGCCAGCGGGCCGGCGTGAGAGCCGTCCACTTAGCGGAGATACTCGCCAGCGAAGCCACCGAGGAGAGGAAGTAGTCTTGGAGATCAAAGCCCCCGATGCCTTCTCGGGCGGCAAGACCCCGTCATTCGAGGAGTCCGCCCGCGAGAGCCTCGCCGATGCCCAGCTCCGCCGCAACCTCGGCAAGGCGACCCAGACCATCCGCGCGAAGAGGGCCGTGGCCGTCGAGGAGATGCCAGACTGGGAGCAGCTCAGGGAGGCCGGCCGCGCCCTCAAATCGCGTACGCTGCGCCACCTCGACGAGTACCTCTTGCAGCTCGAAGAGTCCGTGAAGAGGGCTGGGGGGCAGGTGCATTGGGCGCGGGACGCCGAAGAGGCGAACGGGATCATCGCGGGGATCGCGAAGAGCCACGAGGCCAAAGAAGTGGTCAAGGTCAAGTCCATCGCGACCGATGAGACCAAGCTCAACGAGCACCTCGAAAGTGAGGGCATCGAGGCGTTCGAGACGGACCTCGCGGAGCTGATCATCCAGCTCGCCGGGGAGACCTCTTCGCACATCCTGGTGCCGGCGATCCACAAGAACCGCTCGGAGATACGGGAGCTCTTCATGCAGAAACTCGGCGCCCGGGACCTCTCGGACGACCCGCCGGACCTGGCAAACGTGGCCCGCCTGTACCTGCGCGAGAAGTTCCTCAAGGCGAAGGTCGGGATCAGCGGCGCCAACTTCGCGGTCGCCGAGACGGGGACGGTGTGCGTCGTCGAGAGCGAGGGGAACGGCCGGATGTGTACGACGCTTCCGCCCGTGCTCGTTACGCTCATGGGGATCGAGAAGGTCATCCCGACCTGGCGTGACTACGAGGTCTTCATGCAGCTCCTCCCCCGCTCCTCGACAGCCGAGCGGATGAACCCCTACACCTCGTTCTGGACCGGCGTCTCGGAGGGCGACGGACCACAGGAGTTCCACCTCGTCCTGATGGACAACGGGCGGACGGAGGTGCTGGACGACGAGATCGGACGCCAGACCCTGAACTGCATCCGCTGCTCGGCCTGTCTGAACGTCTGCCCCGTCTACGAACGGACCGGCGGCCACGCCTACAACTCGGTCTATCCGGGACCGATAGGCGCTATTTTGACGCCGCAACTGGTCGGTATCGGCAAGCCCGGCTCGGACTCGCTGCCCTACGCCTCCTCCCTGTGCGGAGCGTGCTACGAGGTCTGCCCGGTGAAGATAAACATCCCCGAGGTGCTCATACACCTGCGCGGCAAGGTGGTGCGCCACAAACAGGACGAGGGCGGCATAAAGGGCAAGCTCGACCCGGAGAACGTCGCGATGAAGGCGATGGCGAAGACCTTCTCGGACCGCAGGCTCTACGAGGGCGCGCAGAGGGCGGCGAGGATAGGCCAGTGGCCGCTGGCTAGAGGCGGCGCCATCCACCGCCTCCCCGGCAGGCTCGCCGGTTGGACCGAGGCACGCGAGCTAAGGCCCGTCCCGGAGCAGACCTTCCGGGAGTGGTGGAGGTCGAGGAACGGTTCGGCGGAAGGCCCGGGCTCATGACCTCCGCGAGAGAGGAGATCCTGCATCGCATCCGCCGCGCCACGCACGACGTCCCGAAGGACGAGCACGCCGAGGATGTCCCCGTCGAGCGAGGCTACCGCAAGAGAGACGAAGCCCCGCGCGAGGAGATCGTCGCCCGCTTCGCCGAAAGAGTAGCCGAGTACGAGGCGACCGTCCACCGCGTGAACGAAGATGACCTGCCCCGCGCCATAGCCGAAGCCTGCGAGCGACGCGGCATAGAGCAACTCGTCGTACCCCCCGGACTACCCGAAGGTTGGCTCCCCGACGGCGTGGAGTTGCTACGCGACGGCGTGAGTATGCAGCTCTCCAACGAGGAGCTAGACGGGAGCGACGGTGTGCTCACCGGCTGTGCTCTAGGCATCTCCCAGACCGGCACCATCGTCCTCGACGCCGGGGAGGCGCAGGGTCGCCGTGCTTTGACGCTGCTGCCCGACTACCATCTGTGCGTCGTGCGGGAGGAGCAGGTCGTGGGCCTCGTCCCCGAAGCCTTCCAGAGGCTCGAAGAGACAGTAAAGGGCGAGGGACGAGCCATCACCTTTATCTCCGGCCCGTCGGCGACCTCGGACATAGAGCTAAACCGGGTCGAGGGCGTTCATGGACCGCGCACCCTGGAAGTGCTCATCGTCGCTTGAACTTCGACCTGCCGGCGAATCTGCGGCTCCGGCGGCTTTCCTACTTTCGGGCCGTGTGCTAGCTTTAGCGCATGGATAAATCTCGAATCAGGGTTAGATACGCGCCGAGCCCCACCGGCTCGCTACACGTCGGCGGGGTGCGCACCGCTCTCTTCAACTGGCTCTTTGCACGCAAGAACAACGGCACGTTCGTCCTGCGCATAGAGGACACGGACCTCGAGCGCTCCAACGAGGAGTCGGTCGAGCAGCTAAAGCGGTCCCTACGCTGGATCGGCCTCGAATGGGACGAGGGTCCCGAGGTTGACGGCCCGCACGGTCCCTACCGCCAGACAGAGCGCTTCGACCTCTACCGCGAGGCGGCGAGGAAGCTCCTCGACTCGGGGGCCGCCTACTACGATTTCGCCACCGCCGAGGAGCTGGCGGAGTTCAGGGAGAGGGCGCGAGCCGAGAAGCGGCAGCCAATCTACACCGGCGGCGAGTACCGCGAGATGGACCCGGACGAGGCGCGCAAGCGGATAGAGGCCGGGGAGCCTTTCACGGTGCGGTTCAAGACGCCACGCGAAGGGCAAACGGTGGTGGAGGACATGATCCGGGGTCCCGTCACCTTCGAGAACGCGAACCTCGAAGATTTCGTCCTGATGAAGTCCACCGACACCCCGACCTACAACTTCGCCGCCGCCGTGGACGACGCATGGATGGAGATCAGCCACGTAATAAGGGGCGACGACCACCTCTCCAACACGCCACGCCAAATCCTGATCTACGAGGCCCTCGGCCGCGAGCTACCGGCCTTCGCCCACGTCCCGCAGGTCCTCGGTCCGGACAAGAAGAAGCTCAGCAAACGCCACGGGGCAGCGAGCGTCGAGGACTTCGCGGCGCAGGGCTACCTGCCGGAGGCGCTCTTCAACTACCTGGCGCTCCTGGGGGCGGGGTACGCGGCGGACGAGGAGATCTTCGCCCCCAACGAGCTCGCAGAGAGGTTCCGCATAGACCGGGTAAGCGGCAACCCGGCGGTCTTCGACGAGAAGAAACTGAACGCCGTCAACGCCGTCTACCTGAGGCGCAAGAGCCCGGAGGAGCTCGCCCTCGTAGCCGCTCCCATGCTAGTCGAATCGGGAGCGGCGACCACCGAGGAGCTACAGCGCGACATGCCGCGTCTCACAGAGATAATGGCCCTCCTCAGGGACCGCCTGAGCCGCACCATCGAGATCCCCGGATTCGCCGGCTACTTCTATGGCGGCGAGATCGAGTACGACCCGCTAGAGTTCGAGAAGCAACTCGGCAAGGAGTTCGTCCGCGAGAACTTCCCCGAGCTACTCGAACGCCTCAAGGCCCTGTCGGAGTGGACGGAGGAGACCCTCGAAGAAACCGTCCGGGGCCTCGCTGCCGAGAAGGAGAAAGGCGCGAGACACCTCATACACCCCCTCCGTTTCGCTGCCACGGGCCGTACCGTGAGCGCCGGCCTCTTCGAAACCCTGGCCCTGTTGGGCCGCAAACGCACCTTGATGCGCCTCGAAAAGGCCGCAAAAGAGATGAAGCGCCTGCCAGTTTAGATACTCTACTGACAACGGCGAAATATCGGGCGGTAACGTCAGGCGCTGGCTGCCACAAACCCTTTGACGAACAGGTGATCATCGTTTAAACTCTGGCCCGGTTCGAGAGAACCTCCCGGCCCCATCGTCTAGAGGCCTAGGACATCGCCCTCTCACGGCGAAAACCGGGGTTCGAACCCCCGTGGGGTCACTCTACAAGCCCGCTCCAGCGGGCTTTTTTCATGCCAGAAAAGCGAGCGCGAACACCGCGCCAACACCCGCCCCTGCGAGCGTCTGCGGGAGGGTGTGAGCCCCCGCGGCCACGCGCGACCACAGGACGGCCGGGAGGACGAACAGGAAGAGGAGGCCGGGCAGGCCAAGGACGAGAAGTCCGGCAGCGGCGGCGTGACCGGCGACGGCTGCGTGGGCGCTTGCCTTCCAGAGTAAGGTCACGGCGGCGACCGCGGCGCTCGCCAGGCCCATCGAGAGCGTCGTTCGGAGGAGGGTGTCGGGGGCGTCGAGGAGGGCGAGAGCGGTGAGGAGGGCGACGAATGCGGCGAGCAGGACGAGGGCGGGCATCGTGCGCTGGCTTCTGGTGGAGATCCAGAAATCTCCCACCCGCCCCCCACGCCGGAGCAGTAGTACGTACCCTGCGACGATGGCCGCCGCGACGAGCTCGGCGGCGACGTAGAGGATAGCCTGGAGCGCGGTAGCCGCTTCGGAGAACGCCATGAAGGCGTAGAGCGCCGTGAAGATGGAGAACGGGTTCAGGGTGTTGGTGAGGAGACGGGCCGCGCGCTGTGTAGGGTTTCCGGTTGACACGAGGAAGTAGAATCTAGCATGTGTACTCTCCGCCCACACCCGAAGATGAGATCCTCCCGCTGTGGTACGAGCTCGGACGGCTCTACGCCGGGGCCGCCGGGGAGGGCCGCAAGGCGACAATGGGCGGCTTCGTGGTCGCCTGCCTGGTGGGTGCCTCCGTCTTGCTCTCAGCACCAATCTTCGGCACCTCGTGGGCGGGGCCGTTCGCGGCGGCGATCCCGGTCGTGGCGGGCCTCGTCTCCGGCGGCGGGCTCTTCGGGTGGCGGCGAGCGATGTTCCTCAGACAGCGCGACAGGGTGCGCCAGGCGCTGGCGGCACGGGACCTAGACGCCACACGTCCGACACTCGGGGGTCTCAGCGTCTACTACGACGTCCAACTCGTCTTGCTCCGCTCGGAGTACGAGTTCCTGAGGAGCCGGGGGAAGAAGCGGACGCTCCGCTCGGCGCGCCTCTTTGAGAACGCCTTCGGCTTCACCCCCGAGGACCCGTTCGAGACCGGTCCCCTCAACATCGACCCGGACACTCAGGAGATGCGGGCGCTGCGGGAGCGGTGGGAGGGGCGTCTCGCGGCGAGGAGGGCGCAGGGGCAGGGGCCACCCGGAATGGGGCTGAAAGAGGACTTCGCCTACCGTGTCTTCCCGCGGGAGATGAGCGTCCCGGCGGAGTTGGCGACGCGGAGCGCGTATCTGGGGATTTCCTGTAACCTCCTGCGAGAACGCTACGGCAAGAGAGGCACGCCGATTCCGGAGCACGTCCGACGCAGGGCCGAGAAGGACCTGCGGGAGTACCGGGCTCTCGTCAAGAGGTAAGGCTCAGGGTCCGGGGGGTTCGAGGCCGGTGACGAAGACGCCGAGCCGGATCAGGAGTATGAAGAGGATGGACGAAGGCACGTAGCCCACGAGGGCGGTTACGAGGGCGGTTAGGAACGAGGTGCGGTAGACGTACCGGATGCCCAGGAGCATGAGGACAAGCGTAGCGTAGGTAAAAGCGAAGGCGTTCAGGCCCGGGATCCAGAACAAAACAGCCGCTCCCCACGCGTAGGCGAGCATCCGGTAGACCTGCGGATAGGTTCCCTCCGGCCCTATAAAGGTGCGAACGGAGAGCAGATAAGCTCCGGAGAAGACCCCGACCACGAGCGGGCCGAGAACGGTGAACGCCACGTTGACTGCCATTACCCCCAGCAGGCCCACACCCAACGTGCCGGAGATCGCCGCATAGACAAGGTTCACCATCGCGCTCAAGACCCCGGACACGGCGCTTACGAGCAGGACGAAGAGTATGGCCTCGCGTAATGGTCCCTCGGCCCGGAAGTTCAGGTAGAAGCTCCTCGGGGCGAAGAAGATACCCCGGAGGATCTCCGCCGCGCTCGCGACAGGGCGTTTGGTATCGAATTCGATAGATCGCACGGAAGGATTATACAGGGCGGCTACCGTCCTTATGGTGAAGGTTTTCCCGATACTCCTTGCACAAAGGGCCGTTAAAAACTAGACTAGGAGAGGGTAACTGGTGTGGTGGAGAGGTGCCGTAGATATGAGCAAGCTGTACTTAGCGCTAGTATTGGGATTCGAGGCCGTGGTGATCGGCCTGCTCTGGTACGAGGCACCCGTCTGGTTGGTACTGCTCCTCGCCCCGATCCTGCCGCTCACGCTCGTGGCCGCCTTCCTCCTGCGCCACTTCACAGGCAGCCCGGCGTACCGGGCACGCAGGATCTCCCCACAGGAGATCGTTGGTTATCGGACTCACGAGCCCCAAGAAGACACCCCCGAAGACCTCTCACGCCGCATAGTAGAGCGGGCCGACGAGATACGCCGTACCCTCCTGGAATCTCCCTCCGAGGTCCAGGTCGAGATGTGCGCCCTGGGCTACCGGGCGTGCGTAAACGACGTCATAACGCTTACCCACCTCGTCAACGAGGAGTCCAAGACCGCCGGCCCCATAAGACGCCTCAGGCTCCGCTCGGTCCGTCGGCGCGCCACGGACTCACTCTCCGGAGCCCGGGAGGCGATGCCGCCGGGCGCCCTGCGCGCCACCCGCCAGGAGCATTAGTAGCTCTATAGCGGCTAGCTTTCAGCCAGCCGCCAGATTCTCTTACGGTCGATGCGCATCGGTAGCGCAGGGCGTGGCAGCATCCTATCCGCCGACTCTCGCCCTCGTAGCTTGCTGGTAGCTAAACCGACACTATGTCCCGGACTTCGGGGACTTCGCGCCGGATCAGGGTTTCGATGGTGTAGACGAAGTCGAGTTGTGAGAGGGGACATCCGCCGCAGGCGCCGAGCATCTCGATGCTGACCCTCCCGTTCGTCTCGTCGCATTCGACGACGCGGGCATCACCACCATCAGCCTTGAGCGCCGGGCGTACCTTGTCCAGGGCCCTCTCGATGCGGCTTCTCATGTTTACGGTCTCGCTCATCACCCCGATTATATCGGAGGATGCCCCTTCATACGGGGCATCGTTCACGTGAAGTGCCGTCTTGATGCAGTAGTAGAATAACCGCCGCAAGGAAGAGTACGAGGCTTACACAACGACCAGAGGAGGACCGGAATGTACAGGGAGAACGACTCGCGGACACTCCTCGTTATCGGTGCGTCACAGCACGACGCGACGGCGTACCACCTCTCGGGCTTCCTCGCGCCGGACCCAGTGATAGCCTTGCGCATAGGGGGCGGCTCCGGGGGCAAGACCTACCTCGCCGTCTCCTCGATGGAGTACGGCCGGGCGAAGAAAGAGGCTCGCGTGGACGAGGTGCTCTCCTTCGACGAGATAGGCGTCACTCAACTGGCGCGCGAGCTGAAGAGCGGTGGACGGGCTCTGGCCGCCGCGACCGCCAACCTCATCGAAGAGCTCGGCGCCGCCGAATCCCTCGTCGCCGTGCCGCCCTTCCTGGGTCTCGTCTACGCCGACGAACTGCGTGCCCGCGGCCTCGAAGTCACACCCGACCTCCGGCTCTTCGCCGGCTTGAGGCGCCGGAAGACGGAAGAAGAGGTCTCCTACATAGAGAAGACTCAAAGAGCAGTCGAGGCGGCCTGCGCCCACGCTGTGAGGATACTAGAAGGGTCGGAGGTCTCCGGGGATGGCACGCTCATGTACGAGGGCGAGGCCCTCACCAGCGAGCGCCTGCGATTCGAGATAGACGCCGAGCTCCTGCGGCGGGGCTGCGCCGCCGACGGCACTATAACCGCCGGTGGTCCCCAGGCCGCCGACCCGCACGAGAGAGGCAGCGGTCCTCTGAGAGCCGGCGAGTCTATAATCCTCGACATCTTCCCAGTTGATAAGACGACCCGCTACTACGCCGATATGACCCGAACCTTCGTCAAGGGCGAGCCGGGTGAGGAGCTACAACGCATGTACGATGCCGTCCTCCGGAGCCAGGAGGCGGCGCTCGCCATGATAGAGCCCGGCGTAAACGGTAAGGATGTACACAAAAAGGTCTCTGATGTTCTGCACGAGGCTGGCTACGAGACTCTGGCCCACGACCAGAAGCCGGGCGAGCCGTTGCAGCGGGGCTTTATCCACGGCACCGGACACGGGGTCGGGTTGGAGATCCACGAATCCCCCCGCGTCTCGATAGCCGACGAGGAGCTGGCCCCCGGCGACGTCATCACCATAGAGCCCGGCCTGTACTACCCGGAGATAGGCGGCGTCCGCATCGAAGACCTCGTCGTCGTCACCGAAAGTGGTTGCCGCAACCTTACGGACTTCCCGAAGCAGTTTCGGGTTTAGAGAATCGGTCGTCGCGTCACAGATCGAGGTCACCATAATTGGCTTTGAAGATGAGCTCGTCGGGGTCCAACCCTAGCTGCTCAAGTTTCCAACGAAAGATCTCGATGTGCCGCTGCGGGCACGAAGGATCTCGACACGGCTCATCCGGGTCGCCGTCGTGCTCGAACACGATATGGAAGCAAAGCCAGTGCATCTGCTCAAACACAGCATAACGATCCCGGTTGACTACGACCGGGCTTCCGCAAAGTCTGCAGTTGAGCGACTGTTCTGTGCTCACGACAACCTTCCACTATCCTGCCGGGGATTGTAGATCTCTCCGCCGCGTCTGGCGTACTCGCGGAGCACCGACGCGGCCTCTCTGCGTAGCACATCGCGCGTGACGACAATGCCACGCTTCTCCAGGGAGCGGACCCAGCGGTCGGGCTTCGTCCCTTCGTCGAAGCCGATCTCTTCGGCGTCCTCGCCGCGCGCGCCGCAGAGTAGGCTCCGGACGCCTGACCAGGGGACCGCGCCGAGGCACATGGCGCAGGGCTCGGTGCTCGCGACCAACTCGTAGAGGCTTCCCTCCCCGCCGAGGTCGAAGTTTCCGGCTACTCGCTAGGCGACCAGGATTGGCCACCATCTCCGCGTGGAAGACGGAGCAGCCCGAGCTGACGATGAGGTTGACGCCGGGCGCTATGAGCCGTCCTGACTCCCGCTCGAAGATCGCCGCCCCGAACGGTCCTCCGGTACCGCGCTCGACGTTCTGCCGCGATAGCTCCACGGCGAGGCGCATCCGGCCCTCGGCGGTCGGGTAGACCTCTCTCGACGCCAACTCCTCGACCCACTCCGGCAAACGCAGCGCTACTTCGGGAAACTTCAAAGGCTTGCTCCTTCCACGAAGAGCGCATCATGGCAGGCCCAATCGTCCGTCCGGTAGGATACTAGAGTGAGAGTTGCAACCGTCCCGTACAGGAGGAACCGGTGGAGATAAGGTCCATACCCGAGTCCATAGCCTTCTCGGAGGAGAAGATGAAGAAGAATGCCCTCTTCGACTCCCCGCACCTCTTCTACGATACCTACTGCCTCCTCCCCGGCCAGGCCCAGAAGGTCCACGCCCACGAGGGCTCGGACAAGGTCTACTACGTACTGACCGGCACCGGTCGCTTCACCATCGGTGACGAGGAGCAGGACCTGCCGCAAGGCCACGCCGTCATCGCCCGCGCCGGGCAACCCCACGGCGTCCGCAACGAGAGCGGTGAGAACCTCGTCCTCCTCGTAACGATGGCCCCGCGCCCCTCCTGACCATGCCGTCGAGAGAAGCGCCCCAACCTCCCTACGTGCTCCTCTTCGAGGAGGCAGCACCGGGTGCGGAACCGCTCATGATCTCCGTGGATGACCGCCCCGCCCTCCCCCTCTTCGACTCCAACGAGAAGGCTGAAGCATTCCTCTCTTCCGCCGACTTCGGCCCCGACTGGAAGCCCGTCGAAGTCTCCGGCATGGGCCTAATAGCGGTACTAGAGTCCGTGAGGGGCCATGTAGAGTACGTTGCCCTCAACCCGCCTCCCGTCAGCGAAGGTGGTATGAGGGTCGAGATGGGCGGCCTCGAAGAGCTTATCGAAGCTCTGGAGCAGGGCCGCCAGGAGGATGACCTGTTCGGTCTTGGCGGTCTGAGCAACAACTGACCGATTGCATAGAGCCGGTCCTCTTCCGGAGCAAAGCCCATCTCCGCAAAGGAAAAGATGCGGGAGATCGGGGCGTGTGCCCGTCACTCCCGCATCTCCCAAACCTCTAAAGTAATGCTACCTCTTTGCGCTGTTTAGGTGCCGACCTCCCAGGAGGCGAGGTACTCGGCCTGCTCGGGGGTAAGCGCGTCCATGTGGAGGCCCATGGCGGCGAGCTTCAGGTTGGCGATCTCGCGGTCGACGTTCTTGGGGAGACCGTGAACATCGTGGGCGAGGGTGCCCTTGTGTTCGAGCAGGTACTCGGAGGCGAGAGCCTGGTTGGCGAAGGACATATCCATGACGGCGCTCGGGTGACCCTCGGCGGCGGCGAGGTTGATGAGCCGGCCCTCACCGAGAACGTTGATCTCACGCCCGTCCTCGAGGAAGTACTGGTCGACGAACGCGCGCGGCTGGCGCTTCTCGACGCTCATCTTCTCGAGCGCCGGGATGTCGATCTCGATGTTGAAGTGACCCGAGTTGGCCACTATGCAGCCGTCCTTCATCGCGGCGAAGTCCTCGCCGTCTATGACGTCCCGGTTACCGGTCGCCGTGACGATGAAGTCGGAGATCGCCGCAGCCTCAACCATCGGCATCACGCGGTATCCGTCCATCGCGGCTTCGAGAGCCTTGATCGGGTCGATCTCCGTCACGATGACGTTCGCGCCGTGGCCGGCGGCCCGCTCGGCGATGCCGCGCGAGCAGTAGCCGTAGCCACCGACCGTGAAGGTCTTGCCCGCCAGGAGGACGTTGGTCGCCCGGATCAGGCCGTCAAGCGTGCTCTGGCCGGTGCCGTAGCGGTTGTCGAAGAGGTGCTTGGTGTCTGAATCGTTGACGGCTATAACCGGGAAGTTGAGCACGCCCTCGTTGGCCATCGCCTTGAGGCGGATGACGCCGGTGGTCGTCTCCTCGGTCGAGCCGAGCATCTGCGAGATCAGGTCGGACCGCTGCTTGATCACGCCGGTAACCAGGTCGGCGCCGTCGTCCATCGTGATGTGCGGGGCATGGTCTAGCGCGGCGGTGAGGTGACCGTAGTAAGTATCGTTGTCCTCGCCCTTGATGGCGTAGACAGGGATGTTCTCGTGCGCGACGAGCGAGGCCGCCACGGCGTCGTTCGTCGAGAGCGGGTTCGAAGCACACACCACCACGTCCGCCCCGCCGGCCGCGAGCGTGCGGGCGAGGTTGGCAGTCTCGGAGGTAACGTGCAGGCAGGCCGAGATGCGCACGCCGTCGAGCGGGCGCTCCTTCTCGAAGCGCTCACGGATCAGGCGCAGGACCGGCATCTCCTTCTCGGCCCACACGATCCTGTCCCGGCCCTCATCGGCCAGGTTGATGTCCTTTATGTCGTAGCTCTTTATCATCTAAGCAAAATCCTCCTTCTATCTAGCTTGTGCGTCCTTGATCTTCTGTCTACCGCGTCACGGATCCGGCAAACGCCTCTACCTCCGGGGACGGCCCGAAGGCGTTTACATAACGTTCGGCGAAGTCCGCCGGCGTGTAACGGTGCTCCTGGGGGCCACCCTGCTCGACAGCGTAGGCTCCCGCTAGCGCCGCTATACGTCCGGTGACCTCCAGAGAGAAGCCGCGCGCGATCCCGAAGACGAGCCCGGCGAGGTAGGCATCCCCCGCGCCGGTCGGGTCCACGACCTCCGAGATCGGCGCTGAGGGTATGTCCAACCTCTCTCCCCCGTTCTCGTAGATCGTCGATCCGTTCTCGCCGCGCGTGATGACCGAGAGCTTCGCGGAGGAGATGAGCTCCTCCTCGCTCTTGCCCGTCTTGCGGGCCATCATGTCGAACTCGTACTCATTGCTGATGAGCACGTCTGCATCGGTGAGGCCGGCGAGTATCTGCTCCCCGCTCAACCGGGGCGTCTGCTTGCCGGGGTCGAAGAGGAACGGCACGCCCAAAGAGCGGCACTCGTCGGCGTAGCTCGCCATAGCCCCCGGGTCGGTCGGTGAGATCACCACGAGGTCGTCGGCGCTCAAGCCCATCCCCTCCAGCGAGATCTCCCCGGAGTGGACCATGGCACCCGCGTAGAACGTCACGATCTGGTTGTTCTCGCTGTCGGTGTTGATGAAGCACGAGGCGGTGAACTCCTCCTCGACCTCGACGATGCCGGAGGCGTCTATCCCCTGGCGCTCCATCCACTCCCGGTACTCGCCGAAGTCTCCCCCCACGCTCCCGACCACCAGCGGGCGCTCGCCGAGCAACGCCAGCGAGTATGCGACGTTCCCAGCAACCCCCCCACGCATCCGCTGCATCGAGTCGACCAGGAAGCTGACCGTCAGCGTGTGGACCTTCTCCTCCAGGATGTGCTCCTTGAAATCCCCGGGAAAGTTCATGATGTAGTCGTAGGCCAGCGACCCGGTTACCACAATACGCACGTAGGCTCCTTTACCTTTCGGATTCGCGCCCCCAAATTGCATAATCTGCTGCGATTCAGGATCAAGGACAGTACGGTAGCATAATTATGCCCCGGTTTCAGGAGCGAGTGCATAAAATGGTTAATGACTGGACCGAGCCCCGATAGAACCCTCTCGCACTCTATCAGGGCTCGCCCGCCGCGCCTCTGGTATTACATGGAGAAGAAGCGGGCGAGCCTGTTCTTCTCCATGTAGCGCTGGTGATACTCCTCGGCCCGGTAGAACTCGGAGGCGGAGGTTATCTCGGTGACGATTGGCTTCTTGAACCGCTCTTGCGCCTTCTCCTTCGACGTGCGGGCTACGGCCTCCTGCTCCGGGGTATGAAAAAAGATCGCTGAACGGTACTGGGTGCCGACGTCCCAGCCCTGCCGGTTGGGAGTCGTTGGGTCGTGGTTCTGCCAGAACACCTCCAGCAACTCCTCGTAGGAGACCTTCGACGGGTCGTACTCGACCTCCACTACCTCCGCGTGCCCGGTCGCGCCCGAGCAGACGTCCTTGTAGGTCGGCTCCTTTGTGATCCCGCCGGAGTAACCGACGGCAGCGTCGATTACACCGTCCACCTTGCGGAACTCCGCCTCTACCCCCCAGAAACAGCCCGCCCCGAAAGTCGCTCTCTCGATCATACGATCCTCCTTCTGCGACAGTTTGCCGTTGATTCAAGAGTATCACGGTCCGCCGCGAGGGCCCGTGTCCCGGGACACAACAGGCCCATCGGTGGAACGCCCCCGGCTACCAGGCTGTGGCGCCGCCGTCCACGACGAGCGTCTGGCCGGTCACGTATGCGGAGGCGGGTGAGGCGAGGAACAAGACCACGCCCTTTATGTCTTCGGGATTGCCGAAGCGGTGGAGCGGGATGCCATCTAGCATCTTCTCTTCGTGCTGCTCAATGAGACCGCCGCTCATCTTGGTGGGGAACCAGCCGGGGGCGATGGCGTTGACGTTTATGCCGTGCGGCGCCCAGGAGGTCGCGAGGTCGCGCGTCATGGAGATCACCGCGCCCTTGCTCGTGTTGTAGCCGATGGTCTGCATGTACTCGGGGTCGCCGCCGACGAGCCCGGCCACCGAGGAGAGGTTGATGATGCGCCCGCCCTCGCCACGCTCGATCATGCGCCGCCCGACGGTCTGGGACATGAGGAACGTCCCCCGTACATTCACGCTCACGACCAGATCGAACTTGTCGAGCGGCATCTCCTCTGCCGGCGCCCCCCAGGTCGCCCCGCTGTTGTTGACGAGCACGTCTATTGGTCCGAAGCTCTCCTCAGTCTCCTCGACGACCCGATTTACGTCATCCGGGTCGGTCACGTCGCAGGCGAGGGCGAGAGCCTTGCCACCCCGAGCCTCGATGCCCGCCTTTACCTCCTCTAGCGCCTCCTTCTTGCGGGAGCAGAGGACGACGCTCGCCCCCGCATCCGAGAGGGCCTCGGCCATGTACTGGCCCAAGCCCCGACCTCCTCCGGTGACGACGGCCGTCTTGCCGTCCAGCCGGAACAGGTCGAGTGCGTTCGTCTGGGCATTCGCCTTCGGCGCGTTTGCTTCCGTGCTCACTAAACTCCCTCTCTAGCTCGGGTCCGTCGTGGACGAGGCCATCTTCGCCCTCTCCTCGTCGACGAGGACACGCCTCAGGAGCTTGCCGACGGTGCTCTTCGGCAGCTCGTCGCGGAACTCCAGAGACTTCGGGGCCTTATATGGGGCGAGGCGCTCCTTACAGAAGGCGAGTAACTCCTCCTCCGTCACCTCACTACCGGGCTTCTTAACCACGAACCCCTTGACCGTCTCGCCCCGGTACTCGTCCGGGACACCGATGGCGACCGCCTCGGCGACGTCCTCGTGCTCGAAGAGGACCTCCTCGATCTCACGCGGGTAGACGTTGTAGCCGCCCGCCAGGATCATGTCCTTCTTCCGGTCCACAATGTAGAAGTAACCGTCCTCGTCCATGCGCGCCACGTCGCCGGTATGCAGCCAGCCGTCCTTTAGGGCGTCCTCCGTCTCCTCGGGCATGTTCCAGTAGCCCTTCATCACCTGCGGCCCCTTTATGACCAGCTCGCCGGACTCCCCGATGGGCATCTCCTCCGTACCGGTGGCAACGTCCACAATCCTCGCGTCCGTGCTCGGGACGGGGACGCCGATGCTCCCCTCGCGGCTCTCCCCCGCGAACGGTGGGTTGAAGTGCGTTACCGGCGACGCCTCGGAGAGCCCGTAGCCCTCGAACAAGGGCCTCCCGATCTTCTGCTCGAAGGCGCGCTTGAGGTTTACCGGCAACGCCGACCCGCCGGAGTTGTACGTCCGGACCTGATCGAAGCCGTACTCCTTTAGGTCCACCCCAAGACTGTTGAGCGCCATGTACATGGTAGGCACCCCGGCGAACAGGACGGGCTTGTTGTCCCGGACCAGATTCATTACCTCCTGGGGATCGAAGCGGGGCAAGAGGAGCTGGTTGAGGCCCTGTCGAATACCGAAGAGCATCACGCAAGTGAGGCCGTAGATGTGGAAGAACGGCAGCATCGCCACTATCGGCTGGTTATTGGAGAACGCGCCGGGGTCGTCCACGAAGAGGTCGAGCGTCTGCTGCACGTTGGCGACGAGGTTGCGGTGGGTGAGCATCGCACCCTTCGAGACGCCGGTCGTACCGCCGGTGTACTGAAAGACCGCCACGTCCTCGGCCGGGTCGATCTCCACCCGCGGGGCAGGCTCGGCGTCCGCCGAGACGAACTCGCCGAAACCGACGTCTCCGACGTCGAGACCCTCGGGCTCGCCCTTCAGGTCCACGGCTATCACGTTCTTCAGTGCGGTGTTGCCCATCACGCTCTTCACGCGCGGGTACATATCCGAGTAGACGACGATCGTCTCGGCGCCCGAGTCCTTTAGGATGTGCTCGATCTCGCGCTCGACGTACATCGGGTTGATCTGGGTTACTATCGCCCCGAGCCTGACGGTCGCGAAGAAGCTTATGACGTACTGCGGGCAGTTGGGGAGCATGAGCGCCACCCGGTCGCCCTTCTTCACGCCGCGCGCGGCGAGCGAGGCGGCCATCTTCTCGGCCAGGGCTTCGAGGCGGGCGAAGTCGAACGTCGTCCCGTAGAATGTCATAGCCGCCTTGTCGCGGTGCTCCTCGACCGCAGCGCGGAAGAAGTCGGGCAGTGAGCCCTCGTAGACCTCCGTCTCGGGCGAGGCGTGCCCCTCGTAGACGCGGACCCAGGGCTTCTCGGTACGGAACATATACTCCTCCTGACCTTGTCTTTCCCGCCCTCTACTATACCCCCTCGCGGCGACGTAGGGCTACACGATCGGGTTACCCTTCTTCTCGAAGATCCTGAACGCGCCGGTCCCCATCGCGACCAGGTTCCCTTCGTCGTCGTAGACGCGCCCTTCGGCGGTCGCCGTCCGGCGTGTCTTGTGGATTACCTCGCTCCTGCACGTGACGCGCCCCTCCCTGACCGCGCCCAGGAAGTGTACGTTCATCTGGGTCGTCGCCGTACGCAGGCCCACCAGCGAGGAGACCGAGAGACCCATCGCGTTATCTATGAGGGAGGCGTAGACCCCACCGTGCAGCGTGTCGTTGCCGTTGAAGTGGATCTCCTCGACGTCTATATACAGGACGGCCCGCCCCGGCTCGACCTCCTCGATTCTGGCCTTTATATGCTTCGAGAACGTGATCTCCTCATCGAAGTACGCGGCCAGCCGATCCAACTGCTCCCGGTCCAACGCCCCTACACCGCCTTCGCTCATCTCTTCCTCCTCGGTAGGATTTGTTCCGCTAATCGTACCCGCAAGGGGGCAGTCACGTTAATGGCCCAACCGAGACGCCACGTTGACCTCGACGCCCGGTTCTCGTAGGCTTCGCTGGTTGGTATAACCATTCCGCTCCATCAGAGAGAGTTAGTGAGAGATAAGTAGTAATGGGTGACCTGATCGGGAACATCGCATACTGGGCCGTGGAGGCCGTCTATTCCTTCGGCTACATCGGTATTGCCGTCCTGATCGGGTTGATAAACCTCCACGTGCTACCGATACCTACGCAGTTGATCCTCTGCCTCGCCGGCTTCCTTGTCGGCCAGGGGCAGTTCACGTTCGCCCTGGTGCTACTCTCCTCGACGGTGGGAGCGGTGGCAGCCTCGCTGGTTTTGTATTACCTGGGAGCCTGGATCGGGGAAGAGAAGCTGCACCGGATCGTGAAGCGCTTCGAGCGGTTCAAGCTCTTGTTCGTAGCCGATCTCGAGAGGGCTAGCGAGATCTTCGGACGCCACGGCGGGAAGGCCATCTTTACAGGCCACCTCTTTCCGGGAATCGGTGCCCTCATCTCGATCCCGGCTGGCATAAAGCGCATGAACATCTTCGGCCGCTTCATGGTTTACACGATCATCGGATGCCTGGTATGGAACGCCGGCTTCATTTTCCTCGGACTGGTGCTTGGCTCTAACTGGCCGGTCGTCAAAGAGTACTCCTCGATTATCGAGTACTCGGTGCTGGCGATCCTCGTCGTGGGCGTACTCGTGCTGATCTGGCGCCGGTGGAAGGCTTACCAGCGAGCCTAACCGGGCCTAACTCTTGAACACGAGGAAACCTACCGTACCGGCGGCAACCACGTCCACGCCCCTCCGCGTGGAGACCTCGAACGTGTAGAGATTCCCCTCCCCTTCATCCTCTGCCTCTACAACCCGGCCGCCAATGTACAACTCGTCTCCCAGAAAGACCATCCCGGAGAAGCGGGCCTTTAGCTCTTTTACGTAGCCGTACTCCAGGTAGGGCGAGAAGAGCAGGCCCATCGTGGCGAGCGTCAACATGCCGTGCGCAATGACGCCCGGTAGACCGGCCTCTTCGGCGGCCTCGTCTACCGTGTGTATCGGGTTGAAGTCTCCCGAGGCCCCGGCGTACTTTATGAGTTGCAACCGCGTGACGGGCGATAGGACGTGCCCCTCCAACTCGTCGCCCACCTCCCACGCGGGCCCGGTCGTCCCCTTTCTCATGTCCCGAGCGTCTTCCTGAGCGTGGGGGTAACTATGGCGGTGTCGCTCATGGTGAAGAGGCGCTCCCCGCCGGAGCCCTCACCGAAGCGTTCGAGGACGATAAAGCCGAGCAACCCGCCGCGGCTCTCCTTCTCGTCGTAGCTCTTGAACTCCGTGTAGCAGTGGATCTCGTCGCCCACCTTCAAAGGGCCGTGCTCGTAGGAGACGCGATGCTCGCCGTGGATCATGCCGGAATCCGGCCAGTACATGTCCTCTATCCGCCCATACTCGAAGGTGCGCGGGAAGGTCGGCGGCGCGATGAGACCGGCGTATCGGCTCTTCTTCGCCGCCTCTTCGTCCACGTAGAGCGGGTTCGGGTCGCCGATTGCCTCGGCGAACTTCCTCACCGCCCCCCTCTCGACGAGGTTCACGACGGGCTGGGAGCGCTCCCCAACCAGCGAGCGCCAGCGTTCGATCACGTTCACGCTCTCGGCCCCCCGGCAGCGTACAAAACCTGCCCGTTGATGAACGACGCCTCCTCGGTGGCGAAGAACAGGATGGCCGCCGCTATATCCTCCGGTTTGCCGCTCCGGCCCACCGGGATGGTCTCCACGCGGGCGGCGACGAAGTCCTCGAAGTCGAAGCCCATCCTCTCGGCGGTAGTTCGCGTCATCTCCGTCTCGACGAAGCCCGGTGCTACGGCGTTCACCGTGACCCCGAACCGGCCGAGCTCTATCGCGAGCGTCTTCGTGAAGCCCTGAAGACCCGCCTTGACCGCCGAGTAGTTGGACTGTCCTCGATTGCCCAGAGCCGAGGTCGAGGAGACGTTGACGATCCTGCCGTAGCGGTTCTCGACCATGTGCTTCTGTGCGGCTCGGCTGCACAGGAAGGCGCCCGTCAAGTGTACGTCCACGACGGACCGCCAGTCCTCGTCGGTCATCCTGAAGATCAAGTTATCGCGCGTTATCCCCGCGTTGTTGACCAGGATGTCCAGCCGCCCGTACCGCCCGGCCGTCTCGCCGACCGCCGCCTCTACCTCCTCGCGGTCCGTCACGTCCAGCCGCACCCCGAACGCCTCCAGACCCTCCCCTCTCAAAGTCCCGGCTACCTCCTCCGCTACCGCACCGGCGATGTCCGCAATGCAGACCGAGGCGCCTTCTTGCGCGAGGCGCCGGGCGGTTGCGAGCCCAATGCCCCGACCAGCCCCGGTTACCAGCGCCACCCGTCCATCGAGCCTGCCCATGCGGCCCCCCTACTCCGTCTCTTCCGGGTACTCGTAGAAGCCCGCTCCGGTCTTCTGGCCGAGCCTGCCGGCCCGGACGAGCTCTTTGAGGATGCGTGGGGGCGTATAGTAGGGTTCGCCGAGCTCCTCGTGTACGTAGGCCGTCACGTCGAGGGCCACGTCGAGCCCGATGAAGTCACCCAGCTCGAACGGCCCGATCGGAAACCCGATCCCCTTCTTGACCAGGAGGTCTATGTCCTCCTTGCTCGCCACCCCCTCCTCCAACAGCCGCGCCGCCTCGATGATCATCGGCATCAGGAAACGGTTCGCCACGAAGCCCGGCACATCCTTGTTCACGACCACGGGCAGCTTCCCGAAAGAGGTTATGAGCGCCTTAGCCCTCTCGACGGTCTCGTCGCTCGTGAGTAATCCACGCGGCACCTCGACCGCCTCCCGAACCGGCGGCGGGGTGAAGAAGTGTGTCCCGCAGACCTTGTCGGGTCTGTTGGTGGCACTCGCCAGGTCGGTGATGGAGATGGAGGAGGTGTTCGTGAGGAGGAGGGCGTCGGGCGCGAGGATTGCGTCCAGCGCGGCGAAGACCTCTTTCTTGGGCGCGACCTTCTCTACTATCGCCTCGATCACCGCGTCCACCCCGGCCATGGCCTCCAGGTTCACGGTCCAGTGGATTCGAGCGTAGTGCTCGTCGGCCTCTTCAGCCGGGAACGCGTCCCGGGCCGCGAAGCGCGAGAGCCCCTCCCGGACGTAGCGCTGGGCCTTTTCGAGGGCTTCGACCGATTGGTCGCAGGCGACTACCGGGTGGCCAGTCTGGGCGGCGAGCTGGACGATGCCGGCGCCCATCGTACCGACGCCGAGGACGCCGATGGGTTGGGGGTCGCCTCCGTCCACTACAGGTCGTCCTTTTTGGAGAGGTCGTGGGCGTGGAGGATCAGGTTTCGGACCCGCTCGTTGAAGTTGGCGAAGCGCTCGTCTTTGGTCTGACCCTTATGCCAGCGGGCGTAGATCTGCTGCAGGATCACCGCGAGCTTGAAGTAGCCGAAGACCATGTACCAGTGCATCTGCGAGAGGTCCCGCCCGCTCTTCTCGGCGTAGTAGTCCACGAACTCCTTACGCGTCCAGAAGCCCGGAGCTTCCGTCACCGTCGGCAACACTTCTTTCAACTCCTGCGAGTCGCCCTCCTCGACCCAGTAAGAGAGCGAGACGGCCAGATCGAAGAGCGGGTCGCCGATCGTCGCCATCTCCCAGTCGAGGACGGCACGCACCTCGGTCAGGTCCTCAGGGTTCAGGACGAGGTTGTTCAGCTTGTAGTCGTTGTGGATTATGGTCGGCTCCGGGCTCTCGGGGATATCCTTTGCGAGCCAGTCGGTCAGGGAGCCGACCTCTTCGATCTCGTCGGTCTTCGCCCCTTCGTAGCGCTTGATCCAACCATTCACCTGCCGCTCCAGGAATCCTTCCGGCTTCCCGATCTCCCCAAGTCCCGCCTCTCGCCAGTCGACGGCGTGAAGCTCAACTAAAGTATCCGCGACAATGCGGGATATGCCCCGGCAAAGCTCCTCGGTCGGCTCGACGCCCTCCGGGAACTCGGCGTCGATGGTCACGCCCTCGCGCTGCTCCATCACGTAGAAGGGCGCCCCGATAATCGACTCGTCGTCCGTGAAGAAGTAGGGCTTCGGCGCGAGTGGGAACGCCTCGTGGAGCTTCATAAGGATGCTCGACTCCCGGCCCATGTCGTGCGCCTTCGGAGGCACCGGCCCGAGAGGCGGACGCCTGAGCACACCCTTCCAGTCCCCTATCTTCACCAGGTACGTGAGGTTCGAGGCCCCCGACGGGAACTGGCGGACCTCCAGATCCCCCTCGGGAAGTCCCTCTATGTTCTCCCTTAATTGCCGCTCGACTGCTTCGAGGTCGAAGTCCTCGCCCTCGCGAACCTGTATGGTATCGGACATTGTTCCTCCTCGTCTCCCTACTCTCCTGTAATGGAGGCTATGGTTTTTGAACCGCCTCCGGGTCCTCCACGGCGCGCAGCCTTCCCTCCACTACCTGCGGGATTACTCCGCTCGCCCCCACGTCCCCGACGAACTCCAGCTCCTCCACCATATCGTTCTCCAGGAACCAACGCCCCGCCCGGCCCTCCTTTAGCGCATCCATCTCGCGTCCGCCGTACCGCTCCGCGAAGTCGAGCGCGAGCCAAGCGGCGTCGTTCAATCGCCAGTCGTCGAGGTAGCCGTCCTCGTTCAGGCGCGAGAGAATGGCCGAGGCACCCAGGAAGTCCTCGGCTGTAAAGCGGCCTGCCGACCCGGCACAGACGACGTAGACCGACTCCGTGCCGGAGGCTTCGAGGTAGCGGGCGAGAGCGGGGGCGTTGCGGAGGCAGCCGACGAGGAGCTCTCTCGCGCCCGCGCCGGTCCCGATGGCGCGGGTGCCGTTCGTGGTCACGAAGATCACATCTTTATCCGCAACCACCTCCGGTGCGTACTCGTTCGGATACGGGCCAAGGTCGTAGCCCTCTACCCTCTCCGCTCCCTGCTCGCCGCCACGCAGGAGCGAGGCCGCATCGAGCTTACCGCCGACCTCCTCGGCCTCTTCGAGGCTCGCGACCGGCAGGACGGTTCGGGCGCCGTTCTCGAGGATGGTCAGGAGCGTCGTCGTCGCCAGGAGTACGTCTATGACGACAACGGTCGCATCGGTGAGCTTCTCCGGTTCCATCTCTTGCCGCGTCATCAAAACCCGTAGCCTCTTCAAAGAAGCGCAAACCCCCTTCTCACACCCGATCCTCCGGCAATTAAAACAGAACCACCCTGCTGATGCCGCCGGGCCGGGTCTCCGGAGCCAGCGCGAGACACTCAACGAGCACCAGAGTCTGCTCCTCGAGAGGTTCATCTCTACACGCGGGACGATCGAGCTGGTTGGCCTGCGTGTAGGTTTAGTAGTGGTTGTTTTTCTCCTCCCGTGTTATACGCTCATTCGTACGCGTAATTCTTTAGGAGCGTATTTTTGAGAAGGATATTTCTTGCGGTCTTTGTGGTGTCGGTCGTCACGGTCCTGACCTCTTGCGGCGCTCCGTCCACCGGCTCGGAGAGAGCCTCCGGCGGGGAGGACAATACCGGAGAGACCACATCTCCGGAGCGTAGCCAGCCCGTCGAGGAGACGACGATCGAGGAGACCAGTGAGACGACCGCGGAGGCGACCCTCGCGCAGACCGGGCCGGAGCCGAGCTCGAGCACGGCGGCGAGCCAGGCCGTCGGGGGGTCGGGCATGGTCAGCTCGGCCAGCCCTTACGCCACGCGGGCGGGGCTCCAGATCCTCGATAACGGGGGCAACGCGTTCGACGCGGCGGTGGCGGTCGCCGCTGCCCTGAACGTTGCCGAGCCGATGATGAGCGGCATCGGTGGCTACGGGGCGATAGTGATCTACGACGCCGAGAACGGCGAGACGCGCTTCCTCGACACCGGAAGCAGGGTCCCCGAGAACCTCGACCCGAGCCTGTTGCGCGAACCGACCCCGAACTACATAGACAACCGCTGCGGCGCGATGGCCGTTGCCACGCCGGGTAACCTGAACGCGTGGGAGACCCTCTCGAACGACTACGGAGAGTTGGAGTGGGGCCGCCTCTTCGATCCCGCCATAGAGCTGGCCGACGAGGGGATCGTCCTGGACGACACCACGGCCGGTTGGATCGACGCGTCGTGGCCGGCCTTTCCGGAGAACGCGAAGAGCTTCTACGGCAACAACGGCGTACCCCTTAGGGCAGGAGACACCCTCGTACAGGAGGACCTGGGTGATTCGTTCAGGCTGATCGCCGACGAGGGCGCGAGCACGATGTACGAGGGCCAGTTGGGGCGGGCCATAGACGCCACCATGCGCGAGTATGGCGGCTTTCTAACCCTCGACGACCTGGGCGACAACCGCGCCCGTTGGAGGGAGACCATCAGCCTGGACTACCGGGGCTACGAGGTTGTCACGGCCTCGCCCCCGTCCACCTCCTGGGGGGCGCTGGTCCGGCTGGGGGTGATGGGGCAGTTCGGCATGCAGCCCTCCGACCACAACACCACCTCGTACCTGCACACCTTCGCGGAGGTCTCCAAGCAGACCGGCCGGGCGACCAGGGAGTACGCCGCCGACCCCGAGATAGCCCGGACGCCGCTGGACCTGCTGTTCTCGCAAGAGTTCCTGGCCGGGCAGGCCGCCACCGTGAACCCGTCGCAGGCGTCACCGAACACGCCGTTCTCCCAGTTCGGTCAGCCGACCCGCTGCATACCCCAGAGCTACACCACGTACGCGTCGCCCTCCCCGGACGCCGAGAACGTGCAAAACGCCCAGCAGGGGGACTCCCAGGGGCATACTACGCACTTCGTCGTCGCGGACGAGGAGGGTAACGTGGTCAGCGCGACGCAGACTCTGGGGAACATCTTCGGGAGCAAGGTAATGCCGGAGGGGACGGGGATGTGGCTGAACGACGCCCTCTCCTGGTCGCGCTTCGATCCCCCGGGCAACGTCTTTGACGTCTATCCCGGACGCCAGAGCCTCTACGCCCTGTGCCCGACCATCGTCATGAGCGATGGGAGGCCCTACATCGCAATAGGCACCCCCGGTGGACGCACGATTCAGCAGACCACCCCGCAGATGCTGACGAACGTGATCGACTTCGGCATGGACGTCCAGCAGGCGATCTCCGCCCCCCGCGTGAGCACCACGTTCCCGGATGCTCTGGTGGTCGAGTCCGGCATACCGGTATCCGTGCGCAGCGAGCTGTCGGCCCTGGGCCACAACGTGGTAGTGGACGAGCGGGGCCTCGGTAACGCCCACGCCCTGACTATCGAGTATGACTCGCAAGGCAACCCATCCACCTTCACCGGAGGGGCGGACCCGCGCGGCGAAGGCGTCGCCGCCGGAACCTGAGGCCATGAGCGCAGTCCATCGACAGGTAGAGCTACCCACACGTTTCTGATGTGCTCAGTTCCCGCAACACCAGTAACATCCCTGTACTCTGCTCTTTATTCGCCGTTGCCTGAAGCATCTACGATAGCCCCTTCCAGGGGCAGCGCATGACCCCTTGCCCATGCTGTCGCGAACGCATCTTCCCCCAGCTTCGTGCGGGCAGCGACCACGGTACGCTCGTGCTCGGCGCGAGCAACCGGCGTAATGGGCGCGCCGACCTCCTCACGCAGAGCGGCAGCCGCCCCGCAGAGCCGCGCCGCCCGCTCGGGCAGACCCTGAGCAATCGCCACCCGGGCCAGTCCTTCCAGGCAGGCCACGATGCCCGGCTTGTTACCTGCTGCCCGCTCTAGCTCGAGGCTCTCTCCATACAACTGCGACGCCCGCGCCACTTTACCTTCCTCGCGCGCCACCTCTGCGAGGCCGTTGAGAGAGCGCGCGATACCCCACGTGTGCCCCAGGCTTCGGAACAAGGCCAGGCTCTCCTCGAGCATCGCCGTTGCGCGGTCGAGGTTTCCCTGCGCGCGTATCACGTTCGCGAACGCGAAGAGTACCTGGGCGATGCCCCACGTGTGCTCACGTTCGCGGGATATAGAGAGGGCTTCCTCGAGCAGAAGCGCCGCCCGTTCGTAGTCTCCTTGCTCGTACGCTATGCTGCCCAGGGCGTGCATGGCAAGAGCCAGACCTATCTTTTTCTCGCCCAGGCTCCGATGCACGTTCAGGCTCTCCTCATACAGCGCCGCCGCGCGGTCAAGGTTTCCCTGGCTCATCGCCAGATTTCCCGTTACGGAGAGCAGAAACGCCCTCTTGCTCGCGGACAGCGTGGGCGCGCCTTCACCGGCCTGGTCTGCCGCCCTGTCCAGAGCCAGCACCGACTCCGCCCATCGGAGACCTTCGCTCTGGTAGCCGCGTCCGATCCAGAACCGCCAAAGTGCCAACACCAGCCGTGCGCCGGTCTCTAGATCCCGGCTCTGAACGGCCCAGCCCAGTGCCGCCCGCAGGTTGTCGTGGTCCTCCTCCCAACGCGCCATCCACGCGGCCTCTCTCGAGCCAAACGATTCCGCCCGCTCGGCGTTTGCCAGCGACAGGTAGTACGATACGTGCTTCCGGCGCATCTCCTCCGCTTCGCCACTCGATACCAGGCGCTCCGAAGCATACTCTCGGATCGTCTCCAGCATCGTAAAGCGCGGCTCCTCATACTCCTCCTGGTGAGCAGAGTTCCCGTGCAGCGACACCAGCAGGCTATTGTCCACCAGCGAGGCTAACGCCTCCAAGACGCTGCTCTCCACCCGCTCATCTACACCGGAACCGCACACGGCCTCCACCTCCTCCAGGGTGCAGCCACCGGCGAAGACGGCGAGACGACGGAAGAGGGCCTGCTCACCGGCATCGAGGAGATCGTAGCTCCACGCGATCGCCTGACGCAGCGTCTGCTGCCGCTCCGGCAGGTCACGTGCTCCTCCTGCGAGTAGCTGCAGTCCACGATCCAGCCGCTCCAGCAGCGCTCGCGGGGAGAACAGCTTGACCCGCGCCGCTGCCAGTTCGATCGCCAGTGGCAGCCCATCGAGCCTATGGCAGATTTGTGCTACCGTGGCCGCGTTCGCGGCCGTAAGCTCGAAGGATGGCGAAACGGACCGGGCGCGCTGGCGAAAGAGCTCTATTGCGGGAAACTGTCCAAAGACCTCCCTAGACGCCGGAACTTCCGCGTCGGGAAGAGGCAGCGGGGGCACCGGGAACTGGTGCTCGCCGCCAAGGCGCAGCGGCGCCCGACTGGTCATCAACACGGTCAGCC